>CAYMPL010000063.1:0-10843 GCA_964392415.1 uncultured bacterium | reverse complement strand
GTTTTTTAAGCGCTTCCGCCGCCACCTTTTTAATTTCTTCGAGTTCTTCTCTTTCTTTGCTACCCTTTGCCATCGGAAGTCTTAAAACATCGACTTTTGAAAGCTCTTCTAAAATTTCTTTTCCAAGAGAAAATTGATTATAAAGCTCCTGGAATTTTTCGAGATCTTCTTTGGCCAGAACTGAAAGATTTTGCTTTTGGAGCTGAAGCAAATAACCCCCAAGAACTTCAACAGCCAATTTAAAGGTAGAGGCGGCATAGTGGCATTGACAGGGAGACTGCTTGTCTTTCGGTAAAAGTTCCGATCTCCGAACAATGGTCGTTATATAATTTAGAGAAATCAGCACATTCTTTTCATTATCAGAAATATTAAAATCTTTATCTTTTAAAGTCGTCAGATTTGAAATGACAGTTGCTTCGTCATCCGCTTGAAGATTGAGCTTTTCAACCGTCTCCTTCGAAAGATCGCCAGACGAGATCCCTTCTTTTTCCGAGCCGGTAACAAAGACCTTTCCCAACGCTTCTTCAAAACTCGGGAAACTCTCTGCATACTCGCCGCAGCCGGCCCAAAGAAGCGCCAGCGGCAATAAAAATAATGAAATCGTCCGAAACGGCATAGACCACCTCATACTACACTAAAGTGCAATATCAATGCCAGCCACAGACTCATTTTTTGCAATAAAATGAGCTTTAAGAACCGACTATCCGAGCCCCTATGCCCCAAATTGTCACTGAATGAAAAATGTTAGACAGCCTGCTTATCTATCCATAATTGTGTAAACTGGCTCCGGATTTCCCGCGATGTCCATCGTTGCATCAAACGTTCCGCACCAGCCATAACCTTGTCTTACAGAAGCTTTCCACAAATAGGGCTGGCGGTCACGACAAACCCGCTTCGTATGGTCCGTCAAAACAACTGTAAAACGGCTATTAAATTTCAAATTTTCCGGACTTTCAGGAAGATTCGCCACATATTGTACTGAACCGCAACCGACATCCCTGACCTCAGTAATTTTGAGATCAACAACGGCTGCAACATCACTCGGTGCCTCTGAATAAGAAAGTTGGAGCCCTGTCGGCCTTTCACTCTCATCGAGCTTTGTCATCAGAAGATGAATGTCTTCTGCATTCTCAAACCCATTCCAGGCATCGAGCTTCACCATATTGGAGCGAAAAATAGGCCTCTCCCACCCCTCATCGACAATCGCATTCGCATTGATAGATACTAAAAACGCCGCAACCACGACAACCATTACTCTGACTTTTTTCATATTTGATACCTCCTTAAGATACCTTTGTTTATTTGAAACAGAATTCATTCCGAGGAGGACAAGTCCTCTCTTTGATTCTGCTTATCTTATAATAAAGAAAAGATATCAAGAAAATTATTAACCGTTAAAGGAGCGTGTCGACGATCATCGAAAGATAAAGAAGCATCATGTAGCCTATGGAATAGCGAAAGAGGCGCTGATATGCCTGAACGGTCTTCTTCTGATAGACAATAAACGCAAACCAAATAAAAAGTCCGCCAAGCGCCAATGCCGATGACAAATAAATCCTATTCAATACATCTGACACAAAGTAGAGCGAAGCCGAAAGGGGGATTAATGTAAATGAATAAAGAAGAATTTGTTTCCGGGTGATTTCTTCGCCCCGCACAACCGGAAGCATCGGCAGTCCCACTTTTTTGTAATCATCCTGATGATAGAGCGCAAGCGCCCAAAAATGGGGGGGAGTCCAAAAAAAGATGATTAAAAACATCAAAAACGGAGTGAGCTCAATCGTCCCCGCCACCGCAGCCCATCCAATCAGAGGCCCCATGGCGCCTGCAATCCCGCCGATCACAATGTTGTAAGGGGTTTTCGGTTTTAACCAGAGGGTGTAGAAGAAACTATAAAAGAGAATCGTTCCGAGTCCCAAAAGAGAAGAAAGCGCTCCCCCGAATTTAAAGAGCAATCCTACCCCCAGGAAGCTGATGAAGCAGCTAAATATTAAAGCCTCCCTCGGTGAAATCAGGCCAAGCGGAAGCGGCCGCCGGGCTGCTGTTCTTGACATCCGGCTATCGATATCCCTCTCAAGATATTGATTAAAGGCATTCGCCGCCCCTCCGACAAGAAAAATCCCCAAAACAATCATAAAGAAACGAAAAGGATGAGGCCCTCCATGAACCAATATGGCGGTCAATCCTGTTATCGCAAAAAGGAGACTAATCCGGGGTTTTACCAAACTAAGGTACGGGCGCATGTTTCACCTTATATGTCAGTATAAAGAAATTCGCAAAGAGGAGTGTCGCAAAAACCAGATGTAAGATACTTAAGAATTCGGGGAGTCTAAAGACCACGTTTGAAATTCCGATTCCAACCTGAATGAATGTCAATACGAGAATCAAAGATGAGATTTTCCTAAAATCGTATCCCTCCCCCTTTACCCCATTTAAATGATAAGAAAACCAAAACAAAAGAACTGAAACAAGAGTCACCAAAAATGCCCCCACACGATGAAAAAACTGCAACGCAATCCCCCCTTTTAATTCAGGCAGCCATGCTCCATAGCAGGTTGGAAAATCGGGGCAGGCAAGCCCGGCCCCGCTCGATGCGACGGCTCCTCCTAAAACGGCTTGGGCGTAAACCAATAGCATTCCAAAGAAACAAAAATAGACGAAATAATTTAACGGAGATGCTTCGGGCTTTGCCCTCAGCATGACTGGCGGAGATGCTTCGGGCTTTGCCCTCAGCATGACTAAGATCAGACTTGCAAAATAGAGAAGTCCAAAAGCAAGGTGAAGTGAAACCCATTTTGGATGCAAAATCCCTTTGACTGTCGCTCCTCCAAGAAGCGCCTGAAAAATAACAAGCGCCAGAGGGAGAAACGCAATGAAACCAAATTTTTTTCGATAAGAAAATGAAATGACAAGTGTCATTAACCCAACCACCGAAGCAAGCAGTCTATGCCCCCATTCAATCAGAACAAGGGGACCCAGCGGGGGGATGATCTTTCCATGACAGAGCGGCCAGTCTGGACATGCAAGTCCCGCATCAAAATTTCTGACAACACCCCCCCAGATGATAAGGAGGAAGGTGAGGACAATATTTAAACGGAGGAGTTTAATCATAAAAAATGAGCTGGGGGTTATCTAAAAAGAACATCACTCAGCGTGAGTCCCGCAAAAATAAACAAAAACAAAAATGCCGAAATAAAAACAACCTGATTGACCCGCTTATCATATTTGAGATGCATGAAATAAAGACAGACGAACACCGCTTTTACCGACGCAATCGCCATGGCGATGAAAATATTAAGAATCCCTAACTGCAGATATGAAGCGGCAACCGTCGCAACGGTCAGTCCCAGAAGAGACATCCATACATTGAAATATTCGTGTCTATGATCGACGCCGTTTTGCATCCCCTCACCCAATTAAATAAAGCAGTGGAAAGAGATAGATCCAGATCAGATCCACCAGGTGCCAATAAATTCCTGTCAATTCCACCGGTGTATTATACTCATGATCGAACTCTCCCCGCCGCAATCGAAGAAGCACCCAAAAGATAAGCCCCATGCCGACAAGCACATGAAGTCCATGAAGCCCGGTCATCATAAAATAGAGGGAGAAAAAAAGCGGCGCTTTGGGATGCGCAATCATTTCAAAAGAAAAATGCGCCCCCGGCAAAAGTCCTTCATGGATTTTGTGCATATACTCAAAATATTTAATCGTCATAAACACTGCGCCGCACAGTAAGGTGATCGTCAAATACCGGGCTGCAAGTTTTTTATTGTCAGCTACCGTTTTATTCACAGCCATCGCCATGGTAAAGCTGCTGCAGATGAGAACGACGGTATTAATCGCCCCCATCGGTCGGTTTAAAAACCTTGACGCCTCATCAAACATCTCCGGATAGAGCGACCGGAACACAATATAGGCCACAAAGAGTCCGCCGAAGAGAAGAATCTCCGTCACAAGGAAGAGCCAGACTCCAAGCTTTGCTGAACCATAAGCCTGTTCCGCTGTTTCAAAATGAGAGGCAATGACATGCTTTACGCCATTCATTCCTTGACTCCATATTCATAGGGACCGGCCGCTATCTCGGGTGTTTTATGAAAATTGTGAACCGTCGGAGGGGATTCAATCTGCCATTCAAGAGTCTTCCCCCCCCACGGATTTTGAGCGGCAATCGAACCCCGCCTGAGAGACCAGATCAAATAGATTGCCATAATGACAAATCCCGCCGTAATAAACCACGACCCAATGGATGAGAGCATATTCAGATCGGCATAATGAGGTAAATAGTCGCTGTACCGTCTCGGCATTCCGCGCTGCCCCAAAAAAAACTGTGGAAAAAAGGTTACATTAAAACCGATAAAGATCAGCGCGCATGAAATCTTCCCCCACATTTCCGGATACATCCGGCCAAACATCTTAGGCCACCAATAATGAAGCCCGGCCAGAAGCCCCATCACCGTCCCCCCCATCAGCACATAGTGAAAATGGGCCACCACAAAATAGGTGTCATGAAGATGGACATCAACAGAAAGGGCTGCCAAAAAAAGCCCGGTAAGCCCTCCAATCGTAAATAAGAAAATAAAAGAGAGCACATAGAGCATCGGCGTCTGAAGCCAGATGGAACCCCGGTAGAGGGTCGCTGTCCAGTTAAAAATCTTGATCGCGGTCGGCACCGCGACAAACATCGTTAGGAATGAAAAAAGGAGATTGGCAAGCGCCGACTGGCCGCTCACAAACATATGATGCCCCCAGACCAAAAAGCTGATGAACGCAATCGCAAGGCTCGAATAGGCGATCGCTTTATATCCAAAGATATGCTTCCTGGAAAAAACGGTAATCACTTCACTGACAATCCCCATCCCGGGAAGAATCATAATATAGACGGCAGGATGCGAATAGAACCAAAAGAAATGTTGAAATAAAACAGGATCCCCCCCCAATTTCGGATCAAAAATTCCAATGCCAAGCACCCGCTCCATCACCAGAAGGAGCGTTGTAATTCCAATCACAGGGGTTGCCAGAACCTGAATGATCGCCGTCGCATAAATCGCCCAGAGAAAGAGCGGCATATGATGAAACGTCATCCCCGGCGCCCTGAGCTTATGAATCGTCACAATGAAATTAAGCCCGGTTAGAATCGAAGAAAATCCCATGACAAAGACACCGAGTGTTACGAGAATCACACTCGTCTGCGTGCGAATGCTATAAGGGGCATAGAACGTCCAGCCGGTGTCGACACCACCGGTAAAGAGGGCGGCCCCTGCGAGGAGCGCCCCGCCGACAAAGAGATAATAGCTGAAAAGATTCAAACGTGGAAAAGCGACATCCTTTGCCCCAATCTGAATCGGGAGGAAAAAGTTTCCAAGCGCCGCGGGAATAATGGGGATAATAAACATAAAGATCATGATCGCGCCGTGGAAGGTAAAAAATTTATTGTAAAGATCGGGTGAAAAGAGGGGACCGGGTCTAAAAAGTTCAAGTCTCAGCAAAACTGCGAATAGCCCGCCGATCATAAAAAAGAAGAGCGTTGTTGCGAGATACATCACGCCGATCCGCTTATGATCGAGGGTGGTAAACCATGAAAGGATCCCCCCTTCCTGAAGATAATTTTTTGCATCATGATGAAAAAGCGCCATCAGCTATTTCCTTACTGCAAACTTTTTAAATAGACAACCAGAGCATTCACTTCATCATCGGTTAAGGTTCCCCGGAAAGTCGGCATCACCGGAGGATATCCTTTGACGAGCTTCAGCTGTGGATCCATGAGCGACTCCCGTATATAATTTTCATCGGCTTTCGCTTTTGTTCCATCGGCCAATTCAGAGATCCTTCCAAAAATCCCTTTCATTCCAGGCCCAATCAATTTTTGATCTGTCACCGTATGACAGGCGTTACACCCTTTTTTTGTAAAAAGCTCTCTTCCGAGATCCAAAAGACTCACCCCCACCGTTGGTTTTCCCACTTCAGCCGGTTTCCATGCCGCCTGCCACGACTCAAACTCTGAGGGCTCAAGCACTTTCACCTTGGCAAGCATCTGCGAATGGGCGGTTCCACAATATTCGGCACAAAGCACCTGATGTTCCCCCGCCTCGATCGCCCGAAACCAAAGAGTGGTATACCGCCCCGGAAGAACATCCTGTTTCAACCGAAAGGCAGGAATGAAAAAACTATGAATCACATCCTGAGAGCTCATGAGAAGCTTCACCGGCCGATCTTTGGGGACAACGAGCTCGTTTGTCAGCTGCCTTCCGTTCGTATACCAGATATCCCAAAGCCACTGCTTTCCAACCACATTGATTTCCAGCGTATCTTCTGGCGAGCGGATAATTTTTCTATAATCGATCCATCCCCAAAGGAAAATAACCATCACAAGAATCAACAAAACCCCGGCAACACTGAATTCTGTTGGAAGATGGCCGGTAATATAAGGGGTCTTTTTATCGAAATCTCGAGATCTTCTTCGATATCGAAAAATGAAAAAGACCATTCCCGACACAATGATGCCAAAGCTTAAGGAAGCCGCCCAAAAAATAAACCGATAGAGGGCATCGATATTTTGCGCGAGCGTGGAAGCCTGTGGAAGTCCAAACATCAGATCAATTTTTTCTTATTTTTTCGGGTTCGGGATAAAAAGAAAAACAGAAAAACCAAACCAAGCGCTGTGATGGATCCTGCAATTTTCATCGAATTGACTGCCATGAGCGCGTATTTCCGGTTTTTCGGGTCATAGTGATAACAATAGAGAAGAAACCTGTCAACGACATTGCCAATTTTTCCATCGGCCGCCTCCAGAAGCGCGAGCTTCAGATCCAAACGATTGAATTGAATGCCGTAAAGATAGCGGGAAATTTTTCCATCCGGCGTTAAAACAAAAATAACAGAGGGATGCGCGTACTCTTTTCTCTCCGGATCGTATTGATAGCGAAAGCCGACTTCATCAGCCAGCGCCCGGATATTTTTTTCTTCTCCTGTTAAAAAGTGCCACCCTGTAAGAGCTGTCTTATGCCGATAACGATGAAGGATTTGTTGTCTCTTCTTTTTCGCATCTTCTTCGGTTTCTTCCGGATGGATGCTGACCGTCACCACCTGAAACTGATTTCCAACCACCCATGGAAGTTTCATGACTGAAGTTGTAAAACCATCCAAAAGATAGTGGCAGATATTGGGACAGCGGTAATAGACAAGATTTAAGACAACAGGGTGTTTGCCATCAAAGAAGTTCTTTAACGGCTCCATCTCCCCCAGCGCATTTCTAAAAGTGAGATCGAGAGAAACCGCCCCTCCCAGATGCTCGTCGATTCCAACCCCGACCAGCTCTTCGGGCGTCTGCTCCGCCGCTTGAGCGAAAGGGATTAAAAACATGACCGATAAAATAAATTTTTTTAGCATGCCCCTCACCCGATAGCTGGCACCATACTGCAAAATACCCCCCCCAATCAAGTCTGAAATTTAATAGCTTTCCTAAAAAAGAGCTGGTATGGGAAAGAGGATCCTTCGGGCTACGCCCTCAGGATGACAGGTGACGCCCTCAGGATGACAGGTGACGCCCTCAGGATGACATATGAAAACCCAAATAGCCCCTTCTTTATATTATAAAATCATCGCAGAGGTATTCGGTGATGACCAGCGCCCTGCCTATGGTCAAATCGCGACACTTGCCAAAGAAAAACAGCCAACCCTTCGGACATTGCATCTTCATTATTTAAAAGAGCTTGGGGTGATTGCCTTCAGCACCCATCTTAAATCCGACAAATGGCAGGAGATCAAATATCACCCTTATCTTTCGGGCTGCTATTACGATACCTCCCGCGAAATCCAATTTCGCTTTCATGCAAAAGGAGAGCTTATCGAACCAAAAAACCAGAGATTTAAAGAATTTCTGGATGAGATGTGGCTCAAAATCCGTTCCGAAGTGAGGACCGCCTATTGGCTCGATGCCAAACGCCTGCCGCTCGATTCAGAACTCCCTGAAGAAATAGACATACAAAAACGAGCCCCCAATTTGGGGGTTGTCCTCTGCAGACCTTTTAAGTGGGATATTTATGAAATCCATTTAGACGAGTATCGAAAAGGAGAGCGATCGGTGCACACACTCACAAAAAACAGATGGCAGTCTCAGAACGTTTCTATTTTACATGGAAAAAGCTAAACGGATTCCAAGTCTTCTGCTCCCTCGGCTGCAGCGGCTCCCAGTTGGGGGGGCCGGTGCGAAGCTTCTGGACAACATCGCGGATGGTATTTGCGGCATCATCTTCATCCGTACGGCTTGCGCGGATCTGATTGCGCATGGAGATGGAGGTAATGTCAGGGGTCACCTGGTGAAGAATAATCGAGCCTTCCCAATAGGAGATAAAACGGGTCCCTTGGACCTTTTTGTAATTGATTAACAGCTGAAGGGGCTGATCAAAGGCCCCCTGCCGAACACTGTGATACCAGTTCATCGTCCACTCCACATCGATGATTTCATCTACAAAATAGTTAATTTCATAAAAGTGAGAAACCCCCTCTGGTCGGTCAAACCGTTCAGCGAAATTCGAGCTATCGACCCCATCCCACACCATCAGGGGCTGGTTGTGAGAGACTCCCCACACCTCGCGAATCGGCCTGAAAATACAGGCGCCCCCTTCCGCCCAGACAAAACCACTCTCAACGCCTTTTGAAACCTGGACATGATCTGAAAATTGACCATTTTCATCAGCTGAACAATACTGGGTGGGACTGTCGCCATTACCGCTGCTCCCTTCCGGGGGGAATTTGATCGGAACAATCGCTTCGACGGCATTTCCAATAAATGGCGTGTCTTCTTCCCCCGCGTTTGCCACGACACCACAGGCGGAAAGAAATAATAACCATATCATCAGAAAAGAAGGTCCCATACGCTACCTCCTTATCGGTAAAAACCGTCTCCAACAAAAATACATTTTTTTAGGAACAGCCCGACGTCGTTCCACAGGAGGCGCATTTCAAACAGGACCCGTTTCTTACCATCGTAAATTGCCCGCATTCCCCGCACGAATCCCCTTCGTATCCCTGAAACAGCGCCATTCTCTGAAGGGAGAATCCGATATGACCGTTCCCTACCTCATGCCTATTCGCTGCACCACTTCCCCCACTTCCTGGAGAAGCGCTCCCTTCATCTGTCACGGGGGGGAGAACAAACGCAAATCCCTCCTCCGTTTTTCGCTTTTGGTTTTGCTGACTCACATGGTGAGGAAGTGTCTTGGGTTTTAAATGCTCTGAATCCTTAGGTGGAATTTGAACCAGATCGTAGCGACCCAAATAAGTCATTGCAAGCTCTCTAAAAATGAAATCGATGATACTGGTTGTCATCTTAATATGATCATGTTCATTCACTACCCCCGAAGGATCAAAACGTGTAAATGCAAATTGATTGACGAATTCTTCGAGCGGAACCCCGTATTGAAGCCCCATTGAAACAGCAATCGCAAAACAGTTCATGAGACTTCGAAATGCCGCCCCTTCTTTATGCATATCGAGGAAGATTTCACCGAGTGTCCCATCTTCATATTCACCCGTTCTTAAATAAACCTTAAGACCTCCAATCTCCGCTTTCTGCGTATATCCCGATCGTCGTGCCGGGAGGGGGCGCTTTTTGGAAATATAACGGGTTACCACTTTTTCTGCGATCTTCTCAATTTTTTCCTCCTGTGAAGCCGCAAGAATAATTTCTGCCGCATCTTCGGCAACAGCATTGAGAGGCTGAGAGAGTTTTGAACCGTCGCGGTAGAGTGCATTCGCTTTAATCATAAGCTGCCAGGAATCGTAATACGCCTTCTGAATGTCTGCGACGGTTGCCTCGTGCGGCATGTTGATGGTTTTACTAATCGCCCCGGAAATAAACGGCTGAACAGCCCCCATCATTTTGATATGCCCCTGATACTCAATGAAGCGCTTTCCATATTTGCCGCATTTATTCGCACAGTCAAAAATCGGATAGTGCTCTTCTTTAAGATGCGGCGCCCCTTCGATTGTCATCGCCCCGCAGCAATAATCGTTGGCTCCCTCAATCTCCTCTTTTTTAAATCCGATCGCCTCAAGCATATTAAAATTCCATCGCCCCAGATCCTCATCCGTTAAATGCAACAGTTCACGACAAAAAGACTCTCCCAAAAGATGTTTATTGAATGCAAAATCGATTCTAAAAACAGAGGGGAGATATGCTTCCAGTTTTTCCAGCGCTTCATCCGTAAATCCCCTCTCCCGAAGGGTTTGATGATTAATAAACGGCGCTCCTTTGAGCGTCCCATGCCCTTTCGTATAGCTCACAATCTCTTCTATTTCTCTGGTCGAATAACCGAGCCGCTTTAACGCCGCCGGAACCGACTGATTGATAATTTTAAAATAGCCGCCGCCCGCAAGTTTCTTAAATTTCACAAGCGCAAAATCGGGCTCCACCCCAGTGGTATCGCAATCCATCACAAGGCCAATCGTGCCGGTCGGCGCAATGACTGTCGTCTGCGCATTCCGGTAGCCATATTTCTCTCCCGCTTCCAGGGCGCGATCCCACACATCTTGCGCCGCGGAAACAAAATATTCAGGGGCATGCGCAGCGCGAATTCCCTGAGGTGTGACGGAGAGCCCTTCGTATTCATCCTTCGGAGCGTTATAGGCCGCGTTTCTGTGGTTTCGAATGACGCGAAGCACATTCTTTTTATTTCTTTCATAGCCACTAAATGCCCCAAGCTCTTTGGCCATGGCGCCGCTTGTCGCGTATGATTCTCCACACATGATCGATGTTAAACAGGCCGCAACCTGGCGCCCCTCTTCGCTGTCATAGGGAATCCCCATACACATAAGAAGCGCCCCAAGATTCGCATACCCC
>CAYMPL010000062.1:8416-10992 GCA_964392415.1 uncultured bacterium | reverse complement strand
AGATTCTAAGGTTTCCCATCACTTCCTCCGATAATTTACATAAGATCCTTCGGGCTTTGGAGGCTGTTGCCCAAGTCATTCTGAGGCGCGAAGCGCCGAAGAATCTACTTCAAGATTCCTCGCACTTCGTGCTCGGAATGACAGTTCGGCAACAGCCGCCTTTGCCCGGGAGACATGACAGAAGGAGATTTAAGATGCCGGAATTCAAGTCAAAATTAGACACAGAATGGCTTTCGCAAATTGCTGATTTTGTTGAAGAAACAGCAAAAAAATTGGGCTGTGCGGACCGTTCCGTCGTTGCAGATCTGAAGCTTGCCGTTGATGAAGCCTGTACCAACATCATGACGCATGGAAAAGGGAGTCAGAAAAAGGACTATCTGACCGTGCGAATTGAAAAAGCCGGAAACTATTTGGATGTCGAAATCATCGACCACGGCAAACCGTATGCATTTGAGAAAATTGCCCTTCCGGATCCAAACCTGCCCGTGGAGGAAAAACTGAAAGCGGGATTCGGGGTGGGGCTGATTAAAGCTGTGACTGAAAATCCGACGTATCGGGCGTTTTCAGATAGAAACGTGCTTTACTTTCGGAAACGGATAGATGCGGCGTGCTAACAGATTCCTCGCGCTTCGCGCTCGGAATGACGAAGTCTCGGAATGACGAAAGGAGAAGAAAACCATGAACATCGAAGAGAAAAAATTGGGAAATGTCATCCTCTTAAAACTTTCCGGGCGTATTGACGCCTTTACCTCTGAAAGGCTTGAAGAAGAAATAGCTTCAATCATCAATGCCGGGAAACTGCACTTTATTATCAACTTCGGAAGTGTAAATTACATCAGCAGCGCGGGACTTCGGGTTTTTTTAGGCACGCATAAGCGGCTCAATGAAAATAAAGGAGAAATGAAATTCACGGAGGTTTCAGATGAGATCCTGAAAGTCTTTCAACTGGTCGGTTTTGATAAAATCTTTGAAATCTATTCGTCTGAAAAGGAAGCGCTTTCAAACTTTAAAAGGATTCAAGATCGGGCTGCCTAGGAAATATTAAGATGAAAAATATTCTTCATATCCCCCAAAAAAAAGAATCGCTTGTCACAGCGGGAGAGCTTAATCTCGCCAAAGAAATCCAGCGCCATCTTTTACCCAAAGTTTTTCCCTTCCCAAATAAAATCGAGGTTGGAACCCTCTATCAGCCCGCAAAGCAGGTCGGCGGCGATTTTTACGATGCCATCCAGGTTGATGACAGAAAGGCCGCCTTTCTTATTGGCGATGTCTCCGGCCATTCAGTCCCCGCGGCCCTGTTTATGACACAATGTATTACGCTTCTTAAAGCGCTCATTAAAATGGATTTTAGCCTTTTAAAAATCGCGGAAACCGCAAACAAAATTCTTTTCGATTACGCCCAGGCCGACATGTTCGCAACCGTTTTTATATCTATCTATGATTCACATTACCATCAGCTTAGTTTTATCAACGCAGGACATCCCCCCCCTCTCCTGCTTCGCTCCACCTGGAATAGCGAAGACCGCGCATTTCACCCTGTTTCACTCTTGAAATCTGAAGGGATTGCGCTCAATTGTTTCTCAAAAGTAACGCTCGAAGAAAAAAAGATTCAGCTTTTCAATAGCGACATTCTCCTCCTCTACACCGATGGTTTAATCGAAGCGACCAATAAAGAAGAAAAACAATTTGGGGAAGCAAACCTCAAAGAACTTTTAAGCCGCCACAAAGATCTTTCCTCAAGCGAGATCGCCAATAAGATTCTTCTGGACTTGAATGACTATGCAAAAGGAACACCCGTGGAACTCGATGATATGGCTGCCCTGGTTCTTAAATTCAGGGAACAAAAAGAGGAGCCCATATGAGAGCGGCGGCTCTGCGAGCGGCGCTCACCCTCTTTTTTTTCTTCTTCTTTTTTTGGTCCCCCCTCCTTTCTGAAACAGCCCTTTCAAACGACGGCATATCCTTGAAAGAGGCCATTACCGAAGGGCTTAAGACAAGTCCCTCCCTCAAACTCCAGGAAAAAAACGTTGCAGCCAAAAAAGCAGAGGTGGGAAAAGCATGGTCCCATTTTTTACCCCATTCACAGTTTGAGATTGGACGCGGCAGGCAGAGCACCAACAATTACTATACAAAACTCCAGAAGAAAAGACTGGAGGACTCGCTTGTTCTTGGCGCAGACACCATCGATACCTCCCTTGAGCCAAATTTTGCTTTTCTAACGATCGGCTCGGAAATTGACCTCTTTAAGGGATTTGGCAATTTTCATAATCTAAAGGAAAAACAGGCGGAGCAGGACATTGCGGAACATGAATTTTCGATCGAACAAAATAATCTCATATTCAATATCACACAGGCCTATATCGATATCCTCAATTTAGAGACAACTCGCGAATATCTTAAAAAAGCCAAACTCTCCGCGGAAGAACAAGAGAGAAATATCGGAAAACGCGTCGAGGTTGGCCTCTCACCCAAATCAGATTTGGAAAGAACCGAAGAAAGGGTTCTTGAACTCGACTGGCAGGAATTGAAAGCAAATCAGGCAAGGGGGGTCACCCAAAGTAAATTCAACCAGCTTT
>CAYMPL010000062.1:0-8406 GCA_964392415.1 uncultured bacterium | reverse complement strand
TTGGGGAGATCCCTGCAGTCACCGATACAATTGGCCCCGCTTCACCTCAAAAATAACCTGATTCCGTATGCTATCGACCATTATTTGGGGAAGGTCAGATATAATCTTGATTTTTCGAAATCACAACTCGAGGCCGCAAAAGACCGCTATGTCAAAAGAAAGACTTACGCGCAGCATCTTGGAATGCCAAGCATTAAATTTGAACATAACTACGAAGAACGGGGTGACAAATTCAACACGGTTGAAGGGGCGTGGAAATTTGGTGTCGTCGCAAAAATCCCGATTTTTGACGGCATGTCAAACTTTTCGGAACAAAGCAAAGCCCAGGCCTCCCTTCGAAGCTCGCTCATCAAATCAAAAATTGCCATTGAAAACGCCGAGATCGATATCCGGAACCATCATGCAAACTGGCATGTCCTCGACCGCTATATCAAATTCCTCAATAAAAAACGGACGCGTCAACAAGGCATTTATGACCAAACCAAAACAGCCTTAAAAGAAAAAGCGGCAACGGTCGCCCAACTCAATGCCGCAGAGGTCCTGGTTCTCGAAACAGAAACGGAACTCTTAAAAACCAAGCGACTCCAGTTTTTGGACTTCATCAAACTTGAAATGCTCACAGGAGAAATTTCACATGAAGAATTCTTCAGAACAGTCTTCAGCCAATAAAATCCCAGATAAAATTGAAGACAAAGTCAAAAACAAAACCGGATCTGCCAACAGCAAAAGATATCTGATTCTCTTTGCCATAATCCTCTTTGTTGGACTTGCTGTTCATCGCACCAAACAGAACGAGATCAAGAAAAACCTTATCTACGTTGAAGTCACTCACCCTCTCTATAAAGAGATGATCGATGCTATTTCCACAACGGGAAGCCTTATCGCGGAAAAACAGATCATGCTTTCCTCAAAAATTCCGGGAAAAATTCAATCGGTATCCGTTGAGCAGGGGGACACGCTTCAAAAAGGACAAAAATTGATACAGCTTGAAGCCACAGAACTTGAACTTCAAAAATCGATTGCGGAGTCGGCCCAAAGATCCGCGGCCTCTGTTGTCGATGAAGAAAATTACAAGCGCCACAAGATCCTATACGAAGAAGGGGTTATCACAAAAGCGGAGTTCGATAAAATCGAATCCGAATACAAAGCTGCAACAGCGGAAAAGGAACGACTTGAAAAAACAGTCGAACTCCAGAGCGAGCAGGCCTCCTCCTCCATCATTTCGGCTCCTTTCAGCGCCATCGCGGCGCGTATCCTCGCCACCGAGGGAGAGGTCATTCAGGCGGGCCAGCCGCTCGCCATGCTCGTCAATATTGACTTTGTCTACGTAGAAGTCCCCATTTCTTCGATCCACATTCAAAAAATTCAAAAAGGGATGCCAGCGGAAATCACAACAGACATCTCAAACAAAAAATTTCATGGAGTCGTAGATCTGATCGATCCTGTCGCAGATCCGGTGAGCCGAACCTTTAATTTAAAGGTGAAAATTGAGAATCAAAATCATTCTCTCAAGCCCGGAATATTTGCCAAAGTTAAAATTATAGTCGACAAACATCCAAAAGCGCTGACGATCCCAAAAACCGCGCTGACGAAAAAAGAATCGATGAAAGGAAAATGGATCTACACCATCCAAAAAAAGAGGGCATACCTCAAAGAAATCCAAACAGGCTTTGAAAGCACCGAAGACATTGAGGTCATCTCCCCTCTCGATCCCGCGATTCTCATCGTCACCGCGGGACAGCACAAACTCTATGAGGGGGCGCCGGTTTCCGTTGTATCGCCATGAAGTTTACCCGGTTTTTTATTCGAAGAAGAGTTACGACACTCTGTCTCAGTCTCTCCATCACAGCGATTGGCCTATTTGCGATGAATTATACCTCTATCGACCTCTTCCCCCCTATTCAGCTCCCCACCCTGACGATTGTCATCGGCGCTCCGGGTTTAAGTTCGGAAGTTGTTGAAAAAAAGATCACAACTCCTCTGGAAGAGCTCTTTAACACGCTTCCGAAACTGAAAAATATCCGAACAGAAAGCCGCTCCAATCAGGCCATTCTCCTTTTAAAATTTAGGTGGGAGACCTCTATGGACTTTGCTGCCCTCTCTGTTCGCGAGGCTTTAAAAACTGTCTCTCTTCCCGATGAAGCGGACGTCCCGATGATTTTTAGATGGAATCCCGCGCTCGATCCAATTCTCAGGGCCAATATCAGCTCTCAAACTAATTTGAATGCCCTCACATCGCTCGTCGAAAACAAGATTCGTCCACGATGCGAGCGCATCCCCGGGGTGGCCACAATCGATGTCTCAGGGACCGTTCACCCGGAAATCCGAATCAAAATAGATCCTCACCGTCTGACATCGCATGGAATAAACCTTTTTTATCTCGTTAACATCCTTAAGGAGGAGAATATACAAACACAGGTGGGAACCTTCCGGGAGGGGAGATATGAACTCGCCATCCATCTCACTTCCCAATTTCGAAGCCTCGAAGAGATCAAAAATCTGCCGATTCGGGTCGGCCCCCAAAAAAAGACGATTCACTTGACAGATATTGCTGACGTATCTGAAACCCAGGAAGATCCAAAAAGTATTTCCCGCGTTGAAAATCGGGAATCGATCAGTCTCAGCATTAAAAAAATGCATCAGGCGCACACCCTTGATGTGATTGATGGAATCAAAAAAGAACTCTCTCAAATTGAAAAAGAATTTCCGGTCTCTATCAGCTATTCAAAGGACGACTCTCTCTATATTAAAATGAGCCGCCGCACACTCTTTAACAATCTTTGGCAGGGATTTCTCTTCACCTTTATCTGTGTGTTCCTCTTTTTAAGAAGTCTTGCGGCAACCCTTGTCATTGCCATCACCATTCCGATTTCCACCATTGGGACATTTGCGCTCATGAAATTCTTTAACATCAGTCAAAATGTCTTTTCTCTCGCCGGGTTTACGCTGGCTGCCGGAATGGTCGTTGATTGCAGTGTCGTGATTCTCGAAAATATTTACCGTCAGATGACCGAGGAAGGAAAGTCTCCCTGGAGGGCCGCTGTCGAAGGAACACAGGAGGTTGGGATCGGCGTTTTGACATCGACACTCACGACGCTCGCAATCTTTATTCCGATAGTTCTGTGTATCAAGGGGGTCGTGGGCATCCTTTTTAAGGACATTGCGTTTACGTTTACGATTACGATGGCGCTTTCCATGCTGATCGGTTTTTCTTTGATTCCGTGCGCTTCCGCATACCTCCTCGAGAAGGAAAGTAAAAGCGCCAAACAACCTTTGTGGAAGGGGTGGATAGGGGGAACCTCCCTTCAGAAACTATATTCCTATCTTGAAAAAATAGCCGCTTCGACACAAAATTTTTTCCTTCAGACCGTTTCTTTTTTTTTAGACCATCGCAGAAAAGCGCTCGCATTTGTCTCTCTTATCTATGGCATCCATTTTTTCTCCATCTTTCTCCTCCCCGGCACAGATCTCATTCCGATCGGTGAATTTAAGGAATTTGTTATAAAGATCAAAGGGAGAAAGGGGACACCTCTTGCATCCGTCAATGAAAAAACAAAACCGGTTGAAACCGCTTTGTTACGCCGAAAAGAGATAGAGACCGTCGATACAACCGTTGAGCAGGAAGAGTCAAAAATTTTCGTAAGACGAAAAAAGGCAGAACTCTCACTCCGCCGGGCCGACCAATATCTTGAGGATGTCCGAAGCCAGCTTAAACCATTTGTAGAAACGGACATAGAAGTTTTAGACCAGCCCAAGTTTGACTCCACGGAAGGACAGGGATCCCCGATCATCGTCGTTATTAAACACGCAGATGAATCGCTTCGCAAATCGCTGACGCGCCAAATTTCAAATTCCATGAAGCAAATCCCGGATATCCTCTATCTCTCAACGACGCATAAAAAGAGCCGACCGGAGATCCAAATTACGCTCGATCATCGAAAACTCAGGGATCACGCGTTAACCACTCAAGAGGTTGCCGATCTGATTTATGCTGAGATGGAAGGGATTGAGGCAACCTCCATTTCATCCGAATTCTCAGGCGCCCCCTATTTCAACGCTCGGGCACTCCCCATTCGGGTTATACATGAGGAGACAAAACGACTTCAGGAACTTGAAGAACTCCCCCTGCTTGTTCGGGACGAAATGACACAACTCCCCAAAATTTTACCGCTGTCCCTCTTCTCATCCATCCGGGAGAGCAAAGGGGATGAGGTTCGTGAACGGACAGATGGCGTGGCATCCGAAACGATTTTTGCGCATCTCAAAACAGAACGGCGGTCGCTTAAAGAAATCATGAAAGACACCCAAAGAATCATCGGTACCCCCCTCATCCGTTCCAAAGATGTCACCATTGAAAGTTCTTTAAAAGTTTTTCAAGATACTTTTTCAGATCTCTACCTTGCGTTGATCGTTGCCATTGTCCTCGTCTATATGATCCTCGCCGCCCAGTTCGAATCGTTCGTCCAACCGCTGGTTTTGATCCTCACGCTTCCACTTGCAGCAACGGGGGTTTTGATCGGCGTCACGCTCTGGGGATTTTACATGAACGTTATTGTGATGCTTGGCATCATTCTTTTGGTTGGGATAGCGGTTGAAAATGGAATCCTTTTAATCGAATACACAAACATTCTTCGCAAACGCGGTTTGGACCGAAAAGAGGCGCTCCTGACAGCCATCCGATGCAAAATGCGCCCGATATTTATTACTGCGCTCACAGATATCACCGGAACCATTCCAATGGCTTTCAGCTCCGGCGCCGGCGCTGAAATGTATCAGGGATTTGCAGTCGTCACGATCTTTGGCATGACAACGGCAACCGTCTTTACCCTCCTTGTGCTCCCTCTGACCTATGCGCTGACAGAGGATGCATACGATCTTTTTTCTTTAGGACGGCTTAAAATAAAAACGATGTTTTTGCTTTCAAAAGGAGAACCATTATGAAAGCCTTTTTTATCTTTTACGATCAGGAACTGCTCCCCGAAGTTGAATTTCTGCTTCGAAGTTCAAAAGTTGAAAATTTCAGCCGGTTTACAGCGGTTCAGGGAAAGGGGGATTCAGGACTTAAAGAGGGATCGGCGGTGGGACCTGGATTAAATCATGCTCTTTGGATCGTATTGGAAGATCAGATTTCACAGAAATTTTTGAGCGAACTGAAAGAATTCAAAAAAGATAAACTCAAACAGAAAGGAATAAAAATTTTTATGTTCCCTATTGAGGCCTCTTTATAACGATGAACTGGTTATCCTTTTTTGTCAGACGACCTATCGCAACCGCGATGCTGCTCTCCATTTTTTTATTTTTTGGAATCATCGGTTTCCTGAAGCTCCCCGTCGATCTTTTTCCAAATATCAGCCATCCCCAGTTGTCGGTGGCCACCCATTATGAAAATGCGTCGGCTGAAGAAATAGAGAGACTCGTCACAAAGCCTCTGGAAGAAGAGCTTTCGTTTTTAAAAAACCTGACCTATATGAGATCCACCTCGGAAGAAGGATTTTCCCGAATTCAACTTCATTTTCAGTGGGGGACAGGGATGGATTTTGCGGCGCTTGAAGCGAGGGAAAAAATCGATATTGCCAAAGCAAAACTTCCTGAGAGAGCCGACGATCCCCTGATTGAACGTCACAACCCAAATGCGCGCCCGATTCTTGTTCTCAATCTCATGGAGAGCAAAAGCGATGAAGATTTCAGGCGGATTGCCGACGTTAAAATGAAGCCCGCTCTCGAACGGATTCTCGGTATCGCCCAGGTTAAAGTGATGGGGGGATTTGAACGGGAAATAGAGGTTAAACTTCATCCACACCAGCTGAAGAGCTTAGGAATTTCCATTCAACAGGTCATTGACGCGCTCAAACATGAAAATGTCACTTCCCGCGGCGGCACGCTGAGAGAGGGAAAGATCGATCTTCTCATTAAGGTCACCGGGGAATTAAAAACGGAAGAAGATATTGGAAATACCATTATCGTAAAAAAGAACCAGGTGCCAGTTTATCTGAAAAATCTGGGAGAGGTAAAAACCGTCTCGAAAAAGCAAAAGAACCGCGCTTTTCTCAATGGCAAACTGACCGTGGCCATTGAACTCTATAAAGAACCAACCGGAAATACCCTCTCGATCATCAAACATGCCAAAAAACTTATTCCAGTACTCGAAGCGGAATCAAACGTTAAACTCCTCATCACCTATAATCAGGCGGATGTGATCAACGCTTCTCTTTCCATGCTCAAAAACAATGCCTTTCAGGGAGCGCTGCTGACGGCTCTCACGCTCTTTTTCTTTTTAAAGAACATCGCATCGACACTGGTGATCTGTCTTTCAATCCCCTTCTCGACGATCTGCTCGTTTTTTTTCCTTTACCTCTGCGGCGTATCGATCAATATTTTCTCGATCGCGGGCATCGCGCTGGCGCTCGGTATCATCGTCGATGCCTCTATCGTGATCCTGGAAAATATTTTTGTCCATATTCAAAATCAGGAGCATCCCAAACGCGCCGCTGTCCATGGAACCCTTGAAGTATCAGGAGCTGTGATAGCCTCTACCTTGACCACGATAGCCGTTTTTGTGCCCATCCTTTTTTTAAAAGGCCCGATCGGCCTGATCTTCCGCGACCTCTCGCTAACGATCATTTTCGGTCTGCTCTTTTCAATGCTCGTCTCCTATCTCTTTATCCCGGTTGTTTCCGCACAGTCATTCCGGCTGCAGCGCACTCACGAGAAATTTTCGCAAAAAATTGACCGATGGAAAATGATTGTCGGCCAGGGATTAAAAATTCTCGATCAGGTTTATCATCTCGGAACCAAAATTTCTCTTCTCTACGAAAGAATCCTGAAGCGATTCACGCTGAGTCCTGAAGAACTGTACGGAAGAGCGATCCAAAAAACAGAAACAGGATCCCAGAAAATGGAAGAAATCGAACACAAAATGGGAACACACTATGAGCGTACGCTCAAAGAGGCCATTCGAAGCTGGAAGGCGCGTGTCAGTATCATTTGTGTCATGTTTGCGATTTTTATTCTCTCGTTATTGTTTATTCCAAAAACAGAGTTTTTTCCCCAGAGCCTGCAAACGCACTATGAAATCGATATTAAATTCCCGGAAGCAACCTCGCTTGCCTACACCGAAGAAAGATGCAAGAAAATTGAAGCTTTTCTTAAAACTATCCCCGACATAAAGTCGCAGCATCTTCATCTTAAACCGGCAAGTGGAACATTCATTATCGAATTTTCAAATATTAAACGCGCTCCCAGACGGCTTTCAGCGATCAGACATCATCTCGAACAGGCGCCTGATATCTATTTTAATGTGATCGCTTTGACCCCGCTCTCTTCCATTGTCGAAGGGATTGAGACACGTGCCATCGACTTTAAAGTAAAAGGGCCGGATCTCAAAGACCTCAAGCAAATAGCAGCACGGTTTTCAGGACTTTTGAAGGGGCTTCGGGGGGTCATTTCAGTTTCAGAACCAGAGAAGGAGGGGAAACCTGAAATGAATATCGTCATCGACCGTGAGAAAGCCGCCGACCTCGCCCTCACGTCAAAAGCGATTGCCGACAACCTGAAACATCAACTCTATGGAACGGAAGCAACAGACATTTCCATCGACGGAGAAGAAATTCCGGTTACCATCCGAAGCCAGACCGCCGCGATCGACACCCGTCACGATCTTCACAATCTCCTGATCCCCTCCCCCCTCGGACCGCATGTGCCGCTTGAGACAGTGGCAACATTCAAAGAAACCTTTGTCCCGACCACCCTTCCGCGTGAAGAAAAGGAGAGAACACTGACGGTTACCGCAATCCTCGATCCCGGCGCCTCCCCCCAGGAGATCATCCAGCGCGTCGGCTCAAAACAGCAGGGGCTCACCCAATCATTAAATCTGACGCAAGATTACTCAATCCAGGTCGGCCCTCAAATAAAAACGCTTGAGAAATCACTCTGGGATTTAAAGATCGCTATTTTCGCGGCGATTTTACTCATCTATCTGATTTTGGCGGCACAATTCGAATCGCTGATCCATCCTTTTACAATTCTTTTTTCTGTCCCTCTTTGTCTGATTGGAATTGTGGTCTCTTTGAGACTCACAGGACAATTTTTAAGTCTGCCAGCGATGATTGGAATTATCATTCTTGTTGGAACATCGGTCAGCAACGCCATTATTCTGATCGACTACATCAATATCCTCAGACGCCGCGGCATCGATCGCGAAGAGGCGATTTTAGAAGCAGGCAGACGAAGGCTGCGCCCGATTCTGATGACCGCGATCACAACCGTTACCGGAATTTTACCGATGGCATTGGGATTTGGCTCCGGAACCGAACTCTATCAACCCCTTGCCATTGTGATTGTCGGCGGACTGATCAGTTCCACCCCCCTCACTCTCCTCTTCATCCCAACGATCTATTGCTTCTTTGA
>CAYMPL010000061.1:0-11157 GCA_964392415.1 uncultured bacterium | reverse complement strand
TTTATCTTTTCTAAATTGTCTTTCGATCACAGTTTCTAATGAAACACTTTTTATTTTTAATCGTATCGCTATCCCCCAATGGACAAAAATATGGCTCTCATATGTTCCTCTTGCTTTATTTTCAGCATTTGTAACTCAAATTTATTTTGAAAAAAAGAAATGATTATTTGGATGCTTTAGGATTCAAATTTTCCATTGAACTTAAAAAGGTACCTAATTTTTAGTTTGAATTACTCTAAGACACCGAGTCGTATCAGATGGCTGCGGGCGCGCCGACCAAAATCTCCCTGAGGGTCGGCTTGATAGACATACTTATAAAGTTCTTGAGCATCGCGGAAAGAACCGATTGCTTCAGAACTTTCGCCCCAAAAAAGTCTGAGTGGCACTACTCCAGGCACAATTTTATCAGCCTCGGCAAAAGCCTCTGCGGCCAGCCGATATTTTTTTGTCTCATAACAATAATACCCCAAATAAAAGTGGGGTTTAAAAAAAGAGGGATAAATTGACTTCGCCTTTTTCAGATGTATCTCTGCCAGCCGCTCATTATGAACCATTGAATAAGCCAGACCGATATCTGCATGAAATAAAGCCTCATCTGGTTTTCCTGCAAGCGCTTTTCTAAAATGATTGATCGCCAGATGAAAGTGAGCATCTTGCAGCGCCTTTGCCCCCTTGTCATATTCCTCGTAATAAGGGGACTCTTTTTTTAATTTTTTCGATAAATTCTGAAACCCCACACTTGTGATACGCCCCTGTGAATATTGAGCATATTTTAGATCAATCAAATGCTTCGCCCGTTCTTTTCGGTCTGTCGATTGTGGGTGGGAGGCAAACATTTTTTCGACAAAACTTGGCTCACGCGTTTGAAGTTTCTCAAATAGTTCAAAAAGCTGAACAGCCCCCGTCGGATTATAATTCGCCTTTGTCATATACTGCAGCCCAAGTTCATCTGATTGTGATTCCTGATCACGACTGTACTTGGCAAGAACCGCTTGAAGCCCAACGAGTCCCGCCGTCATCATGGCATCGCGCCCTTGCACCCCTTTATAGTCGAGCGCAGCTGCCCCAAGGCTTAAAAGTCCCCCCAAAAGAAGTTGGCGCGACATCGCACGAACACCATGCTTCGCCGTCACATGTCCAATTTCATGACCCAGTACTGCCGCAAGCTGCGACTCATGATCCATATGTGTTAGAAGACCGCGCGTGATACAGATCTTTCCTCCCGGAAGCGCAAAGGCATTGACTTGAGAACTATTCACAACCTTAAATTCGTAGTCGAGATGGGGGCGATGGCTGAGCCTGGCAAGATTTTGTCCAACATCTGAAACATAAGTCTCTGCTTCATCATCTAAATAGAGTCCATCAAATGACTGAATCGTAGGGCCATAATATTGCTTCCCCATTTCTATTTCTTGGGATTCAGAAATAAGGGAAAGCTCTGATCTCCCCGTCACAGGATTAACGGCACATTGTGAAAGAGAAAAGAGAAAAAGAAATGAGGCAAGGACAATAAAACGAAGTTTCTTTTTCATTAAAAACGTTCTTGTTCTTGTGGCGCCATCTGCACGGGAGGAACCGAGGCAAGTCCGCGTTCCAGATTAGTGATTGAGTCTACAAGGCGATCGTGATTTCGTTTTAGATCCTGAGAAAGTCTTTCAACCATATTTCTAAGCTCAGTCACTTCCCGTTTTAATTCATTGATATTCTGCTCTTGTTTTTCATTTGCCGCAGGGGCCACAATGGTGGTTGGGGCAATACCTTCTGCCGTCCCACCGATTGCCCTCCCATATCCGCGGCAACCATTGAGAAAACTCTCCCTTCGCTTTGCGCTCAGATAATCCCATGTTTTTTCTTTGGCCATACATTCGTGGAATTTGGTAAATGAGTCACTGGCCATAAATTCCAAATAGCCAAGGAGTCTTGCCGTTTGAACCGCCTCTTTAAAGCGACTGGACGATGCAGCCTCTCTCAGGAAAATTTTCTCAATCCCTTCCTGATAACGAGACAACGATTCGGCAGTCACACAAAAAGGGAAAATAAGCAAACCCAAAATAATCACGATTTCTTGAAGTTTCATGCGCCCCCCTCTTTAGAGATAAGATGCAAAAATTAAAATCCATCGCCAATTCTCTTATCGGAAAAAATGAAATTTTGTTGAGTTTTTGAGTTTGAAATCTTTTAATAATTAGTGTTTATTCTGACCTGCTCACAGTCCAGTTAGAATCTGCATAAAATCAAGAGTAGACAAACTCTACCATTTTTAGTAGTGTTTATGCATGGGTAGAGTAAAGCGGAGTGGCTATCTGATTGAATGGTGGATTGGAGATCATTTGCCCAAGCATGTGCATATTTACAGGGATGGAAGGACGATTGCTAAAGTACAGATTCCTGAAATGCTCGTATTAAGAGGAAGTCTTAATCGTCGTCTTAAAAGAATATTACTGGAGCTTGTAAAAGGAGGAATACTCAAATGAAAAAGAATACGAAAATTAAATCTGTCTCTTTCAATAATAGAAAAAAACTGTTGGATGTTACCTATACTTCCGGTCATAAGGTTAGTATTCATTATAGTAGCCTAGGCATTAGAAAGAACTTAAACGATGCCTGGATAGATCCAGAATCAGGAAAAAGAAGTATAGGATTAGAGCTCTCAGATGGGAGTGTTGATTATATGCCCTATGACCAACCACTTGCTATTGTTAAGGATCCCAATTTCCTTCTTCAATCTCATATTGAAGCACTCATTGCGACAATTAAGTTGATAATTAAGAGAAAAAGAATTTCCAAGAGATATCTTGCTCATCAGTTAAATACTTCTGATAATCAAATTCAGAGACTCTTAAACCCTGCCATTTTAAATAAGAATCTTAAGCAACTGTATGCCATTGCTAATCTACTAGATTTGGATCTTAAAATTGATGCGGAGGATCGAGAAGCAGCCTAATTTGGCCATATAGAAGCATCACATTCATTTTGCAAGCTCGAAGATAATCCGAGCACACATTTAATAATTACTTTCGAAGATTTTTTATAATCCCCTCAAGCTCGCTGATTTTTGTTTCCAGGCCTTTCATTTTTTGAACCAGTTTTTCATTGGTTATACTTAATTCTGTTAGACTTCTATTTAACGATTCATTAAATATAGAGCCTGTAACTACCAGATCACCTGTTGAAGGGGAATACGGAGAAAAATCCGGCATCTCCTTACCCACCAATACAAATCCGTTGCTGTCTATGGTAAATAATTTTGTTACATCTCTTATTCGGCCTCTTTTGATTTCGTCTAAATCGTCTAAATCAGCGGTATAAAGATTATACACATTTCCATGCATCGCAGTAAGTCCCGTTAGAGCATTTTGGCGAAATGTCTCACTCCCCTTTCCCGCCTGTAAAAGGGGAAATGCCGCGAGATCCAAGCTCACAAAAAACGTTAAACAGATCATCATATATATTTTTTTCATAATAACGATACCTCCTCCTCTAAATACACAATCTATCCCCCCCGTTTTTAATGCAACAAAAAAATCTTTTTTGAGATGAATCATGCAAGCGTTAATTAACGTTTCAAAATTTTGAAGCGCTTTGTTTCAAAAACATCAAAAGATTCTTGAAATCACATTTAGAGATATGATGTGATCCCTCCATGCCCTTTATGGTGGAACAGCCAGCGATTCAAAGAGCGCTTTCTCATGAATTTGCGCGAAGGCAGATTAAAAATTCTTCTTATTCCTTAAGAGCGTTCGCGCAAAGGCTAAAAATGAATTCCGGAGCGCTCTCTTCTGTTTTAAATGGAAAAAGAAAGATATCGAAAAAAATGGCCTGCAGATTAGCGGATCATCTTTGCTTGAATCCACAGGAGAAAGCGCAATTTTTAACTGATTTTTCAAAAGGCAATCAAGCACAGGCGCTTCATTATACACAGCTAAGTGTCGATCAATTTAATCTGCTTTCGGAATGGCATCATTTCGCGATAATGTCTTTGATTGAAACGAATGATTTTAAAAATGAACTGAAATGGATCGCAAAACGTCTCGGCGTTCCATTAAGAAAGGTCAGATCGGCTCTCAAAAGACTGCAAAGACTGGGATTAATAGCGGTCGATGATGACAAAGTATCATTGACGCATGAACGTTACGTAACATCGGACGAGATTTCAAATATATCCCTCCAACGGAGTCACGCCAAAAATCTGGAGCTGGCGAAGTATTCTTTGGAGCGGGATGCGCTTGAAGATCGTGATTTCTCCGCCATTACGTTGGCAATCGATCCAAAAAAAATAAAAGAAGCCAAAGAGAGGATTCGTCTCTTTTTGGATGAAATGAGTCTTCTTCTTGAGGCCAATCCAAAAAGCGAAGTTTATAAGTTATGTATTCAACTGATTCCATTAACAAGGAGGAACAAACAATGAAAAAAATAATCTTCATTATCGGGCTAATGATGATCTCTTCTTTTGCCTTTTCCGGACAGAAAGAAGGAAATGGCGGAGGGGTGTGGGCGTGTAAAACACCCTCTAATTCTTTTATATGGATCGATTTGGTTGATTTGTACGAAGGGAGAGAAGAATTTCATCTGAATATTCCCCAGAGGGAATCACAGAATCAAGACGAAATATTGGGGGAAATTAAAGAACGTCTTTTATCTATTGACAAGAAATTTGGAGAAGCGCTGAGTCACTCTATTGATGATATCGTATCATCGATGTCGTTTACGATGGGGAAATTAACAATCATAGACGATGCCCTCTATCGCATACGGCCTCCTGAATCAACATGTACGAGGGGATGGGTTGAATATGTACAACTGGCGAATTTTACGTATTACCAAAAGACACTCATTCAAAAGACAATATGGGAAGATGAGAAGTTTTCTGAATTAAACAAAGCAGCGCTCATCATTCATGAGGCGGTCTATAAATATGCGAGAGAAAATAAAGGAGATACGAATTCCGTAAGAACGCGGGAAGCGGTTGCCCATATTTTTTCAGATATGGACACAGATGGATTGCGACTGAAGCTATCGAAGGATGGCTGGTTCAAAAGTGAACCGACAGATCCTCTCCCCGATCCTGAAAAGCGTACAACCAAGACAGGAGCTGTTTTTATTCGTGACCGAAGCCTACCTGCTCTTGGCGAAGCATGGCGTGATCCAAGAGGGCTTATTTGGGGGGATATTATAAAAAGAGCCGATGGGACTGGGACTGTTCGTTCTATGAATCATGACAATGCAACTGCCTACTGTGATTCCATTGAAGCACGTCTGCCGACTAAAGAGGAATTTATTCAGCTTCGGGAATATATGGGGGCTCGAGCTGGAACCGATGAGGGATACAGCCATCACGATAATCAAGTTTTGCCAAATCTTTCAGGCCATTGGTTTTGGTCGTCGTCGGTCAGTCCAGATAGTGCCGACTACTTCTACGACTTCAGTGGTCCTTATGGCGGTGTCGACTACCACGTCCGCAACCTCAAGAATGCGGTCCGTTGCGTTGTCGGTCGCTAGGCGTGGTCTTTAGTTGATGATTTGATTATGGGTGGGCACGGAGGTGCCCGCTGTTTTTTCCCTCATTTTTTTTGTGAAGCAAATTCTATTTTTTATTTTATATGTGATTGGAAGATTCGACGGCTGTTGCCGAAGTCATTCTGAGGTGCGAAGCACCGATGAATCTTCGATGGGATTCCTCGCGCTCTGCGCTCGGAATGACAGTTCAGCCTGCGGAAGGCGAACATAAAGCGGTAAGAGTTTATCGGGATCGACGGCATGGCCAGATGCGATTTTATTGAAAGCGATCTGAGCAACCTGGGAAGCTCTCGGTTGTGAAAAAAGAAGGGATGACCACTTGAAAGTTTTCTCATGGGAAATTTCTTTTTCGATAAGAGAAATATCCCCGATCAGCAAGGGGGTTTGAGGGATTCCTCGGGCTTCGCCCTCGGAATGACATGGGGTTACGCCCTCGGAATGACATCCGAGAAATTCCTTTAATTTCAAAATCAAAGCCGCTGGTTTTTGAATCGAGACTGGAAGAAGACAAGTTGCCTCACCCATTGAAGTCACCGAATAAAGCGCTGCGTATAGTTCCCCCCGTCCGGCATCTAAAAAAGAGCAGATGGGGCCTTCATGAAAGATTCCAGAAAGACTCATCGCCTCCAACGTTGGAACGCCTACCACTTTTTTTTGATGAGCAAAAGCAAAAGCCTGCATCGTACTGAGCCCCACTCTTAAACCCGTAAAAGATCCCGGCCCAATAGAAGCTGCAAAATAATCAATTTCTGAAATGTCGACACCGCTCTGAGAAAGCAAAAGATCAATAAGAGGGAGCAGGCGCTCACTGTGACTCATTTGTGAATAAATTGTCCCTTCTGCAAGGACTTTGAAGGGATCCCTCGTCGCTTCGCTCCTCGGGATGACTTCGACTACCGCCACCGAACCATAGGAGGTTGATGTCTCCACTGCCAAAAGCTTCATGTCAGGCAATCCCCCTAGGCAATCCCAATGACTCGCTTTATAAATCCAACAATGCCAGTCCAGTACCGACTGATATCATTGTAGAAGGAAAGAACAACGAGCCCTAAAATAATCGCCAGTCCCGCACGATTTGCAAACTCAAGCACTTTTTGGCTCAGCGGCCGTCTAAAAATGGCCTCGATGGTAAAAAAGAGAAGATGCCCCCCATCCAAAACCGGAATCGGAAGCAAATTAAGGATGGCGAGATTAAGACTGATCACCGCAAGAAGGGCAAGAAACGGATAGAGTCCCTGCCTGAGTTGATCACCCGCAATTTTCCCAATTAAAATAGGCCCCCCCATCGACTTCAGTGAAATCTTGCCCTGAATCATTTTCCCGATACTTTTAAAAATCACAAACATCATATAGAAACTTTTTGATGTTGCTGAATAAAGGGCTTTAAAGGGATTGGCCTCCCGATAGGTTCGAACTTTTGGGGGAGCATCGATATCACGATCGATGACAATCCCAATCTGATAAAAATCTTTTTCCTCTTCACAGGGATGAAGCGACCCTTTCGTTTTTATGGGATGGATCTGGACCTTACTCATCTGTCCCAATCGCTCGTAGGTTACCGAAAAATAGCCCGGATTTTTGCCATATGCCTGAACATTTTCCCGAAATTCATCCCAGCTTTTGATTTCAAGATCATTGAGAGCAACAAGCCTGTCCCCTGCCTTTAGCCCCGCTTTTTGCCCCGGCATCCCTTCCCTAAAATCCTCTTTGACAAAAAATTCATAGGAATAAAATCCCCAAAACCGTTCTTTTTGCTCAGGGGTCAGCATGAAGTACTCTGCCGGAAAAGAAAGATGAAGAAGAATTTCTTTATCCTCTCTTTCAACTTTGAAAACAAGCTCTCTTTGGGTCAAGTTTTTCAAATAATCTTTCAGCTGATGCCAATATGGAACAGCCACCCCATTCAGGGCGAGAACCTTGTCGCCATTTTTAAATCCTGCCTGTCCGGCCCATGAGTACGGATTGGTAATACCCAACACCGCCTGAGGCGCTATGATCGATGCCCCAGATAAAACACCGATCCTCTCTTTTTCACAAAACATGTTCCAATGTTCTTCGCTCTGGAGGGACGCTTTTAATTCAAATGTCTGATTTCTGCGATTGACAGTCAATGACACCTCTTTTTCCGGATTTTGTGCAAGGGCAGCCAAAAACTGATCGTATCGCTCAATCGAACGTCCATTCATGTGGGTAACCGTATCACCTGAACGAAGCCCCGCCTGCCATGCCAAGGAATCGACTTGAACATCCGAAAAATGGGGAACGATCACTTTTTCAAGACCTGCCACATCAATGAGGAAATAGACCGAAATTGCAAAAATAATATTGAAAACAGGACCTGCTGCAGCAATAGCAAATCGTTTTCCAACCGGCTGATTTGAAAACGATCGCCGTGCTTCCTCTCCCGTAACGGGCCGGCTTGGATCTTCGCCAAAGAGCTTGACATAGCCCCCCAGTGGAATCAGAGAAAGACAATATTCGGTTTCGCCAATTCGTTTTTTAACAAGTTTCGAACCAAAACCGAGAGAAAAAACCTCTACTTTCACGCCGCAATACTTGGCGATCAAAAAATGGCCAAGTTCGTGGAAGAAAACAAGGGCGCCTAACAAAATGATAATGCCAAAAAGGTATTCCATTTCCTAGAACTGACATACCATCACAGATTCACTAACACAACAGCTTTATAATGTCCGCTGCGTATCTTCGACCCCACTCATCAATCTCAATAATTTCTTCTAAAGTCCGGACAGATTCTCCTTTATAAGATGAAAGTGTTTCCTTTACAATTTGAGGAATTTGATCAAATTGGATTTTTTTCTTTAAAAAAGCCTCCACTGCTATTTCATCAGCCGCATTTAAAATGCAGGGATAAGCCCCCCCCTGTTTTAAGACTTCATAGGCGAGCTGAAGCAATGGAAATTTCTGAATGTCAGGCTGACCAAACGTCAGCTCTTTCACTTTCGTCAAATCGAGCCTGGAAACCTCCGTTGGAATTCGTCGGGGGTAAGAAAGCGCATAGGCTATAGGCGCCTTCATGTCCGGGACAGAAAGACATCCCATCATGTTGCCATCAGAAAAAAGAACGAGCCCATGCACAATACTCTGAGGATGAATCACCACATCAATTTTTTCCGGCGGAAGACCAAATAGCCAGTGCGCTTCAATGACTTCAAAACCCTTATTCATCAGCGTCGCGGAATCGACTGAAATCCGCTCACCCATCGTCCAGCGGGGGTGCTTCAAAGCCTCTTCAGGGGTAATCGTCTTCCAGCTCTCCTGTGATCGATTCAGGAATGGCCCCCCTGAAGCGGTGAGAATGATTTTTTCAATCTGCTGTTTTTCTTCATGAGAAGAACAAATCTGAAAAATCGCGCTGTGCTCGCTATCGACAGGGATCATGCGGATTTTTTGTTCTTTCACAAGCCCCATGATCGGCTCCCCCGCCGAGACAAGCACTTCTTTGTTCGCAAGCGCCACATCTTTTTTGGCCAATATCGCGGCAGCCGTCGGTCTGATTCCCTTTGCGCCCACCAACGCGGAAACAACAAAATCTGCTTCTTCCATTGTTGAAATTTCAATGAGCCCTGTCTTCCCAAAATGGACTTCACATTCCGGAAAAATATCTTTAAGCTTTTCAGCCAAAGCTTGCTCAGCAACGGAAACTTTTTTTGGATGGAATTTTTGAATCTGCTGCTTGAGAAGATCCACATTATAACCGGCAGCCAAACCGACTACTTCAAACAGCTCTCCCGCCGCGGCAATGACCTCTAACGTACTGACACCGATCGATCCCGTAGATCCTAATATGGAAATTCTTCGTTTCATGTGAGATGCGCGTAGAAATAGATGAAGGGACCACAAAAAAGCACGCCATCAAAACGATCTAAAACTCCCCCATGCCCCGGAATTAAAACACCTGAATCTTTAACAGCGAGCGAGCGCTTGATAAAAGATTCAAAGAGATCCCCTGCCTGACTTAAACACGATCCGATGACTCCCAGAAGAATAGAATCGAGGACTGTGATTTCTTTAAAGATCAAAAACTGATACCCCAAAACCCCGAGGACTGCGGCCCCCACCCCCGCAAACGCCCCTTCTCTGGTTTTCATGGGACTAATGGCTTCGGAAAGCTTGTTCTTTCCAAAGGATTTTCCGACAAAATAAGCAGTCGTATCAGAAAGCCAGGGAATCAAAAAAACCAAAAAAATCCAGTAAACACCATCTGATAACTCCCGCACCTTTGGCCAAAAAGAAAACAAAAAGCCAATATAGAAAATACCGAGTATTGAAAAAGAAAGATCTGACAGAAGCTTTGAATGGTTTCCCTGATAAAGATGACTCAGGCAGAGGTAAAGAATAAAAAGAAATAAAAAAACAAGACTGATTCCCTCATATAAATATTGCGACCGGAAAATAATAAAAACCAATAAAAAAGCTCCTGATAAAATACCGCTCCCCCGTTGAAGCCACTCCTCTCTGGCTGGAAAAAGAATCAGGAAAAATTCGAAGAGCGAAGCCACGGCGCAGACAAAAGCAAGAAGGGTAATTCCCCATTCGCCGCCAAAGATCACTAAGAACAAAATAATCGCAATGCCAATCACGGCTGTCAGAACACGTTTCAAAAAATTTGATTCAGATGACATGACAAATACTTTCCTCTTTCCACGGTTCTTGTTTCGGGACCCCCCCATACCGGCGCTCCCGCCTTTGATAATCGACAATCGCCCTTAAAAAATCCTCGCGCTTAAAATCCGGCCAAAGAATATCCGTAACATAAATTTCCGAATAGGCGATCTGCCAGAGCAAAAAATTGCTAACCCTCATTTCTCCGCTGGTTCGGATTAAAAGATCCGGGAACGGCAGATCCGGCATCGAAAGATATCTTTCAAGAGTTCCGTCGTAATTTCACCGGCATCCATTTTTTTTGACACACAGAGTCCCGCAATTCTTTTTGCGGCGTTCGTAATTTCCTGGCGGGCGCCATAGGATATCGCGAAATTTACAACCATCTCCCTGTTTTGCTTTGAAAAATCGATCGTTTTCAGCAGTTCGGAAAGAACCCCTTTCGGCAGCTTTTCAGTTTCTCCAATCGCCCGCAATTGAATTTTATATTTCATGAGATTATCGCGCTCCTCAATTAAGTATTGCCTCAGCAAATTCATAAGCGCGTCCACTTCTTCTTTCGGGCGCCTCCAGTTCTCTTCGGAAAAAGCATAAATCGTGAGAACTGAAATACCGATCTCTTTGGCATAGAGGACAATATCCCGGAGATTCCGGCTCCCTTCAATATGTCCGTCAATGCGCGGCTGGCTTCTCAGTTTTGCCCACCTCCCATTTCCATCAGGGATGATGGCGACATGCGCGGGGATCTTGGATAAGATTGTCTCGTCAAAATGAGTTTCAGACATTGAGCAATTCTTTTTCCTTGCTATCAAGGAGAAGATCAATCTGTTTGATTTGCTCATCTGTCAGCTTCTGAATTTTCTCCTGTAACTTTCTTTTCATGTCTTCAGGAATCGTTTCATTTTTTAAACCGTCATTGGCATCCCGACGTATCATCCGAATCGAAACACGCGCCTCCTCGCCCACTTTTTTTACAAGCTTAACCAGCTCCCTGCGACGCTCCTCACTGAGGGGGGG
>CAYMPL010000060.1:8723-12305 GCA_964392415.1 uncultured bacterium | reverse complement strand
TTCTTCAAATTCAGATAGCTCTCCAGCAACATTTTTTCTTCCCCGGCGTGCGTGCTCCCCCCCATCAAAACAAATTCATCCCCCATCCCAAGTGTTTTTTTCAAATCTTCTTTTTGCAGGGAGATTTCCCTCTCTGATATAGGAATTTCAAATTTAAGATTGCCGCTGACCATCAGCCGTCCAGCGGGTACCCCCAACGCGCTAAATTTTGCCGCGTCTTCTTCCGTCTGAACGGTAATAAATGAAAGCTTGTCAAGAACATGCCTTAAGAAAAAAACAACCTTCGAATACCGCCGAAATGATCGATTGGAAAGCCGTCCATTCACCAGCGCAAGTCTCGTCCCCCTTCGATAGGCGCCCCACCAGAAATTGGGCCAGATTTCCGTCTCCGCTGAAATAAAAAGCTGTGGCTGCAAGCGATTCAATACCCGTTCCACCACCCCATAAAGATCAATCGGAAAATAGATGGCAATATCATTGGCATGAAGAAACTGCTTGCGGACCCATGCCTGCCCCGTCGCTGTTGTCGTTGAAAAAACAACAGATGATTCTGGATATCTTTCCTTAAAAACCCGATAGAGGGGATAAATCGCAGAGGCTTCACCGACAGAGACCGCGTGAAACCAGATCTTTGGATTTTTACACCTTGCAATTTTTTCTGATGAAATCAACCCGAAACGCTCGACCAGTCCCTCACGATATTTCTTCCGGGATATAAGGCGATACAAAAGATAGGGAGAAACAGCGGCAAACGCCGCCGTAATCAACATATTATACAAAAAAACAAAAAACATCATTGGGTGTGCTTCAAGGTTTGGGGAGTTGATACTCCGGGTCTTCGATCTTCTTCACTTCCCCGACGAGATAACCGATTTTGATCTTTGTTTCAAGCCGCAAAATGAAATGACGTTCGTCATCGGTCAGCCAGATGGTTGAATCGCCAGAGGTCTTTAAAATTCCTTCAAAACGCGCAATCGGACGCACAACCAGCGTGTCAAATTCGCCAATATCGGTATCTAATTTCTCACGACGCAAAACCTGAGCCTCAACGGAAAGATGCTTCCCTTCATTATAAACATCCGAATAATATGTCTTCCCAACCTCCAATTTCTGCGCCCGGAGTAAAAATGCCGATGTAAACACATCGATTGTCCCCGGTTTGAAATCGTCAACCCGCCGCTCCTCCTTCACCCCCTTTTTCACATGAACCCGCTTCATCCAATAATGAATTTTCCTATTCATATAATCAAAAAAGGTGCGCCCCTCGCGCAAACGATCTGTTTCAATTCCGTGAAGCCCTACTTTGATCGGGTAAAAGGTATCGACATCGACATGGCTTTCAATCCAGTCGTCGATGCTGTGAATCAGGTCCATCGCCGCTGATGATTTTACCCGTCCGATAAAATGATATGTTTTTCGTCCATGGATGTAGACAGATGGATGAACTTCCAGAGTAACATCCCCTCCCTTGATTGAAAACCAACTAAAAGCGAATGTCGTTTTCTCTCCCTCCCGGAAGGTCTTGATATTCGCATACCTCTTCGCTCTTGCCACCGCTTCCGGTCTTGAAAAAACAGAAGCTATTTTTTTTCTCTTTTTTTGTCTTTGATTTCCCGGTTTTTTGGCATTTTCCTTCGTCTCAATGGCTATTTTTTCTTCCAAATCTTGGGGGGGGGTGATCTTTTCAAGCTTTTCCACCGTACGAAAGCCACCGCAGGAGAGCTGCAAACAGAATAAGAGGAGAAGCCACTTCGTCATTAGCGCCATCTTCTATGTATCCAAAACCACTGCTCCGGATACTCCCGAATCATTCTCTCAACAACCTCTGTATATTGCTGCGTATTATGATATATATTTTGGTCGCGCCCGCCAATTCTTTTATAAGGGATCGGCTCTTCAAATTTTGCGACAAATTCCCCGAATCCGGTCCGATAATTAAAAAAAGGGATGACAGAGGCATTGGTTCTTTCGACGAGATACGCCAGCCCCGGGGTGGTGGCGGCAGGCCGCCCAAAAAAATTCACAAAAATACCTTCCGGAGGCCCCCGTCTTTGATCGATCATAAATCCCACCACCCGGTTCTCCCTAAGATGCTTAAAAATCGAAAAGAGAACATTCTTTTGAGGCGCAATCACACCGATTCCCCAGCGTCTTCGCTGACACGAAATAACTTTTTCCATTGTCTCATTTTTCATAACGCGCGCAACGATAGAAAGCGGCAGCCCTATCAAAGGGGCGGCCGCGGCCATCCATTCAAAATTCCCCATGTGGGCTGTTAAAAGAGCAGCGCCCCGTCTTCCATCCATGAGTCTTTTCATCGATTCCAGATTTTCAAACCGTATTCTTTTTTTGAGTTCGCCCGGAGACAATGTTCTCAGCTGAACCAGTTCACAAAAGAGATACACGTAATGGCAAAAATTCTTCAGCGCTAAATTTTTAATTTCCGATTCCGTTTTCTCATTTTTATAGGCGGCTGTCATATTCTTTAAAACATCATTCCTGCGATAACGTAAACATATAAACCAGAAATAACCGATCGCGCGGCAAACCCATTTCAGAAAACGCTGAGGCAAAAGATTTAGAATCACACTGAGTGTGTCAAAAAAGATATTTAAAATGGACATGGAAGATGATCCAGGAGGGCATCCAGCGCCGCCTTCCCCTTCGTAATTTCCAAATCGACTGAGAGCGCGTAAAGCGGGGGATTTGATTTTAGAATATCTTTTGGAATTCTCACGGCATCTTTTTCCGTCGTAAGAATGAGATCAGAAGCCTTTTTCTCAGCATCCCTTAAAAGCTGTTCCATCGTTTTCTTGGAATAGAAGGTATGGTCCAAATAGATCTTAAAATCGACCACTTGAGAAAACTGCCTGGCAACTCTTAAAAAAGAGTCTGGATTCCCTATGCCCGCAAACGCCGAGATGCGCCGTCCGACCAGATGATCCAGGGAAATCTGTTTCCCGGAAGAAATATGCAATATATGTTTTGGACGATAGTTTGCTTCGATCATCGGAGCGTTCGGGTGCACCCAATGGATCTCGCGCCTTAATCTTTCTTTTTCAATATCATTCAGCTGATCGGTACGTGTTAAAATGACACAATTGGAACGCTTCAGATGCCCCAAGGGTTCCCGAAATTTTCCATAGGGGAGGAGTCCCACCCCCTGCGAGCTGCGGCTCTCTTTAAAGGTGGTCGCATCGAACGTAACAAAATCAAAATCACGATCCAGCCCCCAGTGTTGAAAACCGTCGTCTAAAAGAAGTGTGTCAACGGAATGTCGTTTTAAAATCTCAACGGCCGTTTGGTAGCGATTTGCGCCTACATAAACGGGAACCCCTTTCAATCTTGATGCCATCAGCCACGGCTCATCCCCCGCCTCTAAAACATCCAGTTTCACGGATAGACCATCTGAAACACAGTCCCAGGCATTCTTCGCCTTTCTTTTATATCCGCGGCTCAAGATCGCAATGGATCTTCCCCGTCGTTTCATTTCACCAGCCAAAAATAGGGTAAAGGGGGTTTTTCCTGTCCCTCCGATGGTTATATTCCCAACCGAAATGACCGTTGCCGGAACTTTCCGGG
>CAYMPL010000060.1:0-8713 GCA_964392415.1 uncultured bacterium | reverse complement strand
CCTTAAATATCTTAACCACATAAAAATAGCGTCGCCCCCAAACCGCAAAACCATACAGACACGATGCCAGCCAGAGGAATGGGGAAAAAATCCGATGCGTTAATTTCAGCAGAAAAAAACCAAGCGTTTTTCGAATAGCAGGATGACTCTCGTTTCGCTCAGGATGACCGTTTGCTAAAAAAAGAAATGCCTGCTCCGCCACACGGGAGGCTGCTCCCGGTGAACCCAACTGATTTCGGATTTTTAGCAGTTCCCGGGAAGTTTGTTTCAAAAGCTCACGGTTCTCTAAAAAACGAAAAACCTCTTCGGAAATTTTCTGCGGAGTCACATCACCCTGAAGAAGTTCAGGCACAAGCCTGCGCGACGCGATAAGATTTGGAAGCGCAAAATACTTAAGTCCAGAGGTCATGAGAAAAGTTACCAGGAAATAAGTTAAACGGTTTAATTTATAGAGAACAACCATCGCTTTTCCCAAAATGGCGGCCTCAAGCGTTGCTGTCCCTGAGCAGCAGATCACAAAATCAACCCCTGACAAAAAATCAGGATCCCCCCCTTCAATGATCTTGATGGGAAGGCTCTCATCTGTCGTAAAAGAAATATCCGAGAGACGCAGCATCGGGGCAAGCACAAGTCGAAATTCAATAGCGGGATAGCGACGGTGAATCTGACGGACAGATTCAAGCATTGCGGGCAAAAGATACCGGACTTCATTCTTTCGGGAACCCGGCATCAGCGCAATCGTCCGCACATTTTCCGAAACAAGGGGACAATCAGGAAGCCTGTCTAACAGCGGATGACCGACAAAATCAACATCGACGCCAGCCGCTTTGTAAAATGCGGACTCGAAAGGAAAAACAACGAGCATTCTCGTGACACATTTTCTGATCTGACGAAGACGTGACCTGCGCCAGGCCCACACCTGGGGACTGATATAGTAAAGAACAGGAACCCCTCTTTTCTTCAACCTTTTGGCAAGCCGCAGATTAAAATCGGGAGAATCGATCAAAATCGCAAGGTCCGGTTTATAAATGATGATCGACCTTACCAGAAGAAAAAAGAGTGAAAGAAGCTGTTTCAGTTTAAAAAAAACCTCAAAAATACCGGTCACAGCAAGGGTCTCCGACCTTGCAATCAGATGAACACCGGCCTTTTCCATCTCAATCCCGCCAACCCCATACATAAAAACGGAAGGGTCGCGTTTAAATATCTCCCTCACCACGGAAGAACCATGAAGATCTCCTGATGCCTCCCCCGCAACCATGAAAATTGATTTTTTATGACTCATACCAAGTTTTTTGACCCAATCCACGTGATATTCTACTTCCCGTTTTTTTAATCCGCTCCCGAATCTGATCCCCAATCTGATCTGCCAGTTTGAGCGCTTCAATGGCCTCAAGTCCCCCCACCAGGGGGGGAGTCCTTCGCTTCACCGATTCCATGAACGCAGAAATCTCTTCTGACAAAGCATCCCGTTTCGCGAATGAAAGCCTCTCCGCTGAGATCCTTCGGCCTTCGGCCTCAGGATGACCTGCTCTGCAAATATCGACAGATGAATTCTGAAAATCGATCGATACATAGGCCGAGGGCTGAAAAATTCTGATTTTTCGGATGGCGCTGAAAGAAATCCGGCTCGCAGTCACATTCGCGACACACCCACTTTCAAATGTCAGCCTGACACTGGCTATATCAACGTGAGGAGAAAGAACGGGGGTTCCAACCGCATCGATTCGAACGACTGGAGAACGCACAAGGCTTAAAATAATATCGAGATCGTGAATCATCAGATCCAAAATGACATCCACTTCGGCGCCACGCTCCACAAATGAATGAAGCCTGTGACATTCAATAAAAAGAGGGTCGCTTAAAAAACGGGAGGCCTCCCGAATCGCTGAATTGAAGCGTTCGAGATGCCCCACCTGTAAAATAGCCCCTTTCGATTTGGCAATGTGGATGAGTTCTTCAGCCTGCCAAATTTTTTCGGTCATCGGCTTTTCAATCAAAACATCACAGCCTCGCTCGAGACACTGTTTCGCAATCTCATAGTGGCGATCGGTCGGCACCACAATGCTGACCGCGTCGGCATCTTTTAATATTTCCCGATAATCGGTAAAACTTCTGGTTTGAAAGCGGTCGGCAACCGCTTTTGCCCGACAAGGATCGATGTCGACAACGCCAATGAGATCGACATCTTCTAATTGCGAATATTTTTCAGCATGAAAGGTCCCGAGATACCCCACCCCAATCACGGCTGCGTTGATCTTCTTTTTCATCTTTTACCTTCTCTGGCTCCCTGTATCTTCCAACGATTCCATTTTTGGATCGCTCGATAAATTGAACAAGATGTTTCACCTGGGGGGTCTCGAAAAGAGAACTCTCTTTTATTTTTGACACACTTTCCTGCACTGCCCTTCTTTTTCCCGGCGCCAAATGATCGGTCATGAAAAGAATTTTATAGGCTTCCTTTAAATCGCGAATAGTTTTCGTATCAACCCCTTTCCGCGATAAACCGATAGAATTAATTCCTCTTACGCCGACACTGGCATCTGTTCCGGACGCAATCATAAAAGGGGGGATATCCCTTACGATCTTTGAAAATCCCCCCGTATAAGAAAAGGTCCCAATTCGTATAAATTGTGAAATCCCGACCATCCCCCCTAAAATGGCATGATCTTCAATAATCACATGCCCCGCAAGCCCCACACTGTTTGCCATCACCACGGAATCGCCGATCTGACAGTCGTGCGCGATATGGACATAGGCCATTAAAAAATTGTGATTTCCAATTCTCGTAACCCCCCCGCCCGTCGCTGTGCCGCGATTGAGGGTTACCGACTCACGAAAAGTATTGTCCGAGCCAATCTCGAGACGCGACTCTTCCCCCTTAAATTTGAGATCTTGCGGCGCGGCGCCCACACAGGCAAAGGAGTATATCCGGTTATGATCCCCCATCGAAGTATGACTTTTCAAAACCGCGTAGGGACCTATTTCACATTCTTTGCCAATAGAAAGCTCAGGCCCTTCAAGAACTGAATGGGGATGGATCTTTGTCCCATCTCCAATTGTCACCCCTTCGCCAATGACAACAAAGGGGCCTACTTCGACACTGCCTTCAATATTCGCTTTGGGGTCGACAATCGCTGACGAATGAATCATTTTTTTCCCCCTTCGGTCTTCTCAGCAAAAACCGAAGAAATAGTCGCCTCCGCCACAAGAGAATCAGACGAATCCAAAAAGGCTTTTGCTTCATAAACACAGAATTTTTCCTGCCTGATTTTGACAGCGTGGCCTTCAAACCTCAAAAGAGAGCCGGGTTCGACCGGGGCCCGGAATCTTGCTCCGTCGACCCCGGTCAAATAAAGATAGTGATTCTTTTTTCGGGACCATTCATACGTTAGATAGAGATGAAGCCCAGCCACCTGCGCCATAGCCTCCACTATCAAAACCCCAGGCATCACAGGATAGTGTGGAAAATGCCCCTGAAAAAAGGGCTCGTTCTGAGTTACCGCTTTATAGGCGACAATCTTGTCTCCGATCGGCGTTGTTTTTGAGACGACAATTTTTTCCACCCGATCGACAAGCAAAAAGGGATAGCGATGGGGGAGAAGCTCACGTATTTCAGCCGAGCTAAGGGGCGCCTTTATCTTCATTATTTTCCTTTATATTCCTTATCAAAACGCTTGATCAGATCATCAGTCAGATCCGATTCATCGCGCGCATAAACAAGGGCGCCTTTGGCGACAATCACGTCATATCCCTTCTCTTCACTTAATTTCTTTAAAACCTCGCTCATCTTGACGAGAATGGGCGATGCGATTTTTTGCTCAACCTCCTGCATCTCCTGCTGACTTTTCGCCATGAGGTTCCTCAAATCTTCCACCTTTTTTAAATAGTCGGCTCTCTTTTTCTCTCTCGATTCCGCCGTCAACACCAATTCCTGTTTTTTAAGATCCTCCTCCATCTTGACGACATCATTTCGAAGCTTATCCAATGCTTTCTTTCTCTTTTCAATCTCTTTTTCAACCTCTTTTTTCGCCCCCTGTCCCGCCTTCGTAGACTGAAGCGCCCGCTCCATATCGACGTAACCGACCTTTGAGCCAGATGAGCTCTGAGCCTGCGCCTGAACAACCATCAGGCTTAGAACGACAGATATAATAGTTAAGATATTTTTTTTCATTTTTTTTCCTCCTTTATAGATCCTTCGGCCATTCGGCCTCAGGATGACTTTTAAAACGGCGGTGTTATCGCAAGCTGAACCACCTGTTTCTTTTCACCCTCTTTTGGATCGATCGGAAAACCGATCTCCACCCGGATCGGACCAAATGGCGAAAACCACCTGAAACCAAAGCCAACGTCATGGCGTACTTCGTCGATCCTCGAACCATCAAAAGCCGACCCCACATCATAAAAAAGAACCCCTTTGACCCCCATCTCTCTCACCAAGGGAATTTCATACTCAAGATTGCTAAAAAACTCCCGGTCCCCCCCTATCAGAATCTCTTTCCCATCTTTTGATATCTCCTTGGGACCAATCGTAAACGACTCAAACCCGCGCAGCGTATTCACCCCTCCCAAAATAAACCGCTCAGTGGTTGGAAGGGCTCTAAACGTTGTCCGGGTGACAAACCCAACCTGCGCGTTGATCCGAAAAACCCCTTTGAGAAAGGGAGTCGGAAAATAAAAACGGGAGGTAAAAATCGATTTAAAAAAATGATTGTCCCCCCCCAATCCCGCATATTCTGTGGAAAGGTGATCGTATAAACCTTTCGTTGGATCAAATCGGTTATTTCTGCGATCGTAGATCAATGTCCCTAAAATAGAACTCGTCAACCCATCCGCCTTAATTACATCCTCCGCCTGAACCTCTTTGAGTCGGACATCTTCCAATTTATAGGTGAGAAAGGAGCTGACATAATCCCCAATCGGCCGCCCCATCCGGATATCGCCGCCGGTTTTTAATTCAATAAAATCTCTCGTCCTCGTCTCGTTTTTGAACGCGTCAAAACCACTGCTCCAAAGTGAATCAAAGGTGTAGGGTTCCGTGAAACTTGCTGAAAACCGGTTTGATTCTCCCGCAATCTGCGCGTTGAAACTGACGTTGTGCCCCTTTCCAAAGAGATTATTATGAGAAATTTGGGCATTTGCGACAAAGTCGCCACCAGAGATCCCCGCCCCAACGGTCAATGCCCCTGTCGGCCTTTCTTTAAGGTCAATATAAAGGTCAAGTACGTTCAGCGCGTCCCCCTGTGGTTTCGTATAGGTCACTTCGCTGAAGTAGCCAAGCGCCTGAATTTTCTCTATGCTTTTCCTGAGGCGCGTTTCATTATAGATGTCCCCCTCATGCACGAGCAGTTCACGACGAATGACCTTGTCCCGTGTATTCGTATTCCCATAGACATTAATATTTCCAAAATAAACCTTCTGCCCCTTTTCAAATTGAAAGGTCAAATCGACCTTCCGATCTTTCTCCCGTATGTTCGACTTCACGTTGACATTTGCAAACGCATACCCTTCGTCTTTGTATTTATCAGCCAGTCTCAGCACCTCTTTTCGGAGATCGTCCCGGTTGAATATCAGATCAGGCAGAACGGATCGGTCGGTCTCAAGTTCTTTGAGAGAAAAAATAAGTTCACCGTCATACCCCACCTCACCGACCCGGAAGGATTCCCCTTCGTGAACCGCCAAAACAATATCGATCCACTTTTTTTCAGGGGAAACGGTCACAACGGGGGGATCGACCTTCACCTGAACATATCCTTTGGTATGGTAGAAATAGGCAATGTTTTCCAAATCCCCCTGAAAAATTTCTTCCTGATAGTTGTCGCTTTTGGTAAGCCAGGTCAAAACCCCGCGCTCTTTTGTCGCCATGACCGATTTCAGATCATCTTCCGAGAAAACGCGGTTTCCGATAAAATTGATTTTTCGGATCTTGACCTTGTCGAGCTCTTCGATATGAAACGTAATATCCACTTCATTCGCTTTTTTATATTTTTTGATAGAATAACTGACGCGCGCGAGAAAAAAACCCTTCTGCTCATATATTTTGAGGATCTTTTCTTTGGACATCTTGACCTTGTTTGAATCGACAATGGCGTAAGTCGCAAGATCGACCTGCTCCTTGATATCTGAAAGATCCACTTTTTTATACCCTTCGTAAAAAACATTCCGGATCGTCGGCTTTTCACGAACCATATATGTTAAATGGATCCCCGAATCTTTTTTTTGAGAATCGACTTCAATGTCATCAAAAAAGCCAAGTTTATAGATACGGATGACGCTTTCTCGGATTTTCTCCCGCGAATAGGATGAGCCCGCTTTCATTTCAACCTGATTGAGAATCGCACTCGTCTCAATTCGGCGATTCCCGCTGACTGAGACCTCGACAATTTTGCCGTCTTCAGCAAAGACCTCGCACAGAAACCCAAACTGAAGACCCAGCTGAAGACCAAGCTGAAGAATCGCTACAAAACAGAATAAAACTTTTTTAAGGGGCATCAATTCAATAAGTCCTGAATAAGATTTGATTTTTCCTAAAAATCAAACCTTGACGCTAGCAAAGGCAGGCTCTTTCGTCAATGAAAAGCTGACTTTGTCATAATGAAAAGCTGACTTTGTCATTCTGAGCGTAGCGAAGAATCTTGAACGTCATTCCGAGCACAAAGTGCGAGGAAAGGATTAGAGAGTCGACAGCTGCACATTTCCATCAGCCATTCTCCATCGGATCGGCATTTTTCGGGAGAGTTCTTCATTATGGGTCGCAACAATCATCGTCATTCGGTACTTTTCATTCAATTTAAATAAAAGATCGATAATCTGATCCCCGTTTGCGCGATCGAGATTCCCGGTCGGCTCATCCGCCAAAAGAAGCGGGGGGTTAAGAATGAGGGCGCGCGCAATCGCAACACGCTGCTGTTCCCCGCCGGAAAGCTCTCCCGGCTTGTGATTGAGGCGATGCCCCAAACCGATTTCAGAAAGCTTCTCTTTCGCCTTCTCAACCATCTCCCCATATTTGAGCCCTGCGATCAAAGCCGGCATCAACACATTTTCAATGGCGCTAAATTCAGGGAGAAGATGATGGAACTGGAAAACAAAACCAACTTTTTGATTCCTAAATCGGGCAAGTTCGTTTTCACTCTTTCGGAACAGCGATTCCCCTTCAAAAAAAATATCTCCTGCCGTTGGAGAATCGAGCGCCCCCATCAAATGGAGAAGGGTGCTTTTTCCAGCGCCGGAAGCGCCAGAAAGCGACACCATCGAGCCCTGCACGACTTCAAGGTGAATATTTTTTAAAACTGGGATTTCTTTTTTACCCAGCCAAAACGATTTTGACAGGTTTTCCGTCCTGAGATGCTGCGGGGCGCGCTCTTCATTCATACCGAATTCCCTCTACAGGATAGAGAAGCGAAGCCCGCCGCGCCGGAGAATATGCGGCGAACAGCGACACAAAAATCATCCCTACTGAAATCACAAGAACCTCCATCGCTCGAACCTCAACCGGAAGATAAGAGAGAAAATAGATATCAGGGCTCAATTCTATAAATCGGAAACGGGCCAGAGCATAACACCCCAAAAAAGCAAGAACGACACCCAACGCCGTTCCAGCAACAGACATGAGAGCTCCTTGCCAGAGAAAAATATTCGCGATCCCCCTGTTTGCCATCCCCATCGCTTTTAAAATGGCGATCTCCTTTGTTTTCTCAATCACAATCATGACAAGAGAGCTGACCACATTAAAAATCGCAACCAGAATAATGCCGCTTAAGATCACAAACATCACCGCTTTTTCAATTTCAATCGCAAGGAAAATATTCTTATTAAATGTCATCCAGGTTTTAATAAAAAACGGAAAAGAGATCCGGGAGCGGATTTTTCGGGAAATTTCCCCGGCCTCCAATGGATCTGACACACTGACTTTAAACGCCGATACGCGATCACCCCACCCCAACTGTTTCTGAAGATAAGAGAGATCCGCATAGACGTATCGGGATGAATATTCGTAAAGACCCGACTCAAAAATATCCGAAATCTGAAGGGTCATAACCTTGTTGCTTTTTCCTTTCAGATCGGGAACCAATACTTTGAGCCTATCCCCCTTTTTAACCCCTAATTTCAAAGCAAGCTCTTTTCCGATGGAGCAGGAAGATCCTTCGCTCTGCTTCGCAGAGCTCAGGATGACTTTATCAGAAAGGCGCCCTTCAACCACCCCCCCCTCCACACGTCCCTGAAACAAAAAAAGCGCCTCCTGATAAATAATCGGGGAAACTTTTTCAATGGAAGGATCTGCCTTTTCTATCTGCCGCTTGAGTTTCTCCCATCCCCTGATCCCCCCCTGCTTCCTGTAGAGAATGATATGGGATTCGGCCTCGATCATGTTTCTCTGAAGCTCCGACTCAAAGCCATTCATGACAGACATCACAATAATGAGCGCCATCACCCCCGTTGCCACCCCCAAAAGCGTCATCCACGCCGTAAAGGAGACAAACGACGGCTCTGCAGTTTCTGTCTTAAAATGCCTGAGCATCCGAATGGCAAGAATCGGTTCTAAAAATTTCACAACTGTTTCCGAAGCTGGGGAAACAAAATGACATCCCGAATCGAAGACGAATCGGTGAAAAGCATCACCAGCCGATCGATCCCAATTCCCTCACCCGCCGCGGGGGGCATGCCATACTCGAGCGCCCGAACGAAGTCTTCATCCATTTCATGCGTTTCATCG
>CAYMPL010000059.1:0-12337 GCA_964392415.1 uncultured bacterium | reverse complement strand
GGTTCGGTTATGTGTATGATGGCACATGCCATCAAAAGGTCCCTCAGGTTGGAAAGGTTGTCATTGAAGATGATGTTGAGATTGGCGCAAACAGCGCCATCGACCGGGCGGCGCTCGATGAGACACGCATTGGTTTTGGGACGAAGATCGATAATCTCGTTCAAATCGGCCACAACTGCGTGATAGGTCCGATGAATGTCATCTGCGGGCAGACGGGGCTTGCCGGTGGCGTAAAAACCGGGAAACGGGTTACCCTTGCCGGGCAGTCGGGGGTTTCAGATCAGACCGTTATTCCGGAGGGGGTGACTCTGGGGGCTCGAAGCGGGCTTATGAAAAATATGGAATTAGAGCCGCATCAGGTCTACTTTGGGGTTCCTGCAAAAAAAGGGAAAGAGTTTTTGTCCCTGCTCTCTTATATTTCCAAACTCCCTGATTTATTCAGGCGGGTAAAAAATCTTGAGGAGAAAAAAGGGTAGTATCGAGGCATTCTCTTGACAACCACATCCCCTTTTAGTAGACATGTCGAGATCTGATCCTCGAGAGTTTAGTCTTGGTGGATAGAAGGACATGATTGATATACATGGCGTCAGAAAAGAGTTTTAAGGAGCTTTTTGAAGAGAGTCTAAAAGGAAGACATTTTTCAGAAGGGGAAGTGGTTGAAGGGACTGTTATCCAAGTCGGTTCCGACTATGCCCTGATTGATATTGGGTATAAATCAGAGGGTTTCATTTCGCTCAAGGAATTTAGGGATGAACGGGGCGAGGTCCATGTCAAAGAGGGTGATCGGTTTCTTGTCTATATTGAAAGTATTGAAGATGAGGAAGGGCTGGTTCAGCTTTCACGCAGCCGCGCGGAAGCGCTTCAGGTTTGGGACGATATCATAAAGGCTGAAACAGAAGGTTTTTTTGTCGAAGGGATTGTTGTCGACAAAGTAAAAGGGGGATTTTCAGTCGATATTGGGGTGAAGGCCTTTCTTCCTGCTTCACAAATTGATCTCCGGCCGATCAAAAATCTCAACCAATTTCTTGGCCAGCGTTTAAAATTCAAAGTCATTAAGCTGAACAAAAAAAGGGGGAACGTGGTTCTTTCCCGTCGCGCGGTGATGGAACAGGAGCGGCAGATTCAGAAGAGTACGCTGCTTGAAACGCTTGAAGAGGGAAAAGCGGTACAAGGGGTTGTGAAAAATATTACCGAATATGGCTGTTTTCTCGATCTGGGCGGGATCGATGGCCTTCTTCATATTACAGATATGTCGTGGGGACGAGTCAAACACCCCTCAGAACTGGTTTCGATCGGTGACAGCATTCAGGTCAAGGTTCTTAAATATGATCATGAGAAAGAGCGGGTTTCTTTGGGACTCAAGCAGCTTCAGCCCGATCCATGGGACCAGGTTAAATACAAATATCGTGTAGGCGATCGCATCAAAGGAAAAGTGGTGAGTCTTGCCGATTATGGGGCATTTGTGGAGATTGAGAAAGGGGTTGAGGGACTGATTCATGTTTCTGAGATGTCATGGACACAGAAAATCAAGTCGCCATCCCAGGTCGTTTCCATTGGGCAGGAAGCAGAGTCTGAGATTCTTGAAATTGATACCGTAAATCGCCGGATTTCTTTGGGACTCAAGCAGACGCTTGCCAATCCCTGGGAAGCCCTTTCAGAAAAATATCCACCCGGTACAAGAATCAAGGGGGCTGTGAAAAATGTCACAGACTTTGGGGTTTTTGTTGGAATTGAAGAGGGGATTGACGGTTTGATTCATGTTTCCGATATTTCCTGGACACAAAAAAATGTGAGGGCGCAGGATTTTTATAAAAAAGGGGATGTCATTGAAGCGGTTGTGTTAAATATTGATCCCGAAAATGAAAAGTTTTCTCTGGGAATTAAACAATTGACAAGGGATCCATGGTCAGAGGTCGAAAAGAAGTTGAAAAAAGGGAGTGTGGTTGAGGGGGCGATTACAAAAGTCGTTGACTTTGGATATTTTGTAAAGGTTGCGGAGGATGTTGAAGGGCTTGTCCATATTTCTGAAATTACGAAGGAAAAAGTTCAGGATCCTAAATCTCTCTATAAAGTCGGTGATACCGTGCGGGCTGAGGTGCTTGGGATCGACCACCGCGAACGTCGTATTTCACTGAGCATGAAGGCGCTCACAACGCGCGAAGAAAAAGAGGACGTCGCAAAATACATGAGCGAATCAGGGAAAGGCGCCGTGAAGAAGCTGGGAGACATTCTTGCCCAAAAACTCAAAAAGGTGGTTGGGAAATCGGATTCTCCAGATTCTAAAGAAAAGAAATGAAAAGTCATCCCGTCCTCATGTTTTTTGCCTCATTTGGAATTATTTTCTTTCTGTTGATTATTGCCGGAATTGCGGGATCTCTCTACTTTTTTGGAGAGACGCCGGAGATCATCCGGAAAGATAGTATCGGTGTTGTAGAGGTTGAGGGAATCATTCATGATGCCCGGCCGACACTCAAAGCCCTTAAAAGATATAAAGACAATGACCGGATAAAGGCGATCATTGTCCGGATCGATTCGCCGGGCGGGGTGGTAGGCCCTTCTCAGGAGATCTATCAGGAGCTTAAAAGAATTCGGGGCTCAAAAAAAGTGGTCGCATCGACGGGGGCTCTTGCCGCTTCAGGGGCCTATTATGTCGCTTGCGGCGCCGATCAGATTGTGGCAAATCCCGGAACGCTGACGGGGAGTATTGGGGTTATTATGGAATTTGTGAATCTCCAAAAACTCTATCAGTGGGCCAAGATGGAAACCAAGGTTTTAAAGAGTGGAAAATATAAGGATGTCGGTTCCCCCTTTCGGCCGATGCAGCAGGATGAGGAAAAACTGTTGACAGACCTGATTGAAAATATATCCCAGCAGTTTAAACAGGTGGTTCTTGTGGAAAGAAAGCTCGATCAGGCTTCGCTCGAGGAGGTTTCTGATGGAAGGGTCCTTTCCGGCGAGCAGGCGCTGAAACTTCATCTTGTCGATCAATTGGGGAATTTTGAAGATGCTGTTCAAACGGCCAAGAAGCTGGCCGGCCTGACGGGTGATGTCGATCTTGTCTATCCGCCCAAAGAGAAGCCGACATTGCTTCGATACCTTTTGGGAGAGTCGGTGTCAGGGGCAGTTGAAAGAATGGTTCAAACTCAAAAGAATGTATCGCCGCTTTTGTATCTGATGCCAGCGCTCAATCTTTAAGGGGTGACTTATGGAACTCATGTGGGCTCCCTGGCGAATGGAATACATTAAAAAAGCAGGTCAGAAAAGGGGGTGTATTTTTTGCTCCCAGCCCAAAATCAGAAATCGAAAGAGGACGTTGATTCTGGCTCAATGGCCCCTCTGCTATGTCATCATGAACAAATATCCTTATATCAGCGGGCATCTGATGGTGGTGCCGAACAGGCATGTTGATCAACTCGAATTTTTAAGCGTGGAGGAAGGAGTCGATGTTTTTATTGCTGTGCAAAAGACGATAGAAATTCTCAAAAAAACAATGAATCCCCAGGGATTGAATATCGGTGTTAATCTGGGGCGGTCCGCAGGGGCTGGAATCGTTCATCATCTTCATTATCATGTGGTTCCCCGGTGGAACGGTGATACGAATTTCATGCCTGTGATCGGGGGATCGAAAATCATTTCAGAAAGTCTACGGGAAACATACGAAAAACTCTTCCCCCATTTCCAAAAAATCGAATGGCTGCGGCAAGGGAACTAGCCCTTTCTATTCTTTCCGAGATTCGCAGGGGAAAAAAATCGAATTTTTTAATGGATAAAGTATTGGAAGGCCGAGCAAGTTGTCATCCCGAGGCCGGAGGCCGAGGGATCTCTCTTCCAGATCGTTCCCTTGTAACCGAGCTTGTCTATGGAACATTGCGATGGGAGGGGAAGCTCGATTCTGTCATCAGCCGATTTCTTAAGAAAGCGCCTAAAAAGCGTCATCCCGAGGCGAAGCCGAGGGATCTCTCTCCCTTTGTCCTGGACGCCTTGAGACTTGGCACTTACCAGCTCCTCTTTTTAGACAAAGTGCCTGAATATGCGGCCATTTACGAAACGGTGAATCTCCTAAAAAAAGGGGGTGAATATCGGAATACCTCATTCGCAAACGCAGTTTTGAGAAATATCCTAAAAAATAAAAAGGAAATTTTAGAGGGGTTTGAAAAGTTTTCACTCCATCGGCTTGAGCCTTCCAGGCTCACGCCTCAGCAGATTTCATTTCATCTTTCTCATCCTCAGTGGATGGTAGAGAGGTGGATCGGTCAGTTTGGAATTGAAAAAACAATTGAAATTTGTAAAGCCAATAATTCAATTCCTCTAACGACTATTCGGACAAACAGGCTTAAAATTTCACAGGAAGAGCTTTTTGATCTGCTTCAGAAAGAAAAACCAGACTTAGAGATTAAAAAAAATATCTTTTCACCGGTCGGTCTCAGCTTTGATCACGGCGGGGCTATCCGGAAATTTGAAGCGTGGCAGAGAGGCTATTTTCAGGTTCAGGATGAAGCTTCACAGCTGGCGGCCTTTGCGCTTGATCCCAAGCCGCACGAGAGAATTCTCGACGCTTGCGCTGCTCCTGGGGGGAAAGCAACGCATCTTGCAGAACTGATTGGGGATGAGAGTGACATTGTTGCGCTCGACATGAATGAAAAAAGGATTGCGCTTATCGAAAAAAATTGCGATCGACTGGGGCTTCGGTCGATTCATCCGGTACATGGTGATTTTCTCGAATTTGAATCCAATGATCTTTTCGACCGGATTTTGATCGACGCCCCTTGTTCTTCTTTGGGAACGCTCAGGCGCCATCCGGAAGGTAAATGGCAGAAGGAAGAAACAGGGATCGATTCTCTTTCAGATTTGCAGTTACGTTTGCTAAAAAAGGGAGTTTCTCTTTTGAAAAGGCGGGGTGTTTTGGTCTACTCGGTCTGTACGTTTACAAAAGAGGAGACTGACGAAGTCGTCGACCGCTTGCTGCAGTCAGAGCCCTCCCTTGAAATCGAACCCCTTTCCCATATTCTTCCTGAGGCATGTGCGCCATTTATGACTGAAAAAGGAACTTTCCTCTCCCTGCCAACTATTGCCGGGATGGATGGCTTTTTTATTTGTCGGTTCAGAAATGAATAAAAAATAGGCAGATAGAGATTGGCTTCCGCATCCTCGGCTTTTATAAAGAAACTTGGTGATTAAAATGCCAATAATGCCATTTTCTCCTGGACACCGACTGTGATCAGCGGAGGCGATTTAAATATCAAACACAACTATTGTCCAATAATTTCCTTTGTTGTCTCTCTTGATGTCCACTTCATGGTAGGTCACCGCTTTAATATCCTTGTCCCACTGATCTACTTTTTCCCCAAAGATTTTTGCTTTAAGAGACGTTTCAGTAAAATCTCTAAATTCAACCCGGTCAAAAATCAGATGCTCAATCTGCGAACGAGATAAAACTTCCGCCATGAAATCAATTAAGAGCGAGGTTATATCAGAGGATGAGATAGAGATCTCTTCTTCAAAAATATGAGCTGAGATCCTTCGGCTTCGCCTCGGGATGACATTCGCCTTCGGGCTCGGGATGACATTTCTTCGGCAAAACCCATTTTTCATCAAATTTGCCATTCCCTCTATGGCTGCCTGGAAGAGTTCTTGGGGGGTATCGGCCTCTATTTTAAGACGGACATCCGCAGTGTGACCTATGAATTCATATTTTTTCATCGTTCTCCTTTCAGAAGAAATGATTCAATTACCTCATAATGAGCCCCTGAGGGAGAAAGTTCGGATTGCTGGAAATCAAATTGAGCAACCAATAGAATTTGCTTTGGCATTTGAAGCTCTTTAAGCTTTAAATGTCGAAGCGGCTTAAAATCCCGGAAACGGGCTAATGTCGCATGTGGAAGTGGTTCTCTCTCTTCTTCTGCTTCTTTTCCGCCAACGGCTCGTTGTACTTTAACAACCAAATTCTCAAAATTTTTAGACGGCAAAAAATAAGCCCAGATCATTCGTTTTGATCTTCCCGGAGGAGCAAAATCAATTTTTGAGAATTCGAGGGAAAAGGGGGGAGATTCGGGTGAAATGTGTCTTAATTTCTCTTTCATTTCAGGAATCCTGTTCTCAGGCGTCTCTCCAATAAAATAAAGGGTCAAATGCAGATTCTCTTTTTCAATCCAACGGATAGGATGATGGAGATACTCTTTTTTATATTCATCAAAAAGATCGACCCAGCTTTTGGGAAATGGGATTGACAGAAAGAGTCTTTTCGTATCCATATGTTACATCAGCGCCACATAGCTCCACTGCCTGCCGGCTTTTTCCCCCTCTCTCCGATAAGAATAGAAATCTTCACCTAAACAGGCCGTACAAAGAGGGGAGATCCAAATATGTTCTTTTAACACTCCTCCCTCTTTGAGCTGCTCCCGATTGACGTGAGGAAGACTCACCCGCCAATGCCCCTTCTTTCCCGACACAGGCTCAAAAAGATTTTTATGTTCGCCGAAGAAGGGCGCATCATATACCCGTCTATCCACCTCATAACAGCATTTCTGCACAGACGGCCCAAGCGCGACGAAAATATTTTTTGGATCTGACCCCCATTCGATCATTTTTTGAACGGTCATCCTAGCCACATTCGCGCTCGTCCCACGCCACCCTGCATGCGCCGCAGCGATGATTTTTTTCGATGGGTCGCAAAAAAGGAGCGGAATACAGTCGGCTGTGACAATGGTTAGAGCTATTCCCTTAAGTTTTGTCACCATCGCATCGGCTTCTTCTTTTTTATATCTGGAGAGATCCCTCACTTCGTTCGGGATGACAACGACACGGTTGCTATGCACCTGTTTCAGACGGCAAACCTTTTTTACGGCAATCCCAGCCGCCTGTTGATTTCCTAAAGCACGGGTTAAAAAACCGTGAGACAAAAAATAAAATGATTTAAAAAGATCACTCTGAATTTTTTCAGGATTCATGAAGCAATCTCAAAATGTTTAGAAAATAATCGGGGAGGGGAGCTTCAAATCTCATCTCTTTTCCGGTTTTCGGATGGATCATCAAAAGGCTCTCTGAATGAAGAAGGAGCGCCCGAATCGAAGAGACGGCCTGTTTCAATTTTATATCAACGATCGTCTTTGCGCGATTTGTTCCCCCATATTTGGGATCACCGACGACCGGATGGCCGGCATCCGAAAAATGAACGCGAATCTGATGGGTTCTGCCTGTGGCGAGGATCGCATCGACGAAAGACATCTGATCGAACGATTCGACCACTTTCCAGAGTGTCAGCGCCGGTTTCCCCCGTTTTGATTTCGTAGACATTTTTTTTCTCTGCGTTGGATGACGCCCGATCGGTTCTCCAAAACTTCCTTGCGTCTCTTTAAATTTGCCATAGACCAACGTTTTATAATGACGACGAATCGTTCTTTCTTTGAATTGATGAGAAAGATGGAGATGCGCTTCGTCATTCTTCGCCATCACGATCAGGCCGCTGGTATCTTTATCGAGCCGGTGAACCACACCCGGCCTTATCACCCCTCCCACGCCGGAGAGATTCTTGCAGTGAAAAAGAAGCGCGTTGACAAGCGTCCCTCTTTTATTCCCCGCCCCCGGATGCACAACCATTCCCCCCTCTTTATTCACAACGACGATATCGTCATCTTCATAGAGAATGTTCACCGGAATATTTTCCGGAATCAAAATGCTTTCCACAGGGGGAGGGATATCTACGGTAATCGTGTCTTTCGCCTTGACCAAATAGCTTGCCTTGGCGGCAAAGCCATTCACTTTAATCTTTTCCTGCTCAATGAGCCTTTGAATCTGCGAACGACTCGGAAGAAGCTTTTTTTTAACCAAATAGCTGTCGAGTCGATCTCCTTCGTCAGATGACTCTACCTTCAAAAAATGGGTGTTCATAAGTGGCACGCTATTTCTTCGAAATGACGTGCCAACCTTATTACTACATCCCCCCCGTAATTACGAGCGCGTACGGCTGGGCGCCGTTTCGTCCGTTTGGAACCTGATGCCCGCGAACGGTGATGGTATACGTCCCAACCGCAGGAGTTAGAATATCAACCCCTTCCACATTATTCGCACGATCGGCTGAATTGAGACCATTCGAAAAATACATTTTGGAACGGGCTGGAGCTTGAACGATGAGATCAAGATCGTTGACAAGCGCCTTGCGCGCAGAGGTCGAGCCGGGGTAGTCGGTATACGCAAGCGTAATTTTCAGCGGCTCTGAACTATCGGCAACCGTCACCTGATATGTTTTTTCTTTTCCCGTCGAAATCCCGACAGTTTCATCAAAAAACTGAAGCGCGCGATTTTTATAAACGAGCGTCTTCTCCAAATTCACACGCCCCCATCCTTCGTGAATATTGGGACGCTGAGATGGAATCTCTTCCACGGCCCCAAATCCAAACTGTCCAGGATAGAGATCGTCCGCCCCGTTGATAAGCGTCGCCTTTAGAAGCGCCGCGGAGACAAACTGAAGCCCCTGATTCTCGACATAAAATTGACGAACCAGGGCAGCAGACCCGGAAACAAGCGGCGTTGCCATGCTCGTCCCCCCTGACCAGAGATAATGTTCATTATATTCCCCCCAAAGCTTTTCAGAGTTTGGCATATGTGACCTTGCGGAGAGAACATTTGTCCCTGGAGCCACCACATCAGGTTTCAGTCGACCATCGGGTGTTGGACCTCGAGAGCTGAAGGCAGCCAAGCCATTGGGATTATTCGAGGGCATGTCACTCGCAATCGGCTCAGCCCCCCACTTTTTGTCCGCTTCCTTGAATTTCCCCCATGGCTTCTGAATCCCTCCTTTGAGAACATAATTTTCCGAAGCGCCGACAGTTATGCAGTTTTTTGCTGTCGCGGGAGAAAGGAGCGACATCGAATCGATAATCCCATTTTTATCAGAGTCGACACCGCCATTCCCTGCCGCGGCAATCACCAGAAAATCAGGATGATCCCAGACATATTGATCGAGTGTTCGCGCGGTCTGTTCATACCCGAATGCCGGATGCCCCCAGCTGTCGGAATGAATTCTTGCGCCATCATTATATACAGGCGAAAAGAGATCACCCAGATCAGGGGGGATATCGACTGTTCCCAAAGACCCATGCACACTCTGCATAATGAGATCAGCCTCATGCGCAACCCCCGCAAGCAATCCGGAAGAATAATCCCCCGTTCCCAAAATAGAGCCGCTGACATGTGTTCCATGCCCCATTTCATCGGACCACGAATCTCTCCAAAAGCCGAGCGCATATCCCTTGAAAATTCGCTTTTGAAAATCGAGACTCAATCTCGAATCTGTGCTCCCTACATCGAGACCGGTATCAGCAACAGCAACGATCTGTCCATGACCGCGAAGGCCAAGCTCATAAGGGGCCGCTGGGTTAAGAACCTTTACGCCGCTTTCAAAACCGCTGAGATCCTTATAGTCCCCTGTCATGCCCTCCAAGCCATCCACTGAATAGCTTAAGAGTTCGGGACGCCTTGACTCTTCAATCCACTCGACGGCTGACCATTGCGCAATTTCATGAATCAATTTTCGTCGAATCGCTACTTTGAGAATATCCCGTTCATTATAGAGAATCTTCCCCTGATTTTGTTCAACAAAACGTTTAAGGCGTGTCGTCTTCTCTCCCCGAAATAATTTGATCTGGATTGAGATTGGCATCTCTTCATTGGCCGCGTCGTTTTTAAGAAGTTCGGGATCGATTTTGAGATTTGGCGTATAATCCCCCATCCACTGAATGATCTGAAGTTGGGATAACACCGGCAGCAATCGTTCAGGGGTCCGAATCACAAAGGCTTGATTGGGAATATAGCTCAAAAACTCTACCCCAAGCCTCTTCAACTCTTTTTTCATTTTTTCCTGAATGAGGTCGCGAAACTGAATGACGAGATAGATCTTCTGATCTGTAAGAAGGGATGCTGCTGGAATCGCCTTCGGCAGCTGAACGGCGGTATCGATGACCTCTCCTTTAAAGAGGATTTGCGTTTCTGTTCCAAATGCACCAAATGAAAAAGAAGAAGTCGGAAAAGCAAATGTCACTACCTGACTTAGAAAACCCAAAACAACTGCACATTGTCTGGCTCTCATGTCTTTCCCCTTATCGCCCCTTATCGAACGACGGATAATGACGGTTAATTACTTCTCTATATCCACCTCCTTAAAAAAATTCCCTTTCTTTGACTTTTATTTCCCCCGAAAACACAACCGCGTATGGCTGCCTTCCGAATTCGTCTCCAAGGGGAACAGATGAAGCATCTATACGGATGCGATAGTCGCCGAGCATCGGCTCCTCAATATCGATATGCTCAACATTGTTCAGATGATCTCTCCCTTTTTTTCTGTTCGGGAAATAAACGACATTGTGTGGACCCCGAACAGAGAGATCCAAATCATTTACCAAAACCTGAGATGCGGCGGGGCTCGCCGGATAGTCGCTGTAGACGAGAGTCACACGGAGAGGCAAGGTTTCATCGACAATGTATATAACAAATTCCCTCGATTCACCTTCTTTCAGACCTTTTAGATCATCCACGGAATGTTTTGCCATTCCTTTTTCCGGAAAAAGAGATGCCAGATTTACCCTTCCCCACCCCTCGTGGATATTGGGTCTGATGGTGGGAATTTCATCAAAATTTGAGAATTGTCCCGGATAAAGATCAACGCTCCCATTGATAAGCGCCGCCTTCACAAGCGCGCCGCTCACGATCTCCCGCTTTTCAACCATTCTATAATATTGACGAACAAGCGCCGCGGCCCCGGCAACAAGCGGCGCGGCCATACTGGTTCCACCGTTGAAGAGATAGTCTTCATTAAAAATTCCCCACGATTCTCTTGGATCCGCATTCCGCGCACGCGATCTCAATGAAAGATTATTTGTCCCGGGGGCGACAAGATCGGGTTTAATACGACCATCCGCAGTTGGCCCCCTTCCACTAAATGCGGCAATTCCATTCAGGTTATTTGAGGGCATATCACCTTTAATCGGCTTCGCCCCCCACATATTTTTTCTTGCGCCGAGCATGCCAAGTATTCCCCACGGTCTCTGGATCCCCCCTTTTAAAATGAGATTTTCAGAAGCCCCGACGGCAATACAATTCTTAGCATCAGAAGGGGCAGCAACGGAACGCTTATCGATCCATCCATCACCATTAAGATCGACACCGCTGTTTCCGACGGCAAAAACAACCACCATATCCGGATACTTCCAGATAAAGCTGTCCAAGTCAGACTCTTGAATACCATAATTTGAAAATCCGCTGAGCTGCCAGCTATTGGTATGAACCCTCGCCCCTTCCTGGTAGGGCCTTTCAAATAAGTGACCGATCGAGGAAGGGATCGCAATTCCCTTTACCCGTTCCCCATCCATATTTTCCCATCGAAAAAGTGACTGGAACGTAATCTCTGCCTCGTAGGCAACGCCGCGCACGCTCCCCCCTGAAGCGGCGCCATTCCCCGCAAGAAGCCCCGTAACATGTGTTCCATGCCCAAGTGGATCGTCCCATTCCTGAGTCGCAGACCTCCCTAACGACTGAACATGTCGGATCCTCCCCGAAAGATCCCTGGGAATCTCCTCCATCTTCCCCTGATCCAATCCCGAATCTGCAACGGCAATTAATTCAGAAGAGCCGCGGATCCCCCTTTCATAGAGATGATCTGGATTGAGCGCTTTTGCGCCCGAAGCAAATCCCCGGAATTTTTCAAAATCATCTGAATCTGCAAAAGAGGAATCCGTCAATGAAACGTCATCTGCGATTTTAATCCCATCCACAAGCGAAGGCTCCTTTGCCTTCTGAATCCATTCCACCCCATTCACCAGCGCAAGTTTTAGGATTTCCGATCTTTTTGTACGAACCTTGATCATCGCCGCTGACGCATCGAGAACGGATACTTCCGCTATCGACTGTAGTTGCGCGACCACTCTTTCAGTCTCCGACTCTGGAAAGAGCGCAATTTCGAGATCAAGCTCTTCATTTTTAGAGTCGTCCAAAAGCCCTCTTTCAACCCGCAAATAGGGATGATATTCCCCAAACCACTCAATTCCAGGGATGCGCGTCAAATCGGACAAACTCCCTATGAGATGAATGATATAACCACGATCTGGAATATAGCGGACGATCTTGGAAATTCTTTCAAGATCATCCCGGATATCAGAAGATGCCATGGAATACTGGACGATATAATAAGAAGACTCGATGGGAGCGATTGCAATTGGCATTGCCCACTTTTTCAGAATGGCTGCCATCTCACTCGTTTCAATTTCAGAATTCTTAAAATGAAGCGTCAACGGCGATTTTGCGGAAACATACGACGATTTTAGAATGATCAGCAGAAGACAGGTTA
>CAYMPL010000058.1:0-12463 GCA_964392415.1 uncultured bacterium | reverse complement strand
GGAAATTGGAAAATGAAATCACTGAATTTCAAATCCTCGATATTGGCTTCTATCCCCTCCCTGACAACGAATGGGTCAAAGGATAAACCGGATTTTAGCCGGTTCAGTATATGTCCGCGCATGCCGTTTGCGTCGCTTCCGATGTTGGCAGAAACAGAGAGATTATCCAAAACGGCTACAACGGTTTTCTTGTAAACCGCAAAGAAGAATGGATAGAAAAACTCTCTCTTTTGCTTTCATCTGTTGAGCTGAGGAGCCGGATGGCTGAAGCGGGAAGAAAAACGGTTGAAGAATACTATTCACTCAAAGTGCAGGCCCCAAAATTTGTAGCAATTTTCAAAAATATGAGGGAAAAAGAATGATGATCTTAGTCACCGGCAATCTGGGATATATCGGAACCGTGATGACGAGACACCTTAAAGAAGCATCCTATGGGGTCATCGGACTCGATACCGGTTTTTTTGGAGGAACCGATTTCTTCCAGATGGATGCTGAATCGAAGCCAGATAGGCAACTGATGAAAGATATTCGTCATATCGATGCAAAAGATCTTGGGGCAAAAGATCTTGGGGCAAAAGATCTGGGGGGGATCGAGGCTGTGATCCATCTGGCGGCCCTGTCGAACGATCCGCTCGGAGAAATGAACGAGACTTTGACAGACGAGATCAATCACAAAGCAACTCTGAGACTTGCCTCCTATTGTAAAGAGCTAAAAATTAAAAGATTCATTTTTGCCTCCTCCTGCAGTTTATATGGAATCGCGGAAGGAACAGATTTTCTGACTGAGAATGACCCGCTCAATCCCCAAACTGCGTACGCAAAAAGTAAAGTTGCCGCGGAAGCTGCTTTAAGGCGCCTCGCCGATTGCGATTTCCACCCCACGCTCCTTCGAAATGCCACCGTCTATGGCATCTCTCCAAGACTTCGGCTCGATCTGGTTGTGAACCAACTTGTCGCGATGGCGCTTCTTACCGGAGAAATTGTCGTAAAAAGCGATGGCACCCCCTGGAGACCGCTGATTCATATAGAAGATTTTTGCAGGGCGTTTTTAAGGGTGCTAAACGCGCCCATCGAAAAAATCGACAGTCAGACATTTAATGTGGGATTCAACCATGAAAATTATCAAATTAAAGATATTGCCCTGGAAATCGAAAAACAGCTGCCCGGAACCCGCTTAAGAATTCTCAATGAAAACGAGAAAGATGAGCGGACATACCGTGTTGATTTCAAAAAAATTCATCAAACTTTCTGCGATTTTGAACCGCAATGGAATCTGAAAGAGGGAATTCGGGGGCTGATTGACGCATATCGAAAATATGATCTGACGATGAATATTTTTAAATCGGACCGATATTTTCGGACAAAAAAAATTCAATCGCTGATCCGGGATAAGAAACTGGATTCAGATTATTTCTGGATAAAACCATGATTCAAGACGTCCTGATTGTTCCGCTTAAAAGGATTTGCGATGAGAGGGGGAGCATCCTTCATATGCTTCGCGCAAACGACCCCCATTTCGAAAAATTTGGAGAAATATATTTTTCGACCGCCTATCCGGGCGTCATCAAGGGATGGCACGAACATACCTATCAGACCCAGTTTTATGCCGTGATAAAAGGGATGATTAAACTTGTGCTCTATGACAACCGAACCGATTCCAAAACATACAAAACCCTCATGGAAATTTTTACCGGCGAAAACAATTATCAGCTCACCCGGATCCCGCCTGGGGTGATCAATGGCTACAAGGTCATCAGTCATGAGACCGCTATTGTCGCAAACTGCGCAAACTTTCCACACGACCCGGAAGAGATGAAACGCTATTCTCCACATGGCGATAGTGTTCCCTACCGCTGGGAACGGGTAGATAAGTAACTTATGACTTTTTATCTTTTTATTTTTCTTTGTCTTTTGATTCTTTTTACTGTTCTGTATCTCAAAGGGGGCGATCACGCCCTCTTTTTGGCGGCGCTTTTTTCCGCCGCGTTTTTAACCCGCCTCGTGGTTGCGGGTTACCTCTACTTTCAGGCACGGCAAAAGGGGGCAGACAGCTTCTTTTTAGGAGATGACGGACTTTACTTTTTTAAGGGGCTCGTACTGTATGACTTTAGCAACATCACAAATATTAATAATCTCAATCTTATCGTACCAAACTATCTCGATCCTTATGGCTTTGGGTTTTTGGAGTCTGTTGGCCTCATCCCCTACCTCCACTATTTCCTCTTTTGTTTTTTTTCAGTTTCCATCATCTATACAACAATGATCGCTATATTTGCCGCATCACTTGCCCCGATCATTTTTTACTTCACCTGTTTAAGACTCTGTGGAAAAAAAATAGCAAAACTCTCTTCAGTTCTATTTGCATTTTGGCCGAGTTATTTTTTTTACTCGTTTAGCGGATTTAAAGAGCCGTATATACTGCTCTCAGTAGCTGTGTTTCTTGGAATCGGTTTGCTTCTTCTTGAAAAACCGCGGTGGCCTTTGCTTTATTTGGCTCTCCCCCTATTCCCGATATATCTTCTTGTCCCTAAATCCATTTTCATACTATTCCTTTTATTGTTTCTCTTACTTGCCCTCTTTAGAATGTTCGAAAGGCAGAAAAAGATTTTGATCTTTCTTTGTCTCGGCGCATTCGCCGTCATCCCTTTTATGGTCAAAGAGCACCATCTCCATGATTTCATTAACAAACAGTTAAACATGGCCATTGCCGATGATACCAGTTATTCCCTATACCCCTATAGGACTGAGATATCGGGCGCCCCCTCTGTGGTCAAAGAGGGGCTCTTTAAGGGAAATCGTCCTATTTTCTCTTCATGGCTCTTCATCTTACTGAAAGGACTTGCCTATGCCCTCTTTTGCCCCTTTTTATGGGATATGCCATCGAAGAACCAATTGATGGCATACCCACAAAGCCTCTTTATGCTGCTCGGCTTCTTTTTTCTTGTGAGAGGCGTATGCCTTTCGACAGCTTCCTATGCGCGATTTTTTTTCCCGGTCACTTTCACGATTTTCCTTTTTGTCATCGGTTTCTCACTTACAGAAGGAAACATCGGCGCCGCCTTCCGGCACAGAGAATTATTTCTCCCCTGCTATCTCCTCTTTTTTAGTACCGGTTTTCTACAGACGCTGCATTATAAGAAGGACGAGAAAGAAGCCTATCTTACCGCCAGATTATAAAGAAGCCTCGCCCCATATTTCAGGTAATTTTTCGCTTCACCTGCGGAGCGGCAGCTTTTTAACGTTCGATAAATATAGTTCGGACGCAAATAATGATGCCGGAGCATTTTTTTTCTGAACTGAATAACCTCTTTTCTGGTCAGATGAAGGGTGCCGCTGGTGTAGGGGATTGAAAAATAATTATGCCCGAGCACAGATTCTTTCAGCAACCCCAGCTCTCTGGACAAACGATTTAATGGAGTTCCATCATAAGGAAGGGCAATATGGACTTCAATAAAATCGCAATCGAGCTCTTTCATGAGATGAAAAGTATCGTTCATCGTCGATTTTGAATCATGGGGGAGCCCTATCATAAAAGCTCCCAGAGTTTTAATCCCAGCTTCCCTGCACAATCTGACTGCTTTGGCGCTGTTTTCAACCGGGATTCCGGGCTTAATCTTTTTTTGGATCTCTTCGTTCCCCGACTCTATACCGAACGTAACGAGCCAGCATCCAGCCGCCCTCATCAGATCCAACATCTCCCGGTCGAGCGCCGCGGTCGTCGTACTATTTGCGACCCATGAAATATTAAGACGCTGATCGATAATCTGCTGACAGAGTTCCTTTACATATCGTCTATCTATCGTAAACGTATCTGCCCTCATAAAAAAATCGCGGATTTTATAACGATGCAGGCATTCCTTTACCTCCTCCAGTACATTCTGGACCGAACGTTTTCTTAATTTTTGACCGGAAATAATCGGGGTCAGACAGAATATACACGATAAAGGACACCCTCTCGATACCACAATCGTTGCCATCGGCTTTCCCGTATTGGGGCGGATATATAATTCATTCTTTATCAACTCTCTTTTTGGCAATGGAAGAAGATCAAGATTCTCCTCAAAAGCTGGCTGAGGAGTGCGCATAACCTCCGGACTCCCGATGTAGAGAAGCAATCCAGAAACATTTGTAAGGGGACTTCCCACCCGCAGGCTTTCGATAATATCTACAATAATAAACTCCGCTTCCCCATAAACTGCAATATCGAGAGATGCATAATTTTCATTTTTCAAATCTTCGAGAGGGAGTGAAAAAAAACAGCTCCCTTTTGCAATCGTCAGGATGTCCGGTTTTAAAGATTTTATTTTTTTTAAGAATAATGCGTCTTTTTCAAATGTCGGAAAGGTTGTGCTGATAAAAAAAATGTCCGGCTCAAATGCTTTAACATCTTCTATCAGATCTTCTTCAGATAATCTTTCCGCGGGATAATCCCTGATAAAACTTTCTATAGAGAATTTTTCCAATTGCGCGGCGATATATCCCAAATCGTTTGGCGCGTGCGGGGCCTGTGTGGCTGATCCATCAATATCGGCCTGGCAACGATCTTCTCCCCTCTGGTATCGACCAATCGGCAAATAACACAAAAAAGCCTTTCTCAGTTTGAAACTCATCTTGAGCGCTCCCTTGTAAAAAATCTCTCCATGAACGTAAGATACAACATTCTTATGGCCGTTTTAAAGATTCCAAACCACCGGTTCGAGTGTTTTGAAATTCCCTCCATGCGCGGATAATATGAAATGGGAATCTCGAGAATCCGTTGTTTATACTTTAACATTTTTATCATCATTTCCAGCGAAAACTCCGGTCCCGTTGAATGCAGATCGTTTCGGATCTTCTGATACGCCTCTTTCCAGATCGCCCTGTAAGTACAGCCGACATCGGTAAAACGCGGCTCGCTCTCCCACCACAAAAGCTCAACCAGTTTGGCAACGATCAAATTCCCCAATCGCAGCCAGCCATTCATGTTAGCCCCCTGTTCAATGAGTTGTCGCGTAGTGCGGGTTCCAATAACCATATCCGCATCCTTAATATACTCGAGGAATTTTCCCAGATCTTTTGAACGAAACGAATAATCGGCTTCCATGACAATCAGAATATCTCCAGCGGCATGATCGAGACCGTGTCGGATCGTATCTCCATACCCTTTGAGGTCGACCATCTCTACCTTCGCCCCGGCTGCAAGGCTTACTTCCACTGTTCGATCCGTTGATCCGTTATCAACCACGATGACTTCATTTACGTGCGGGAGGGCATCTTGAATGACGGCGCCTATCGTCTGCTCTTCATTCCAGGAAGGGATAACAAGGCTGATCTTTTTTTCAGAAAAACGGGATGAGCGAACGACATAATTGCACTGATTGATATCTTCGATCGAATTGATATTAAAATAGTCCCCTTCCAGATAAAACGGTTTGACCAGACGCCCCTTTTGTATCGCAAGATCGAGGGCATCCATCAGTTCAACCTTTCCCGTTCGGAGCGAGGGCTCTGTTTTCCCAATCCATTCAAAGATTTCCGGTCTAAAAACCCAAGTTCCACATCCCAGATACCTCAAATGCGATGACTGACTGCCGTCCGGTTTTTCAATAATTTTCCGAATCAGACCGTCCCCGATCTCTACCGTATAATTTTTTTTTATTTCCTTAATGTCATTCGAATATTTAATTGCGCAAATCGCAAAGGTCTGATCCGGCAACGTCAGACAAAGATCGTGGTTGGAACGGCTGTAATATTCATCACCAAGAATGCAGATGAAAGGCTCTTGCAACGACTGTTCGGCATACAGAATTCCCCTCCCTATCCCTTCTTCAGGATTCGGGCAATCGATATAAGAAATATCGACCCCCCATTGCTCTCCCTTTTTAAAATAATTTATTATTTTTTCTTTCTGATACCCTACGATCATGAAAATATCGTGAATATTCATCTTATCCCTGAGCAGGGTAAGCGTGTTCTCAAGAATCGGTCTGTTCTCAATTTCAAACATTCCCTTGGGGAGATGTTTGCTCTTTGGATACGACCTCAGCCCCCTCCCCGCCGCCGGAATTAGGGCTTTTGTGATTCGAAGATCAGTGGCATTCACGCACTATTAAGGTTAATGACAACCAGCCAGCCATGTCAATTCTTAAATTTACATACCGACGGCAATTTTATTGGCAGCTGTTCTGACAGGAATATTGGAAATTCCATTATTTTTAAAATTGTAAGAAGGCCATTTATCCTTTGAATAGTAAATATTTTCGTTATCCTTAGTGCTAAGAGAGGATGCCAATAACCATTTAATGAAATAATAGAAATCCCAAAAAAACTCTCCTGTTCTAATACCTCGTATCACTCGACGCACAATAAAATTTGGATTTTTAATCACTGTCTCTAGGTTGGCAATTTTCATATATTTCTTAATGACATCATGACTCAATTTGGGATGTGTAAATAAAGTCTCGCTTGAATAAATGAAATAGTCATCCCAATTATAAGATTTAATTAAACCTATTTTGCTATATTCATTAAACATAGAAGTTCCTGGAAAAGCGATTGTTTTACCAAACTTAAGCATATCGAGCTCCAAGGCTTTAGCATATCGTATGGTGTCCGTCATGGTTTCCTCAGTATCATGTGAAAGTCCAAGCATAAAATAACCACTTGTATCAATTTTAGACTTTCTTGCTAATTTGACCGCCTGAAAGCCTTGCTCTATCGTAGCTTGTCCCCCTTTCCCAAACTTTTTTAAAACTTCATCATTCCCTGACTCGAATCCAAACGCAACACGATAGCAACCCGCTTTTCTCATGACTTTGAATAGCCGATCATCCGCGCTTTCCACTCTAATGCCATTCGTACATGTCCAAAGAACATCCGTATTTGCTTTAATAAGCGCTTCTGAAACGGCTAATGCCCATTTATTATCTGATGTAAAAATATCATCTACTAATACAAATTCTTTATAGCCACATCTTGAAAGATATTTAACTTCTTCTGCGCATCTCTCAGGGGATTTCTTTCGATATCCCAGTGCCATTGTATTTTTGCTGGCACAAAAATTACATTTATACACACATCCTCTTGAGAACTCTAAAACAGTGCAAGGAGTTCTTCTAGTCCATAGATGGCTGACCTTATTTTTATAAAAAGAGGCATCATAAAGTTCTAAAGCCGGCATGGGTAGCTCATCAAGATTCTGAACGAAATTTCGTGGTGGAGTATTTAAAATATGACCTCCTCTACGATAGTAAATACCATTAATCGTTTCAAAAGAACGACCATCCACAATCTCAGAAAACGTATAATCCCCCTCACCCACCACTGCTATATCAAACATGGATTCCTTAAGACTTTCATATGGTAAAGCAGAAGCATGTGGACCACCCACAACGGTGACAATTTCCGGCCAAATGCTTTTTACAAGAACACTGATATCGCGAGCCTGGTTCATGAAAGGTGTGGTCGCACCGATCCCAACAATGTCCGGTTTATATTGCTCTATTTTCTTTTTGACGAAATCATAATGATATCGTTCATAGGATAAGTCTAATACCTCAACTTTATGGCCTCTTTTTAAAACCATAGCTGCGATGGTCATTAACCCTAACGTAGGGAAAATGGGATTCATAATAGAAGCTTTTCCATTACCATAGCAACTTTTGTAAGAAGGATTGATGAGTAGGACTTTAGCCATATAATTTATATCCCCAATTTTTTTAAATGGCGATAAGAGTCCTCCCCACCGCCGGCATCAGAGCTTTTGAGACTCGAAGATCAGCAACAAGCACACTATATTGAGGTTAATGGCAACCAGCCAGCGATGTCAATCTTATTGATAATTGATGTGTGGAAACTAGGACAATGAATCCGAGTCACTTGAGAATTTCAATACTTTGCGACACGTCCATTTTTGAATGTGCCTTTATAAACAGTGTGATAATTAATCATGAAAATTCCTTCTTTTTTTAGCGCTGGCTGCTTATCAAACTTGAGCTGCCCGTTCACTTCCTCTATTTTTGATCTCACTATGTAAATCGGCTTATCATAACGGGTTGCAATCTTCACCATGGCGTATAATCCCCACGGAGCGAATGCTTGCATACCCCAGTAATTATCTAACATGTTCATTTGTTTTTCTCCCCATGTGTAAGGAATACTTCTTGAAAAATCATATTGGTCAATAATAACAGCCCTGGACGATAAAATTTCATTTTTGTGATTTTTAATATGTTGAAAAACAGAAGCAACAATGCGGCAGGCTACCACTTGATTCCACGCGGTGCCCTGACATACCATTAACATCACAAAACATGAAGCGATCAAAACTTTTTTGGCATGGAAACGTATTCTTGAAAAACAAAAAGGAAGAAGCATAACAAAGCCAACAGAAGCGAGCCCGGTATGACGGCTTTCAATAATATAAAGTGAGCTCGGCAATATAAAAACAAACATAATGGTTATCGCCAATATAATCTGTCTTTTATCGATAGAGGGAAATTCTACTTTTTTACTCACAAAAGAAACAGAGAAATAGAAAAGCGCAATGTTGATTAAAGTAATGATTCCTATCCATGGCATTTCAATTGTGGGAAAACGATAGAGCGCATACACAATAGCTCGTATGATATAGCGACCCATGTAATGATTTGGAAACATGATAAAGAAATTGTATAAAACTGTAGAAATAGAAACAACGTTATGTCCACCTTCCATTACGGTAAACTGAAACAACAGAAAAAGAGCGGCTGGGATCAGAAAATATATAACAAACTTTACTTTTGGTTTATTATAAAGAAACGCATAGGCCCCTAAAATCAGAGGAAGAAAAAAACCCACCTCGTACCAAAAAATAGCAATAGAGTAACTAAAAATGGATAGTAGAAAATAGAATAATTTATGTTTTTTTGTAAAGACTATAAAAAAATAAAAACTTAAAACATAAAGTGCATAAGCCACATTAATATTAGCATATATTAAGGTATGATAAAGATCTAATTTGTTGGGGAGTAATATGTAAAAAACAGTTATCAGCCCCGCTAGAAGCTGATTAAAAATTTGTGCCATTAATAAATAAATTGAAAACAGAAATAAATAACTTGATAAAATTATATAGATAAATCCTTTAGTGGTATTAAGATTGATGTATGTCTCTTGTAAGGTTAAAAAGAGAGATCTCATGGGCCGATGAGAAGTTAGAAAATCATGAATTGATCTACTGTGTGTTGCACTCAGCTCCCCATACTCATCAGGAGATAATGCAGGACGTTCAGGAGGGAGAAAATGAGAAATAAAATTAAAGAGAATAATAAAGAATATAATATAAAAATGAGAGGGGATCTTTATGGCTGAAGACAGCACTGAAGCGGTTATAACGAGGACTCACCGGCATTGTCAAGTTTTTGTCCCTTTATCAAAACCCAAATATTACTTCGCGCTATGCGGTTCTATTATCTACGCAATCCTTTCGGTATTTTTACTCTCTCGTCTCTCCCCCAGATGGACGACAGCCCACTATCTCATCTTTTACGCCTTTCTTTCCTTTGTCTACTTTTTCTCGATCAGCCGGCTCTTCAAATTCCCGTTTGACCGTATCCTCCCTCGAGGAGCGCTCTTCGTCATTTTATTCAGCCTTATTTTTTCTTTGATAAGACTCAGTGATCAACTGATCGGTTATTTTTTTTCCTTCGATGTCCAAAAAATTTATTATTTCATTTTTTTTGTGACCCTCCTCTATTTTTCTTTTTACTATTTCATTAAGACCCTTTTTCCGATTTTTTTTGAAAGGGGGAGTGGCATTTCAGTGTGGCTCCAAAGCCAAAGACCGATCGGAATGACATTTCTTCAACGTTTTTGGAAGGGGAAGCGTTTTATTCTTTTTATTTTTTTGTTTGGTTTGGCTGTGAGAACCCTCTTTGCAGTTCAGCTTACGATCCACCTCCCCCCCGGCGTTATGGGAGGCCCTGACAGCCAATATAATGAAGATGCCGTTTATCTGGCCCAAACGGGCAACATTTTAGATGCAACCAGACCTTTTCTCTCACAGAAGGGCTCAGTTGTTTTATTTTACGCAGCCATTTATAAGATATTCGGATATTACCCGCTAATCGCGCGACTCTTTAACGCCCTTTTGGGGGCCATTTGCATCTTATTTACCTACGCTATTGCCAGATTTATATTTGATGAAACGGCTGCAAAAATTGCTGCAATCCTCACCGCTGGATACGGCTTTCTGATTCAATATGGGGGGTATATCGGCTCAGAAGCATTTGGGCTCTTCACACTGGAGCTCTTTTTACTCGCCTTATTTATCGCAATGAAACGCAAGGACATTCTCTCTCAAATTGCCGCATTTATTTCCGGCCTCGGTTTAACGTTATTGGTTATGGCAAGACCGGAATATTATTATAGTTTATTCCTTATCTTTCCTTGGGTTGTCTTTTTATGGAGAAAGTCCAAAATGAAAATTCTCTTTTTTTCATTTGGCTTTATGATACTTGCCCTTCCGTGGATGTATCGCAATTTTCTGACATTCGGCGATTTTACCTTCTCAACCATTGTTTCAGCGGTAGATTCGACACCGCAATCGTTATTACATCAGACCTGGTTTTATGAATTTAAAAAATTTCAGGCTGCCGGAATTCCAGTAAATGATTTTAAACAAATGCTTGCGCAGATTTTTCATCATCCCTTACTCACCCTGAAAATTATTTGGCCGCATCTTGGCAGTCAAATCGCGAGATTTTGGGATTATGACATTTTTTTTACACCCGCCTTTATTTTTTTGCAGCCCAAGAGCTCCGCCTACAACATGGTTTTATGCTTTTATCTCTACTGTTTTATGGTTGCCGGCATTTTTCTTACGCGAAAAGAATGGAGCTACTCAATACTATTGTTATTTCTGATTCTTTTCAAAACGATCTCCTACGTGTTAACTACCTCTTCCACCATGTATGAACCGATAGAAGGAACCTTTACTCAAGACTTCAAAGACTGGTATCGCTTCACGATTATCCCCCTGACACATATTCTGATGGGCGGGGGAATCGCTTATTTTTTTTCTCGGCTAAGGATGGGTCTCTCTTGGAAGACGTTTTAGTATTTCTTTATAAACCTTTTTGGAAATAGTAAGGGCTTCTTGTATCTCTTCATCCGTAGGTTCATCAATCTCACCAGGATATCGAAAACGCCATGCATAAGGAGTTAGAGGGACAGCTTCATCAATGAGATCTTTAAGTGATGCGTCAATTTTGATACACAGTTCGTCAATTTCCTCGATACTATGGGTTTTACGAAATCTTTGATCGTACCAAAAAAGAAACCCTTTGAGCATTTTTTCTACGACTTGTTGACAATGAAAAATCGAAATGGAAAGAAGGGGGGGATGGGCCTTTAAACTGGTCTCCGCCGCCCGAAGATCATCCAAAGCCTTTTTAAACCAGCTTTTTGTTTCAGAAATCCGGATGGGATCATGCGGCATATAAAAGTTTTCCTTCGTCCTTTACAATGGAAGGCAAAGATGCTTTCAAATGCAAGCGTTGATTAAAAGCGCTTTTAGTAAAAACGAGGACATCTACTGCAATACCTGTTCCCCGAAGGCTATGATAAGCAAGGCGACTTTTCCGCCGCTCCAACGATGTATCATCCGGAACTATTAGGAGAAGATCGAAATCGCTGTCTGCCTGTTCCTCCCCCCGAGCAAAAGAACCAAACAGATATATTTGAAAGGGTTCATATGCCTTTACGAGGCGTCGGACAATTTCTTCAAGAATATCTTTCTTTTCTGGGCGCTCAAGCATCGCGCAGGCAGTCTATCGAATTGGCAATAAATGGTAAAGTATAAATTCAGTAGTGGATAATTTTTAAAAACCAGAGATTCCTCACGCTTCGCGTTCGGAATGACATTTTTTCCATCCCTGAAGTGACCTCCATAAACGGTGTCATAATTTATCAGCGTCGATTCTTTTTGGGGTATTTTAACGATCTTATGGGTTACCTTTCGATATCCTGTTTGAGACAAGACGCCAAATTGCCATTGCCCCTCGTCGGTCATTGCTACAGGAGTTGCCGCAACGTAGATGCTGGGGTAAGGACGCTGAGAGACGAGCTTTACCATGCTGATGAGTCCCCAGTCCTCAAATGCCTGCGCCCCATAATAGGTGGTTAGAACGTTGAAGTCTCGCTTAATCCACGTATGAGGAATACGATCTGAAAAACTCTTCATATCAAAGACGACCGTCCTTGATTGATTTATCTTTAAGCGATTCTCCTTTAACGCTTGATAGACGGAGGCATTAAGCCGGCAGGCGATGACCTGTGCCCAGCCATTTCCCTGGGCAATCACAAAAAGAAAAACGATGAATAAATGTAAGACTTTTTTCCAATGCCGTCGTGTGAATGGGATCAACCCCAGAACACCGATTGCAACGCCGACCGATGGCAGCGCTAAATGCCGCCCCCCGACACCCCCATAATGGTTGAGAAA
>CAYMPL010000057.1:0-12514 GCA_964392415.1 uncultured bacterium | reverse complement strand
TTTTTGAATTTGAAGATAAAATGTTTTTAAAAGGTCTAATCCCCCTCCATCCGTTTCTGTAAATGAAAGTAAAAAACTCTTCTTCTTACCCTCTAGTGTCCGGACAATTTCAATCGACTTCTTTTGCGCGCGGCTGCTAAATCCACCCGCGTCCGCAATGACCTGAAGCGGCGTCTGTTGTTCTCTCAATGTGAGAATGCCCGGATTCTTTACTTCGCCAAAGACGTAAATAATCCCAAGCTCTTTGAGCTTCACATCGACGCGTGGATAGACGAGGTACTCTTTCAGCGCCTGTGTCAGCTTTTTCTCAACCTCAGGGAGTGTCAATCCTTTCACATCCACTTTTCCGATATACGCATAATCAATCGTCCCTTCCGGAAGAACGGTACTCTCCTCCGTCAGTTCGGGTTCATTGTAAACAGAAATCAAAAGCCGCGTATAAGGCCCCACACGAAAAGGTTCACGGTGACTGGAAGCCGTTTTTTCATTTTTCGTTTCATTCGCTTCGTTCTTCACGGGGGCTTGAGCTTGCGCTTCTTTTTTAGCGGGTGTCGAACTGCAGCCCGCCATCAGCAACGGCGCCGCAATCAAAGCCAATACTTCCCCTTTATTTATAAATCCCAATACCGCTTCGATAACCCCTGTATGTTGTTTCATATTCAATCCCTTTGACCTTTTTCCGCAGTCCCATTTCCTCGAACTTAGCCCGAAAACCGCTTTGGTTGAGGAGTTTATGAACGATGATGCTAAAAATGCAGGTGGCTGCCTCGGATTTCGGAAATTCAATTAAAAAAGGCTTCAAATTTTGCGTTGCCCGACGGACATGGACGTCAAAATAGACATAGCCAAGATAATCGGCATTCACCTGAAGCATTGATTTTAAGGTTTTAATTAAAAAATGCCCGTCTTTGATCTCTTCCCGGTTCATCAGCTGGTTTAAGATAATTCTTGGCGTAAACTGGGAAACAATTCCCTGAATTTTATAGATAAGATCTTTGTCCGGAATTTCCTGATACAAAGAATCGATCTTTTCCATCTGAATATGTTTTTTGCTTTTAAAATAAGCGCTGACAGCCGGTTCATCTTTGAATTGATGAGAAATTTTTCTAAGCAGCGCCGTTTTTACAAAATGGTACCCGTCCTGAATCGCATGGGGCTCAGGCATGGTAACGACAATTCCCTGGTCCGCCTCAATAAAAAAATCAAGCTGATTATAGGAAGAACCTGCCCCAATATCGAGGATCACATAATCACAATCGAGATCCTTCAAGTGAGAAATAAGTTTTTTCTTGTAGACATGGAGGATGTTTGCCCCCCCGAGCGCGCCGGATCTTCCTGAAATCAAAAAAAGCCTCTCGATGTTCGTCTTTGCGATCAGACTTTGAAGCGAGGCGGCACTGCCAGTTAAGAAATCATAGAGCGTTTTTGAAGGTTCAGGAACGCCAAAAATCGTGCTGAGATTGGCCCCCCCCAAATCCAAATCGATCAGGATAACCCTTTTCCCTAAAATGGTTAGCCCTATGGCAAGTGACGCGGAGACAATGCTTTTGCCAACCCCCCCCTTTCCACCTGCCACCGCCCAAATTTTATTATCCAGTAATGACGTTGCTGGAAGGGGTGTGTTTTCCGCCAGTTTTTCAGGAAGAACCGCTATCCCTTCTAAGGGAATATCTTTGTTGGATACAAAAATGTCGCTCAGTTCGATGACATCTTCGGCTTTTACCCAATCCCATCCGCCGTTTGAATAGACCCATACCAGCGACTCTTTTGAAAACTCTCCTTTGTGATAAAGAGCGATAAGACCCCCCTTCTCAAAAGGCCCATACTGTTCATTTTGTCTTTTCACATACCAGTTACTCATGCAGACCGCTCAATTTTAGACGCAATAAATTCATTCCACCGTTGGACTTTGAAAGACGGCACTTCTTTAAGGATAATCCCGAGCAATGGCACCCCCGCAGTTTTAAGTTCACCTTTGGCCCACGATAGTGTTTCGCGCGTCACCTGGCCGCTTGGAACAGTCAGAATCACCCCGTCAGTCTTTTGCGCGACAAGGATCGAATCTGTCCCTGCTGCAAAAGAGGGGGCATCTAAAAAAATAAAATCGTATTCGGAAACAAAACTTTTGAGCATGGCCGTAAACTCATCGCTGCAAACCTGTCTTAGATTCAGCCCTTCGCCGGCAGGAAGAACATAAAGATTTGGAATCTCAACGCGTGAAATAATATTTTCTTTCCGGACTTCCCCCCTCAAAATATCCGCAATTCCAATATTGTGAAGTTTGAAAAAGTGGTGCTGTCTTGGGTGCGTGAACTGACAATCGATAATCAAAACCTTTTTTTGCCCCTGTGCCAATGCAATGGAGAGGTTCGTAACAAGGCTTACCGGACTCAGCTCCTTCCCCAGAGTCGAAATGAGAATCACCTTATGGTTCCAATTTTTCATCGATAGAATGCAATTTTTAACCACTGAAATGCTTTTGCCGTATGAAGATAACGGCTGGTAATGCAAAAAAAGTGGAATTTTATAACCACCGCTTTTAATTTTGGGAGTCACAGCCAAAAGCCCGGGACTCTTATGCACAGTTAAAATATGTCTGGGGTGATAAATGCGACGGTCTAAAAGGCTTGATATACCGAGAGCTATGAGCAAAAGAAGCCATCCAGCCGCAAGACTGGTTAGTGTCTGCCTGAAAGCCTTTTCCATGCTGATGGTAGAGGTCATATCCTGAGACATCGCTCCCGCGAGCCATCTTTTATGCTGATTTCTGGCTTCCTCATACCCGGCGCGCTTCAAACTGACGTCCTGTTCTAATGGGCCCAATTTCTGGCGAATCGAGGAATTTCGTAAAAAATCGCTCTTTAAATCTTCCAGAGAAAATTTAAGAGACGTCGCCTGACTTGCCAAAATACCCCTCTCCTGATGCAATTCCTTAAAAAGATTTTCCTTGAGAAGCTGCATTTCCGCTTCAATTTGTTTCATTTTTGGGTGTTTTAATTTGTACCGGGTTACATACGAGTGACGGGAGCGTTCGATCTCTTTATATTTTTGAGCTGCCGGCAAATCGACATTCATATGCCGCAGAGAGAAGTTTTTATTCCTGTCAAGGATCTGAAGCATTTCAAAATCGCTTTCCAGCTGTCTAAGCCTCGATTCAGATTCAAGCAATGCCGTTCTCAGATTTTTTTCTCTCTCTTCAAAAGAGGATGATCCCAAAACACCATTTGTTTTCTGAAATTCAGTCAATTTTTCGATAGAGAGATCCAGGGATTTTCTGAGAACTTCTATTTTACGGGCATGTTCTGAATTCTTTAAATCTTCTTTTGCGCCCAGATAATTTTTCCACAGTTCTGCAAGGCGGCCGAGAAGGCGCTTCGATTCTTTTTCATTTCGGGAGGAAAGTTGAAAAACAATACCCTGGGCATTCTGTCTGATCCCTATTTTTTGACGAAGTTTGGAAAGATTTTTCTGGGAAATAACCGGGTCGGAGGATTGATGATCTTTGATATAATCCCAGAAAAGATTTTTTTCAGAATTACTGAGTAATTTTGACGATAACCCTGCCAACTCTGAATGATGCAGAGTGGCTTTCACAACAACTTGTGATTTTTGACAAAACAGATAGATCAGACTCACCACAAAAAACCCACAAACGACCCACATTCTTTTTTGTGCTGACATGTATCCTCCAGTGGATCACCACCAACTTACAACATTATTGAGCTACTTCCCCCCTTCATTCTCTCTGTTGGATGCCAATTCAGGCATATAATAATAAACATTTGAATTCGTTCTTAATCTATCGACAAGGGCTCTCAGGAGCAAAGAACTTTTTTGATTTTGCAATAGAATTCCTACTTCTCTTTCCCACTGCGGGTGTTTCTTGGTTCGGTAATCCTTCTGGTGTTTCTCATAATATGCATGAATTTCCTCATGACTCACTGTCGCTTTTGAAAAAACCTCATCGTTCAGCATCTGCTCAAACGTCTGCTGCCGCCTTTGAGCTTCCTGTTCCAGAAGTCTCCGCATGATCATTCGGTTCAAATGTTCTCTTTTAAAAGCGCTATATTTTTCTCTTTCCTCCGCGGATAAAGACGAAAGAAAATCTTTCTCCGTAATCACCGTCTTATCAATAGACGCAAGATAGGGCTCCGGAACAGTCGAACAAGAGATCCAGACAAAGGAAAATCCTAAGTAAAAAAATACAACACCCACCCCTTTTATGCCGTTATTGAACATCCTTCTCCTTATGTTAAAAACATAGCTTACTTTTTCGTTCATTAGCAAGCATAAATTGTACTGGCCGCCCCTGATGAAATAGCGCTCAACTTTTCTTTTTAAAAAGATCTTCAGCCGATTTAAATTTAACGGTCCCCCCTCCCTCATCTTTTGCAAAACCATACTTTACAGCGTCCCGGTCTGTCGGCTTTTTAGCAATGCATTGAACCATAGAACGATTGTCAAACGTCTCTTCATTATAAAAGAGAATTTGAAATCCCTGAAGCTGCTTTAGAAGTTCATTGGGATAAAAATAATCGTGGTTGTCATATTCAGCCAATGGGGCTTTCATCAGCTGATCGGTGGTATACCCTTCAACGAGAAGTGTCCCCCCTTGGACCAAAGCGCGATAGATTTCAGAGTAATACCGGAAAAGCGGCTTAAAATAAGAAAGAATAATGGTATCAAAACCAAACATCGGAAAGAGATACAAATCAAGATCTGTAACCTTCGTTTCGATGGTAACCCCTTTTTCATACGCCAGTTTTTTGGCTTTATCGACCGCGACATCTGAAATATCAAATCCACTGACTTCAAACCCGTTAGATGCCAAAAAAACAGCATTTCTCCCCTCCCCCATGGCAAGATCGAGAACCTTCCCGAATCGCAGCCGCTTCCACTTTTCTTGTAAAAGGTGAATCGGTTCCGCCCCATAGAAATATCCCGGGCAATGATAGATTTTATTCCATTTTTCTTTTTTCGTCACAACCCTTGTCTTCCATTTTTCATTTGAAAACTGCTTCACTCACCACTATGATGCATGCCACATTGCGCCCGTAGCTCAGTTGGATAGAGCGTCTGACTACGGATCAGAAGGTCGGGAGTTCGAATCTCTCCGGGCGCACCAGAAAAAAAGCCTGAGACGAATCTCAGGCTTTTTTAGATGAAAAAATTTATCACCCTCAAATTATCGGCGCGCCATTTTGGCTCTCGCCACATCTCCCTGTTTATCAATAAAATAGAGGAATCCATCTTCCCGTTTCACACCGCATTTCACAAGAACCTGTGGCTGAGATTTTTTTCCCTTTTGACCGCGGCGGACCATTTTTGTTCTGGAAATATTTCCTTTTCCATCGAGATAGTAAAGCCATCCCTTTTCCTTTTTGATACCGCATTTCTGAACTTTTTGTCCCATTTTTTTTATCTCCTTATTTTAAGTTTTAGTTAACTATTCCTACAAACTAAGTCTGGAGCATAGCACGACCGAATAGACCTGCCTAGCAGAAAATTACATTTTTTCGAATTTTGACTTTGCCCTCTGGCTGTGTCATTAGATATCGGATGCCAAATCCAAATGATGAACAGTCTCCTTCGGAAATGAAATGGATCGAGAAAGAGGGAAAGTTCGTCATTGCCTGGAAAGACGGACACGCAAGCGCTTACCCGCTTCCTTATTTAAGACGCGCTTGTCCCTGCGCTTTATGCCGAACCGAAAGAAATGACCCAAATCCCTTAAAAGTGATAGGGGAATCTACAGCTGCGTCATGGATTGCCAGCGTCATTGAGCCTGTCGGACACTACGCCATTAAAATTGAATGGCGCGATGGTCATTCTACTGGAATTTACACATTTGAAATGCTTCGAAAAATCTGCCCCTGCTGTAGGCCACTCCCACAGGAATGAACAACAGTGATGAAAGATGATATATATTTTTTGACACTCGCTCTTGCGCAGGCGCATACCGCTTATAGTCTGGGGGAAGTCCCCGTGGGATCAGTCCTCGTCATGGGGGAGGAGGTGATAGCCTCCGCATCAAATCTAAGGGAACTCAATTATGATCCCCTTGGCCATGCAGAAATCATCGTCCTTCGAAGCGCCGCAAAGCGGCTCAAAAGCTGGAGACTCAATGGCTCAACATTATATGTGACGGTTGAACCCTGCGTGATGTGCGCAGGAGCGATTTTACAGGCGAGGGTTGAGCGGCTTGTTTATGGGTGCCCGGATAAAAAAGCAGGGGCAGTCTCTTCATTATACAAAATATTGGATGATGAACGACTTAATCATCGCGTGGAAGTAACTTCCGGGATTTTGGAAAACGAATGCAGGGAGTTGATGCAGCGGTTTTTTGAAAGACTGAGATAGAGTTGAGGGCTTGAGCGAAGCGAGAACAAAGTATGAAACCAAAAGTGAAAAGGGGTGGAGAGGTGTCCGAGTGGTTTAAGGAGCACGCCTGGAGAGCGTGTATACGGGAAACCGTATCGGGGGTTCGAATCCCCCCCTCTCCGAAACTTCTAGAAGTCTCACACCGTTTGGATTATATGAGAGAAAGACCCATCGGCAGACAGCCGGGGCATTGGCGATGAAAGTCTATGAACCCCGCCAGATCCGGAAGGAAGCAACGGTAGTAGCCCCTTTCAGGCGCTCAAGAATTCTCCTGGCTGTCAGTCGGGGGAGTGAGGTTTTATGTCTTATTTAGTTCTGGCAAGAAAATGGCGCCCTCAATATTTTTCAGATCTCCTTGGACAAGAACATGTCTGTCAAACTCTCACGAACGCAATCAAGCACGATCGTATGGCGCATGCGTTTCTTTTTTGTGGACCCCGCGGCGTTGGCAAAACGTCCGCGGCACGAATACTTGCCAAAACCTTAATCTGCCCCAGGGGAAAATCGGGGAAACCGTGTAACAATTGCGCGATTTGCGGGGAGATTTCCAATGGCGCATCTATTGATGTTATTGAAATCGACGGCGCGTCCAATAATGGCGTCGATTCTATCCGGGAATTAAGAGAAAAAGCCTGTTACCTCCCGGCGCAGGGAATTTATAAAGTCTATATTATTGATGAAGTTCATATGCTCTCACAGAGCGCCTTCAACGCGCTTCTTAAGATTTTAGAAGAGCCCCCTCCCCATCTTAAATTTATCTTTGCCACAACGGAATCTTATAAAATTCCCGTAACCATTATTTCCCGATGCCAGCGATTTGATTTCAAAAAAATCCCGCTAAAGATGCTTGAGGGGCATCTTGAAAAGATTGCCTCAGAGGAAAAAATTACTATCGAAAAAGATGCCCTTTTAAAAATTGCAAAAGAAGCGCGCGGCAGTTTCCGGGACGCGCTTTCTCTTTTGGACCAGGCAATCTCTTTCGCGCAAAACAAGATAACCCTTAAACATCTGCATGAAATCTTGGGATCTGTTGATGAAGAGGTTTTATTTAATATCCTTGAGAAGACTTTTAAAAAAGAGGCGATTCCCCTTCTTAAACATTTGGCGGATATCTATGGGCAGGGACATGATGTTAAACAACTCTTTTCTGAACTTTTAGATCTTTTGCGTTCTCTTTTGCTTCTCAAACTTGCGTTACAGGAAAATAAGGATGCCGCATTAGATCAAATTTTTGATTTGACCGATCATGAAATCTCCCGCCTGAAAGAATTCGCCTCTTTGATCTCTTTAGAAGAGCTCGATCTCGCCTATCAATTCATGTTTAAAGGAATACAGGACATGGCTTATACCCGGCATCCACAATTTGTGCTGGAAACCACTTTGATCAAAATCCTACAGCTAAAACCGCTGATCCCCATTGAAATACTTCTTGAACGCGTTGAAGCGCTTCAAAAGTCTTTCAAACATCACACCCCCACCGCTTTGCTTGGACAGCCCCCGGTGGTCCCATTGTCTCCAACAAAAACCGCAGCTATTCAGGGAACTAATTTGGCATCGAACGATTTATGGAATAAACTGGTCGAACATATTAAAGTAAAAAGACCGGCGCTTGCCGCTATTTTAGAGCATGGTTATTTTATTGCCTGTGATCAGAACAAAGTTACAATTGGATTCTCCCAAAACTCTGTTTTTCACAAACTCATTTCCGAAAAAGATAATGTTTCATCATTTCAAAGAATTGTTTCTGAATATTTAAACATGCCAATGAGTCTGCACATCGCCGAACTTAATTCGGATCATCTTAAAAAAACCTATAAAAACATCGTACAGGAGAATGAAAAAGAGATTGACGGAATAAAAAAGGAAGCCCTTGAACATGAATGGGTGCAGACCACTCAAAAAATTTTTGACGCTGACATTATAGATGTTAAAGTCTCGAAAATAGAAAAAGGAGTAGACTCATGAAACCTTTTGGGGGGATGACTGAAATGCTCAAACAAGCAAAAGACCTGCAGGGGAAAATGCAAAAATTACAGACTGAGATGGCTGAAAAGACACTTGAAGCCTCAAGCGGCGGGGGAATGGTCAAGGTTAAAGTAAACGGCAGACAAGAAATTCTTTCGATTCACATCGATCCTGAAATGACAAAACAAGATGACCTTGAAATGCTTCAAGACCTGATTGTAGCAGCCGTAAATGAAGCCCTCAGGCAATCCCAGGAAATGATGCAATCGGAGATTGGAAAATTGACAGGGGGCTTGAATCTCCCCGGGCTATTTTAAATGTCCACCCCCCACTCACTTTCAAAACTGATCAATGAACTCTCGAAACTCCCTGGCATCGGTGAAAAATCGGCGACGCGGCTTGCTTTTTATATTTTGAAAGCCCCTTTAAGTTATGCCCAAAATTTGTCTTCCGCCCTTCTGGAAGTGAAAAATAATGTTCAACTCTGTTCGCGCTGTTTTCATTTTACACAGGAATCCCTCTGTGAATTTTGCAGCAACAATCAAAGATCGGAACAGATTCTCTGTATAGTGGAAGAACCTGCGGATCTTCTTGCCATTGAAAGTTCAAAAACTTTCGGTGGAAAATATCATGTTTTGCATGGCGCTATTTCTCCCCTTGAAGGCATCGGTCCCGAGCAACTAAAAATCAAAGAACTTCTGCTGCGCGTTCAAAAGGAACAGCCGGTGGAAATTATCCTGGCAACAAACATTTCAGTTGAAGGAGAAATCACAGCCCTCTACCTCACAAAGCTCCTAAAGCCTCTGGGCTTGAAACTCACAAGAATCGCGCATGGAATTCCCCTGGGCGGAGATCTGAAATATATGGATAGCGCAACCATCGGAAACGCGATTCAAAACCGAATCCTCATGGCTTAATTATGTCATTCATTAACTACGCATCGAAAGAAATAAACTGCAAAATCGTCTATTACGGCCCAGCGCTGAGCGGCAAAACAACCAATCTTCAATATATCTACACGCAGACAGACCCCAAAACCAAAGGACAAATGGTTACCCTGGCAACAGAAGCCGAACGAACCCTTTTCTTTGATTTCCTCCCCCTTGCCATTGGACCCATCCGTGGCTTTAATGTTCGCTTTCATTTATATACTGTGCCTGGTCAGGTCTATTATGATGCAACACGCCGGCTCATTCTCAAGGGTGTGGATGGCATTATATTTGTGGCAGATTCTCAACTTCACCGTATGGAAGAAAATTTGGAGAGCCTTTTAAATTTAAAGACAAATCTTGAAAACCAGGGGTACAGTTTAGCCTCACTGCCATTGGTCATGCAGTATAACAAACGAAATCTTTCTAATATCGCACCTGTTTCGGAACTGAGCAAAACCCTCAACACATTTCACACACAAGAATTTGAAGCAACCGCAACAGAGGGAAGCGGTGTTTTTGAAACGCTAAAGGCCATTTCAAAGTTAATTCTTTTGGCTCTGAAAGGTGAAACCACAGAAATTTTACAACCGAAATAACAGACCACGGTGAAGCAATAGTCTGTCTATTGCTTGACAAGCCAATTCCATTTGACTAAATCTGCCCTATCTTTTGATGTTCCCCGGTAGCTCAGTTGGTAGAGCAGTTGACTGTTAATCAACGGGTCACAGGTTCGAGTCCTGTCCGGGGAGCCAAATAAATTTTTCAACGAAGTTGAAAGATTTATTTGGCGACCAATCTAAATGAGCAAACAGCCTAAATGGCTGTTTGCGACAAAAACAGGACGAGAAGGCCACAGGCGGCCGGGCACCCATTTATGGGTGGCCGCCGAGGCGGGGTCGACGGCAAAAATTGCAGAAGCAATTTTTGACCGGTGACCGAGTCCTGTCCGGGGAGCCAAACGTTACTTCCACCGTTCCTCATGGTCTGAATCAAATTTGGAACACTATAAAGCCACCTAACTTTTCATAGCTTCTTCGATTGCACATACAATTCTTCCTAAATTAAATGGCTTATCAATGCACTTTAGAGCCCCTGCCTTGAACGCTGTCTTTTTCATGTGATCAACCTCAGAACCATACCCTGTAATCAAAATAATTTTATTATTGGGATCTATTTTTGCTAATTGTTGACAGGTTTGAGCGCCATCTAAGCCTGGCATCTTTAAATCCAGGAAAGTAACATCATATTTTTTCTTTTTTGCGTTTTCTGTCGCAGCTTTACCACTTAAAACAACATCAACATTATACCCTTTCTTTGTAAGGTGCGTATAAAAAATATCCACAATATCGGGTTCATCATCGACAACCAACACTTTGATTTTATTATCTTTTTCTTCCTGATTTTTCATTTTAGCCTGTTTCATCCAATTTGACTTCCTCCTCTAAACACTTCGCCTGTGTTAAACCTTTTCTAATAATGTGGGTCATAAAATGAATGTCAAAGGGCTTTGAGATATATTCATATGCCCCAAGCTCAAGTGCCTCACGAGCCGTTTTAAGCGTACCATAGCCAGTGAGCATTAAAACAACAATAGACGGATATTTTTCTTTTATTTCTTTTAAAACATCAATACCGCTCATTCCAGGCATAAGAATATCCAAAATGACTAAATCAATAGATTGTTTAGCTAAAAGCTCCATGGCTTTGTTACCCGAAGCTGCCTCAAAAAAACTAAATTTCTCTTTTGTTAAAAGAGATTTTAACATCTGACGAATACCTGCTTCATCATCTACCACTAAAATTCGGCTCCCCGGAAAACTCTCTAACTTACGTTTCGATCTCTTTTTTTTGTGTTCAAAAATCTTTCCCTTTTTCTTTCTCTCAAGCTCAATTTCAAAAATACCATTCACAAAGGATTGATTGATATGTTGACGGTCAATTTCAAAAGGAAGTAAAATTTCTTTATAATATTCAATGTCTTTTCCAGAGATTTTTCCACAAGCTCTAATTTCAACAATATCCCCATGAATCTCACATTGGATATCTTCTTTTCGCATTCCTTTAAGTTCAATCATGGCGATAACCTTTTCTCCCTCATCAAAGGTCTCTACCTGAGGTTCCTTTCCTGAAAAAATCATCTCTTGAGATTCAGCGTATCTATCCAGATATTTTTTTTCTGAAGACTGATCCTTTGGTTTTTCTAGTTTTTTCGTAAAAACCCAGCTTCGGGGAGCCATCTCCTCCGTATCAACTGGGGTATTATTTTTTTCATTTTTGTGCCGAAGTTGCTCCATCTTACGAGTTCTTTCATCTATCGTTCGCAGTGTTTTTATATCTTTTAATGTCTTAGGCACAATGAACCTTTTTCATTTTCACTTTTGTGTTTTAATTTCAAACAACCAAAAACCTCAAATAACTTATCGGTAAATGGCAAATTTAATTTCATGCGCCGACTCATGATGAGAGTTTGTCAATCAAGGGTTATCTGCCAAAATGGCATCGATAATTTTACGAAATGGTCCTATTTCAAACGGTTTTTCGATATATGCGTTCGCCCCCAATTTCATTGTTTCCTTTTTTAAGCTGATATTCCCGTACCCCGTTAATATAACAACAGAAATTTTTTTTTGTTTTAGTTTGACCGATTTTAAAACCTCTACTCCCTTCATACCAGGAAGAACCATATCCAGGACAATCAGACTAATTTTATTTTTTTCAATGCATTTGATGGCTTCTTGCCCATTTTTTGCCGTCAATATCCTATATTTCTTACTTAAAATTTTGTTCATCATATTGCAGATTTCAGGCTCATCATCGACTACAAGAATCGTTTTTTGATCGTCATTTTGTTGCGCTTTAAGAGGTTTTTTCATTTTTATCACCCCTTTTCTGACCTTTAGGGAAAATAAGATAAAACGTTGTGCCATCTCCATTTTGACTTTTGACCCGAATTTCTCCCTGATGTTCCTTCATAAGCCCATGAACAATAGAAAGCCCAAGCCCCATCCCTTTCCCAACTTCCTTTGTCGTAAAAAAGGGATCAAAAATCTTATTCTTAATCTCATTAGGAATCCCTACACCTGTGTCACGAACTTCAAGCATTACATGCCGATCTTCTGTTTCATACGTTTTAATCGTAATCTTCCCCTTTTTTCCAGATTCCCCGATGGCATCCAATGCGTTGAGCAGCAGATTCAGGCAAATCTCTTCCAATTTATATAAATTTCCTTTTATTT
>CAYMPL010000056.1:0-12605 GCA_964392415.1 uncultured bacterium | reverse complement strand
ACTATTTATATCTTAAGTCCCCAGCTCCCACGAATGCAAATACGTCTGCTGTTCGGAAGTGAGTTCGTCGATTTGGATTCCCATCGATTGAAGTTTTAATTTGGCAATATTCCGATCGATGTCTTCGGGAACTTTGTAAACCTGGGGTTTAAGATCTTTGCGATGTTTGGCAATATATTCGCTGCAGAGCGCTTGATTTGAAAAACTCATATCCATGACGCTCGCGGGATGCCCCTCGGCGGCGCTGAGATTCACCAGACGCCCTTCGGCAAGAACATAAATTCTTTTTCCATTTGAAAGCGTAAACTCTTCTACAAACTCACGGACCCTCTTTCTGCTTTTGGAAATCTTTGCCAAATCGTCAAGATCGAGCTCCACATTGAAATGACCGGCGTTGCAGACAATCGCGCCGTCTTTCATTTTTTCAAAATGTTCACGCCGAATGACATGAATATCGCCCGTCACCGTACAGAAAAAATCGCCCAATGGGATCGCCTCAGCAATCGGCATCACACGATGCCCATCCATCACCGCTTCGAGCGCGATCAGCGGGTTCACTTCCGTCACAATCACACAGGCACCCATTCCTCTGGCGCGCTGGGCAAGTCCACGACCACACATGCCGTAGCCGCTGACGACGAATGTCGATCCGGCAAGCAGTTTATTCGTCGCGCGAATAATTCCATCGATGGTACTCTGGCCTGTGCCGTAGCGGTTATCAAACAGATGCTTTGTCATCGCGTCATTCACAGCGATAATCGGATATCTCAGCACCCCCATGGAGGCCATGCTTTTTAAGCGAACAACCCCGGTCGTCGTTTCTTCTGTCCCTCCCACGACCCCCTCAATGAGTTCTTTTTTCTTTGTGTGAAGCGTTGAAACGAGATCAGCCCCATCATCCATCGTAAGCGCTGGTCGTTGATCGAGCGTTGTTTCAATATGCTGATAGTAAGTCCTCTGATCTTCCCCCTTTATGGCAAAAACCGAAATCTCATCGTGTTTTACAAGAGAAGCGGCAACATCATCCTGCGTGCTTAACGGATTCGAAGCGCAGAGCACCACCTCTGCCCCTCCATCTTTCAAGACCCTCATCAAATTCGCCGTTTCAGCCGTCACATGTAAGCAGGCCGCAAGGCGCAATCCCTCTAGGGGCCGTTCTTTTAGAAAACGCTCGCGAATAGACAAAAGCACAGGCATATCTTTGCCCGCCCAATCAATCCGCTGGCGTCCCCCATCGGCAAGCTCAAGATCTTTCACGTCATAATGCATGGCGTTTACGGAACAAGCCGCTGAAGATCTTTGACTCTGTCTGTTTTTTCCCATGTAAACTCAGGCTCTGTGCGTCCGAAATGCCCAAATGAAGCGGTCTTTTTATAGATCGGCCGGGAGAGATTTAAGGTGCGAATGATTTCCTTCGGTTTCAAAGGAAAAATCTCTCGAACCGCCTCTTCCAATTTATGACCTGGCGCCTTCGCGGTTCCAAAATTGTTGACATAAATCGAAATCGGATCAGCCATACCGATGGCATAAGCCAATTGAACGAGGCAGCGATCTGCGAGCTTTGCCGCCACCATATTTTTTGCAATGTAGCGCCCCATGTAACAGGCCGAGCGATCGACTTTTGACGGATCTTTTCCTGAGAAACATCCCCCGCCATGGCTTCCATGGCCGCCATAGCTGTCGACAATAATTTTTCGTCCCGTAAGACCGGCATCGCCCGCCGGGCCCCCGACCACAAATCGCCCCGTTGGATTGATGAAATATTTGGTCTGCGAATCCAAATATCTCTCGGGAATCGATTTTTTAATAACCTCCTCGACAATTCCCTCTTTTAGATCTTTATAGGAGACTTTTTCATCGTGCTGCGCCGAGATAACGACGGTATCTATCCGGACAGGAATTCCCTCCCGATATTCAACGGTCACTTGTGATTTTCCATCCGGCCTCAAAAAAGGGAGTTTTCGACTTCGACGCGCATCCGACAACGCTTTTGTTAAATAATGGGCATAAAGAATCGACATCGGCATCAATACATCGGTCTCATTGCACGCATAACCGAACATCAGTCCCTGATCCCCCGCCCCCTGTTCTTTAAAAAGCCCTTCGCCTTCGGTTACTCCCTGAGAGATATCGGGGGATTGTTTGCCAAGAGAAGTCAACACGGAACAGGTTTTATAATCAAATCCGATGGCGGGATCATCGTAGCCAATCTCTTTAATGGTTTCTCTCGCAAGCTTCGGAATATCGACAAAGGCTTTTGACGTTACTTCTCCCGCAACCATCACCACATCTTTAGAGGTGAGCGTCTCGCACGCCACGCGCGCATGTTTGTCTTTTTCAAGATATGCATCCAAAACCGCGTCAGAAATCTGATCGCACATTTTATCGGGATGCCCTTCCGTCACAGACTCCGAAGTAAATAAAACCCGTTCACGATTCATAGAGTGTCTCCTTTTAAAATAGACCGTAATTTCGGAGACGGGTTATGTCAAGTTATTTCAAAATATCCCGATGCTTCATTTGAACCGGAATATCTTTTTTCAAAAGATAATCGCCGATTTGATTCGCGATCATGACGGAACGATGGCGGCCGCCGGTGCAGCCAATCGCAATCGTGAAATATGACTTTCCTTCATCCTTATATAAGGGGATCAGATAGTCGAGAAGATCGTAAAATTTTTTAAGAAACAAAAGTGTCTTCTCCTGCGTCAAAAGATATTCAACAACCTGCGGGGAGTCTCCCGTATGATCTTTAAGCCCCTCTATAAAGAAGGGATTTGGCAAAAAACGAACATCGATCACAAGATCGGCGTCGGGGGGAATCCCAAAACTGTATCCGAAAGAGTAGAGAGTCACCTGAAGTTCAAGCGATTTTTCAGGGGCTTTTGAAAACCGCTCCTGAATCAACCCCCTTAACTGATGAACATGCATATCAGAGGTATCGAGCACCAGATCGGCAAATTTTTTAAGCGGAGCAAAGAGCTTTCTCTCTTGCTGAACCGCCTCCGTCACGGAAAGATTGCCCGGCCAGGGATGCCTGCGCCTTGTCATCTGGAAGCGTCGAAGAATGATTTCATCAGAGGCCTCGAAAAACACAATTTCCACCTCGTCCCCCTGGGAGGCGCGTAATTTTAGATCCGAAAAATGGCTCTCTTTCAGATCTTTCGACCGGACATCGATCATCAGCGCGATTTTTGAAACCTCTTGTTGAGAACTCCGGGTCAGTTCCAAAAATTTGGGAAGCACCGAAAACGGGAGGTTATCGACACAAAAATAGCCGATATCTTCTATGGCTTTGAGCGCCGTGCTTTTCCCCGCGCCCGACATTCCGGTAATGACGACAATTCTCATATATTGAAGAGATCCTTCGCCCTTCGGGCTCAGGATGACGGTTTTAAGCCGCTCTTTTTTTATAACTTCTGATTTTCTCCAAAAAAGTCCTCAAAAAATGATGGCGCTTGATCTTTTCTTTATATTTTTTAAGCTGCTCCTCAAGATTATGCATCGCTGCGTCTATCGAAGCGTACATATCATTCGTGATCCCCTGGGCTTTGAGCAAATGCCGCTTTTCAGAAAGCGTGATGTCAACACGATGCCGATATCTTTCAAGCGAAAAGGTCACATGCAGATTCACCGGCTCAAGAAGATACTTTACAAGCTTCTCGGCCTTTTGTTCCGTATACTGCCTGATACCCTGCGTCCCTTCAAGATGCCTGAATGTGATAAAAACATCCATAAGTCACCTCCTAAAAATATTTCTTCCGTCTTGAAGAAGGCAAAACTCCCAGAATATCCCGGTATTTTGCGACGGTTCTTCTTGCGATGGCAATCCCTTCCGCCTGAAGCATCTCGACAATCCTTTGATCGGAAATGGGATGCTTCGGATCCTCCATGGCAACAAGAGTCTTGATTCTTTCTTTAACACTCTGGCTCGCCACCTGCAGTTCGCCCGGTTTTCCAATGCTGGTATTGAAAAAAAACTTTAACTCAAAAATTCCCTGCTGCGTATGAACGTATTTATTGGTTGTCACGCGAGAGACCGTCGATTCGTGCATGCCGATGTCATCAGCGACATCTCTCAAAACCAACGGTTTTAAATGGGTGATTCCATTGTCTAAAAATTCTGCCTGATGCTTTACGATGCTTTCCGTTACCTTATAAATCGTTTGCTGACGCTGATGGATAGACCGAATGAGCCATACGGCGGATCTCAATTTGTCTTGAATATATTCTTTCGTCAGTTGTGACGCCTGTTTTCCCTGAAGCGCGCTTTTATAAAAATTGCTGATCCGCAGACGAGGAAGACCATCCTCATTAAGTGAAACGACATACTCCCCCCCCCTTTTATAGACATAGACATCCGGGGTAACGTAGTGCGTATCGACGCTCGAAAAGGAACGACCCGGTCTGGGTTCCATTTGAGATATAACCTGTGTCAGTTGAAAAACCTTCTCAAGCGGCAGATTCATCGCCTTTGCAATGACCGGATAACTTTTCTTTTCCAGGTCGACCAGGTGATTCTCAATGAGGGTTTCAAGATTTGGATCACGCGTGGGAAGCTGTCTCGCCTGGACCAGAAGGCACTCTTTTAAATCGCGACTCGCCACACCAACCGGATCAAATCCCTGAACGCGCTTTAAAACATTCTCACAGAGTTCGATAGACACCCCCTCTTTCGCCGCCAATTCTTCAAGGGGAATCTTTAAAAATCCATCATCATTGAGATTCCCGATAATTAGGGTTGCAATTCTCTCTTCATCTTCACTCATGCGGGTCATCTGAAGCTGCCACATGAGATGGCTATTCAAATCCGTCGTCTTCGTCATCACGTTTTCAAACGGCTGTGTCTCATCCATTTTCAAAGGAACCGACGGCATCGATGGATTATAACTCTCCACATACGATTCCCAGTCAAAAGTATCTCCCCCCTCCACCCCTTTCTCCTGTTCTTCCCTCGCGGCACGCGCCTCCTCTTCCATTTTGGTCTCCTTCGCCGCTTCATCTTCGTCAACATCATGGGTTTCTTCAAGAATGGGGTTCTCAACCATTTCCTGAGTAATGAGATTCTCAAGCTCGAGACGTGAAAGCTGCAAAAGCTTAATCGCCTGCTGCAGCTGGGGTGTCATGACCAGCGACTGTGTCATTTTCAATTGTTGTTTCATTCCAATCGCCATTGTTTTACCTCAGAGCCTGAATCCCTCTCCCAGATAACTTTCACGCGCAATTTTGCTGTTGACGAGCTGCTCTGCAGTCCCTACCTCCTGCACGCGGCCATCTTTCAAAAGATAACTGAGATCGCAAATTCCCAAAGTTTCACGCACGTTGTGGTCGGTAATAAGGACCCCAATCCCTTTTTTTCTGAGCTGCTCAATAATTTTTTGAAGCTCAATCACCGCAATCGGGTCAATCCCTGCAAACGGCTCATCTAAAAGTATAAAATTCGGGGCAGTCGCAAGCGCCCGTGCAATTTCAACTCTACGCCGTTCTCCCCCTGAAAGCTGAAATGCTTTTGCATCTGAAATATGCGCGATATTGAGATCTTCGAGAAGTTCTTCAAGCCTGGCTTCCCGTTCCGACAGATTTAAATCCCTGTTTTCAAGGACTGCCATAATATTCGACCGAACGGTCATTTTCCGAAAAATCGAAGGCTCTTGCGCCAGATAGCTGATCCCAATCCGTGCCCGCCGATACATAGGAAGATGCGTAATCGGCATATTATCGAAAAGAATGACACCAGAATCGGGCTTTAAAATTCCGACCACGGTGTAAAAGCTTGTCGTCTTGCCAGCCCCATTCGGTCCCAAAAGACCGACAATCTGCCCCGAGCGAACTTCAAACGAGACTTCGTCAACCACCTTTCTGTCCTTAAAACTTTTACAAATTCCCTGAGCCTTTAAAACATGCATATCGTCTATTCCCCTTCGAGTTTTTGAACTTTTTTGACATCAACTTCGCCAATCGCGTCGTCAAAGACAATCTTATTTTGAGCGGTATAGAATATGACAATCTTTGCTTGAACAACATCATTGCCTTGGACCACTTTTGGACGCCCCACAAGGACTATCTTTTGCTCGCGATTCAAAAGATAGGCTCGTTCGCAAGTTGCCACACGATCCCCTTGAACAATCTTCACATCGGGATACGCCTTGGCTTTATCGATGCCCCGGTTCTGATTGTTAAAATTAACGAGAAAATTATCCGCATAAATGGTCATCTCTTTCTGTTTTACAACAACATTATTCTGAAAGAGCCCTTCATTCCTGGTGAGAAAGAATTGCGCCTGCTCAGAGGTGATGTCAATGGCATCCGCCTTGACATCAAATTTTTGGCACCGGACATCCTTTAAGATTTTAAATTCCTGCGTTTTGGTATTCCCTGCCAGCCCCTCTCCCAAAACAATAAGCGACGGTTCTTTTGGGTTCGGGCCGAGAAGTTCTATTTTGTCCCAACTTGAAAGAAGATTTTTACTCTCTTCATATTTTAAATAATTTGTTTTTAATTCATAGCCGAGATTTTCCGAAGTCGCCGTAATGTGATCGATCAGCTCCACATCTTTCGTTTCCAAAAAATGTTTTCCGGCCAATCCATGGAGGAGGATCGTCTGCCCCTCCTTTGAAAAAATCGTCACATCGACATTTTTAAGATAAGAAAACCCCTCTTTGCGATAGAGCTCCGCCTCATCCGCTTTAATAATTTCCTTTTGACCTTCTTGATTGAAATGGACGGCCCGAAAACCTTTAATGCTTAAGTTCGCCCCTTCGGATGGAATCACAATGTCATTCATTGTCGACTCTTGTTTAATGCTTGTCGGCATAAAAACCAGCAATTCTGCGACCACAACCGCCAAAACCAAAAAAGCAAGCGGCGATGTGCGTCTGACCGTTAACACTCTTGCCACCCTTCTGATTGGGTTCTACCCCTGTACTTGTTTCGAGGTAAACTTCCAAGATGTAATACAGTTTTATGCTAACACCAATGAGGCAGGGTGTCAAAACCGCAAGCAAAATCCATGCCAACCTATTGAGGCAAGACAGGATCCAACACGCAAAAAATTGCAATTGTTTGCAGCTTACCCAGAAAAGTCTTGTTTGCAAAGACTATGAGATGTCTAAAAGGAATCTCATCCAAAACTTTTTTAGGTATCCGAATTTCGAAACCATCCAGCAAAGGTGAAATAAGCTCCATCTTCACTAAAAGCGTTGCCCCCCCGGGAGATTTGGTAATCATTCCATTATTCGAAAGAGAAGTGCCATCATCGAGGAAGACAAAAGATGAGTCGCCGCCGACGGTCGATACTTTAGAAATGTCTTGCCTATCATCAAATGAAACACCCACACTCGAGGGAGTTAGTATGGAGGTAATTGCCTTTATGACAAGCTTCTCACCGGCTTGAGATCCTTCAGCCCTTTCAATTAAATCCTGATTGAAAGAACCGGGGCGGTCAAATCCGAAAAAATCAATATCATCCGGAAAGGCAAGAGTTGAATCCTGAAATCTATTCGTCGCTTTCCTGCAAGTGAAAGATATCGGAGACGTCGAGTTAATGACGGGTGTTGGAGAAGGCGCAGCACCCCCTCCATCGGACGGTGTGGGAGAAGGCGTTGATACCGGTTTCGGACAACAAAAAACAAGGCTAAACGCGTATTCGAGCTGGTTTCCGGCATCATCTTTACAGCCCGGTGGAACAATGCGGAGCGCTCCAGGAGTCGGTTCAATCTTTTTTACTTTAATTTCTTCAGTGGCACTGCATCGCCCTGAAAGCTCACTCTGCGCCCGCTGGGAAGCGGAAAGATCGTTGTTTGCAGAAGTATTCGGATTAATAACTTCATTGCGATATTCTCCAAAGGTATCCGAAGCCGGATTCTCAAGCGCTTCTTTGGAAAAGACATGTCCTCGATTTGTCGACTTCCCTCCAAGGAATTCTTCGGCAACGACCGCCAAAAACCGACATTTTTCAAAATCTTTCTGAAAAATCACCGACTGTTTCGCATTTTGCGAAGTATTATACACCTCATTTAAACATTCAAACGACTGGTTTTGAAAAATTGAGCTTGTAATATTGGGAATCTCGGATGCTTGAGCCACAGCCGCCTCTCCTGTCGCCGCTGGCGGTGTCGTTTGAGTTGGGGGAGCGACTTCGACTCCTCTCTCGCACCCTATCCATAACAACACAGATCCAAAAATGACGATCTCTCTTATTCCCTGAGACAAGCCTTTTATAGATGACATACAAAACCTCATGGAGTTTGTGTGCCGGGAAGTTCACAAACACCGGCAGAAAACTCTTTTGCCGTAAATGAAGAATCTTCAGTGAAGGTGATCGTCACAACACGCGCGTTGATAGGAAGATTAACTTCAAAATCGATCGTCATTCCGTCGCTTTTAACTTTGACAACTCCGCTCATTGTTGATTCGGGAATAAAGCTAAATGCTCCTGATGACAATATGGGAAGACGTGTTGGAATCGTCCTCTGGGCAAACGCTATATTCTTCCCCCCCGAATCGAGAGCCGCAAGATTCAGAGACACATTTGCAGTTCCAGGCGTTGCCGTTTTTCTCCCCGCCGCATCGATCCGGGTTTCGGGTCCTTGCAGATTTGTCAAGAGGAACTGAAACCGCAATATTCTGTTAGCCTCGTCGAGGGAGGGTGTTTTCACAAAAGAAGTCTCTGATAGATTTAAAATTCCACCTGCACTATCGAAAGAGAGCTTGCCGCTCGCAAGCGTCAAAAAGGAAAGAACTGATTTAATGGTGGAAGGCAATGAGGCGTCACTCAGCGCAGCTACCCGGCATTGAACGGGTATCGAAGGAATTTCAGTTATCGTTTGAACTGGAGGTGACGGAACGACATCCTGCGTCACGGGACGCTCGGTTGGAGCTGGCTCCCCGATAGGTGTCGGTGTCGGCGCTGGGGGTTGTTCCTCTTCAGGAGAAGGCGCTCCAAAACAGCAGCATCGAACAGTCCCAGAAAGTGTCATGAAAAGACTGACACGTTCACTTCTTGTAGCTGCGCTAAAAAACTCATAAAAAAATTCGATCTCTGCGCCCTGAGGAAGCGTGGCTGTCATGCAAAAAGCGTTTGTGTCGGTCACAATAAATCCAGGCCATTCTCTGATTTTTCGAAGCAGCCCCCTCGCCGTTGCATTAAAACCTTGAGCTTTTTCAAATCGGGATCTCGCCGCATTCCAACCAACCAACCCGAAAAAAGCTCTCCCCTCCTCCCCAGCCGCAGCGGGGCGTGAGGACTCTTTTCCTGCTTGAGTCGAAACAGTTCTCATATCCTCAATGGCAATATTAAACTGAAGAATGCAATCTTTACCATGAGGAAGATCAAAGCGAAATCCGGGGGGGACCAAATTAAAGAGTTCCCTTTCCAAACGCTCAATTTCAGCAGGGTTCGTAAGAGATGCCGACTGTTCCGTCTGAAGACGTCGCCGAAGCTCATCCCGTTTTCCATCAAAGAGATCGAAGTCCCTTAATAGAGAAAGAAGCCTTTTATCCTCCCCAAGCTCGAATTGTGGCGCATTGACGTCAAATATAAAACCTCCCTCCGTTACAGAACCTCCCAGCAGATCATCGAGCGCCTGAAAGACATTACAGACACCACTAAGGGCAGGTCGATTATAAACCAACAGGCTGAGGCTCAACGAAAGTAAAAAGAGCCTCGAGAACCTTTCGAAACGCATTTGCTCCTCCAATAAATGTGTCAAAATCTTGAGATGGATTCTGAAGTTCCAAAAGAGCAGCTTTAACAACTGCCGGATCGAGAGACTTTAGAATGGGGGTATAAAACGTCAGCGCCCGTTTAAACGCCCTCGCTTCTGAATCGTTGTAAGCCTCCCCCAAAAAGAGGGCGAGTGTTGTCACGGGATCGATCCTTAATTGGCCTGGGCTAATATCTTTTCCCGCTTCAATAGCCACAGCGCTTTCCAAATCAATATCCCCTTTTCTTTCAATGACAATTTTAAAAAAACCGCCTTGCTCTTTCGAAAGCTCTGTCGCTATCGTAAACGTTCCATCTTCCCTGAGAGGCGCTGTGGCAACCGTTTTCCCCGAAGCGTCAACAAGTGAAACAGTTGCGGGGGCCTCCGCAAGTTGTCCCGCCACAGCCGTCACCGTCTCAACCTGTCCGGAAATGGTCGTTTGCAAGGGTGGGGCAATTCCAGGCAGACCGACCTCTACCCCCTTCCCACAGCCGTAAAATGAGATGAAAATGAGAAGAAATAAAAGGGAAAAAATAATATCCTGCGATCGCATACGTTCTACACCAGATAGCTTTTATTCTAGCCAGATACCTGATTTTGTCAAAAACTGGAAAAAAGTGTCATTCTGATGGAGATTCCTCGTCGCTTCGCTCCTCGGAATGACATTGCTTCGCTCCTCGGAATGACATTGCTTCGCTCCTCGGAATGACATTAGACGACCTTCACCCGAATGAGATCGTGAAGATGGAGGATGCCGGCGGGATGGGCGTCGCTGTCGACGACGAACAGGCAGGTAATCGTATGTTTCTCCATGATATGGAGGGCTTTGGAGGCGAGCTCCTCCTGATCGATCGTTTTGGGATTTTTTGTCATCAGATCGGCGGCCGTTTGGTTGAAGAAATCTGTTGTTTTGTCCGTTGTTTTACGAAGACAGCGCCTGAGGTCTCCATCCGTAATAATCCCAACCAGTTTTCCTGAATCGTCTACAACACCGGTCGTTCCCAAATGCTTGGAGGTAATCTCCATGAGTGTCTCTCGCATGTTAGAGCGGATTTTTACAAGCGGAATCTCTTCTTTCACCTTCATCAGGTCTTTGACTTTAAAGAGGAGTTTTCGCCCCAGCGTTCCACCGGGGTGAAGAAGCGCAAAATCAGATTCTCTAAATCCCCTTTTTTCGAGAAGGGCGACCGCCAGAGCGTCTCCCATGGCGAGTGTTGCCGTTGTACTGGCTGTGGGGGCAAGCCCCAAAGGACACGCTTCTTCCGGAACATTCAAATCCAAAACAACATCCGATGCCCGCGCCAGTGTCGACTGCATATTCCCTGTCATGGAAATAATCGAAACGCCAAGCCTTTTTACCATCGGAAGAATCCCGATCAGCTCATCTGTTTCACCGCTGTAGGAAATAGCAAGGGCCACATCCTCTTTCGCAACCATCCCCAGATCGCCATGGATCCCCTCTGCCGAATGAAGAAAAAAAGCGGGGGTTCCTGTGCTCGCAAGCGTTGCCGCAATTTTTCTGCAAATCTGCCCCGATTTTCCCATCCCTGTCACAACCACTTTGCCTCGGCAGTGGATCAGAAGATCGATTGCCTTATCAAAATTTTCTCCCACTTTATCCAGCAGACTTAAAATAGCTTCCGCCTCAATCCGAAGAACGCGCTTCGCCTGCTCGATGGAGGAACTCATCTAAGACTGATCTCCCTTCACGATGGCATCCATTGATTTTAAAGTCCGTAAAAGCGGCTCAATGTCCCCCAGCCGCGTGCAGCTTGCCGCATCGCACTTGGCAAGATCGGGCTCCGGGTGCACTTCTAAAAAGAGCGCATCGATTCCGCTGGCAACAGCCGCGCGGGAGAGAATGGGAATAAACTCGCGCCGGCCGCCGGTGCGGTTCCCTTCCGCTGTCGGAAGTTGAACACTGTGTGTCGCATCAAAGACAACGGGGTAACCGAGGAAACGCATCTCCTGAAATGACGTCATATCGACAATTAAGTTCCGATAACCAAATGAAACCCCTCTTTCCGTCAGCAAAATTTGGTGGTTCCCATGAGAGGTGATTTTTTCAACAATATTTTTCATATCTCCCGGCGCCAGAAATTGTCCCTTTTTGATATTTACCGGTTTCCCCGTTTTTGCCGCAGCAGCCACGAGATCTGTCTGGCGACAGAGGAACGCAGGAATTTGAATGACATCCACCACCTCCGCCACAGGCAAAACTTCTTCCACAGAATGGACATCCGTTAAAACGGGAATTTTGTAACGGGATTTTACTGTTTTTAAAATGTCCAACCCTTCTTTTAGGCCAGGACCTCGGAATGAATGAATCGAGGAGCGATTCGCCTTGTCATAAGAGCTTTTGAAAATGAACGGGATATCGAGCGACGAGGTCAGAGCCAAAAGTTCTTCAGCCACTTTGAAACAGAGCTTTTCACTCTCAATCACATTGGGGCCGCTGATCAAGACAAATGGATGCCTTCCACCGATGGGAATCTCGCCGGCAATTTCAAAGGACGGAATTTCTGACAGCACTATTCGCCCTTCCCTTGTTTTCCATGCCCCTTCTCTTAATCTTTTCCGGGCTGACTTTCAACTGCTTTTCCAGTGAAGCCCGGATAAAGTCGGAAAACAAAGGATGGGGTTCTAATGGACGTGATTTAAATTCAGGATGAAACTGACACCCCAAAAACCAAGGATGTGAAGGGAGCTCCATGATCTCAACCAGATTTTTTTCAAGAAATTCGCCGCTAAATACCATGCCATTTTTTTCAAAAATAGTGCGGTAATCGTTGTTAAATTCATAGCGGTGACGATGACGCTCTGAAATGTCATTTTTTCCATAAATATGTTTGGCGAGGGTTTTGGGCCGTAGCGCACAGGGATAGGACCCAAGCCTCATCG
>CAYMPL010000055.1:0-13172 GCA_964392415.1 uncultured bacterium | reverse complement strand
CCCCCCCCCCCCCCCCCCCCCCCCCCCCCCCCCCCCCCCCCCCCCCCCCCTCGAACCTTACAAGAGATGCAGGCGATGATTGCCGCAGGCGCAAACCGTATTGGCACAAGCCAGGGGGTTTCTATAGTAACGGGTAAATCGAAAGGAAGAATGTTTGGCTATTAACCGTGTTGCCATTCTTGTCATGGATGGTGTCGGCATTGGGGCGCTCCCCGACGCGGGAAAATATGGCGATGCGGGTTCTCATACCCTTCGGCATATTGCTGAATCAGTGGGGGGATTGAAACTCCCGACATTGGAAAAATTAGGGCTTGGCGCGATTTCTAAAATTCCAGGAGTTGGGATTCCAAAAAAATTGGCCGGTTCCTATGGAAAGATGAACGAAGTTTCTCCCGGTAAAGACACGTCGACCGGCCATTGGGAGATTGCAGGGATCCAGCTTAAAAAAGCCTTTCCAACTTTTCCCAACGGTTTTCCAAAAAAATTGATCGACGCGTTCATCGAGAAAACCGGGGTAGAGAGAATTCTCGGAAATAAGGCTGCGTCCGGAACAGAAATTATTAAGGAGCTTGGAGGAGAGCATCTTAAGACAAAATATCCGATCGTCTATACCTCCGCTGATTCTGTTTTTCAGATCGCCTGCCATGAGAAGGTATTTCCATTGGAAGAACTGTATAGAATGTGTGAAATTGCCCGCAAACTCTCTGATGACTATGGGATTGGGCGGGTGATCGCGCGGCCGTTTGCGGGTGAGACGCCAGAGACATTTCAGAGAACCGCTTATCGGAAGGATTATGTTTTAAAACTTCCCGAACCAACGGTTCTCAATGCCCTTTTCGATTCTTCGATTGAAGTCATTGGGATTGGAAAAATAGAAGATATCTATGATGGTCAGGGGATTAGCCGGGCCCGAAAAACAAAATCGAATAGAGAGGGGATGGAAGCGACTCTCGATGAGTTTAAAAAATTAAAGAAGGGTCTTGTCTTTGCCAATCTCGTCGACTTTGACATGCTTTATGGGCATCGGAATGATGTTGAAGGATTTGCCAGAGCGCTTAGGGAATTTGATGAAGAACTTCCGGAACTCATGGAAGCTCTGAAAGGTGATGGCATGATCATCATTACCGCCGATCATGGAAACGATCCAACTCACCCTGGAACAGACCATACGCGCGAATATGTCCCTCTTTTGGTCTACGCGGCAGGGGGGAAAAGCAGGGATCTTAAAATCAGGGAGACATTTTCGGATGTGGGGCAGACGCTTGCGGAAATTTTTCACCTGAAACCGCTGAAACATGGAAAGAGTTTTTTAAAGGAGCTCTTTTCATGAGAGTTTCTGATCTTATTCAGAAAAAAAAAGAGGGAAAATCGCTCAATCAAAATGAAATTTCGTATCTTGTAAGGGGTTTTACGGAAGGGAGCATTCCTGACTACCAGATGTCTGCGTATCTCATGGCCTGCTGTTTTCGACCGCCTGATTTTCAGGAGACCCTTTTTCTTACCAAAGAAATGCTTCATTCAGGGCAGATTTTGGATTTTTCCGATATCCCATATAAAAAAATTGATAAACACTCCACCGGAGGGGTGGGGGATAAAACCTCATTTATTGTGGCGCCCATTGTCGCGTCTTATTCGGTAGCGGTTCCCATGATTGCGGGGAGGGGGCTTGGGCATACGGGGGGGACGCTCGATAAGATTGAGTCGATCCCCGGTTTCGATGTCCGCCTTTCTATCGAACAGTTTCAATCTGCGGTTAAAAAAAATGGTCTTTCGATGATGGGACAGACAAAGGAGTTAGCCCCGGCAGATGCCAGGATGTATGCGCTTCGGGATGTGACGGCAACCGTCGATTGTATCCCGCTGATTGTCGCATCGATCATGAGCAAGAAGCTTGCCGCGGGAACGGATGGCATGGTTCTCGATGTTAAATATGGGAAAGGGGCGTTTATGCGGACATTCCCATCGGCAAAACTTCTTGCAAAGTGGCTTGTCAAAACAGGAGAGCTTTTTGGAAAGAAGATGGTGGCATTGGTTACTGACATGAATCAGCCGCTCGGAAACAAGCTTGGCAACAGTCTGGAGATTGAAGAGGCGGTGGAGGTTTTGAGAGGAGAAGGGCCCGAGGATCTTAAAGAGCTTTCTTTGGCTCTATCGGCACAGATGCTTTGTCTCGGAGGGATAGCAAAGAATTTTGAAGAAGGGATCAGGCTTTCGAAAACGGTTATTCAAAATGGGACGGCTCTTAAAAAATTCGAAAAGATGATCGGTGAACAAGGGGGGGATGTAAGAGCGCTTCACACATTTAAATATTTGCCAAAGGCGCAAAGAAGAGTGGAATTCTTCTCCAGACAAAAGGGGATTATTCATGAAATAGATGCGCGCCTTTTGGGAAATGTTGTTTCGATGTTGGGCGGCGGCAGGCAGAAGATTGATGAGAAGATAGATCATTCTGTCGGGGTTGTTTTGCATAAGAAAGTGGGCGATGCTGTCTCTCCGCGTGAATCTCTCTTGACTCTCCATTATAACGATGAGAAAAAACGGGAAGCGGTTGAAGGCGAACTCGCAAAAGCATTTGTTATAAAAAAAGAGAAGGTGCGAGCGCGCCCGCTGATTCGATCTGTCGTTGATGTCGTCAAGGAGGTGGTATGAAGGAACGAATTCTCAGTTCGGTTTTTATCAGAACCCTTTCCGAAACCAATAAAAATGTCAGGGATTGGCTAACATTTGGAAAACTTTTAGCGGTCAGCATCGCTGCAATTGGCGTTATCCTTGCCGCTCTTTCATTTTTCGGTGCGCCTGAGACTGCTCCGCTTCGTTATAAAGTTGTCAGTTTTTGGGGACTTTTTCTTTTGATGGGAATTGCCTATCTTTTATCGAACAACCGGGGCGCAATTAATCTTCGGATCGTTGTGGGAGGGCTCTTTCTTCAACTGGCATTTGCCCTTCTGGTTCTAAACACAACAGCGGGACAGACCTTTTTTAAGGTAGCCGGGGATGCGATGACCTCGCTTTTAGAGTTTACGAATAAAGGGTCGGCCTTTCTTTTTGGAGACAAGCTTCTGGATGGGAGTCTCGGATTTGTTTTTGCATTTCAGATTCTTCCAACGGTCATCTTTGTCTCTTCTTTGACAGCGATTCTTTATTATTTTGGCATTTTACAGGCCGTTGTGGGGGTGATGGCCAGAGGGATGTCAAAAACGATGAAAACATCCGGGGCGGAGTCGCTCTCTTGCGCTGTGAATGTCTTTATTGGCCAAACAGAGGCGCCGCTCTTTGTGCGCCCCTATGTTTCAAAAATGACAAACTCAGAATTGATGACGCTTATGACAGGAGGATTTGCGACGATTGCAGGGGCAGTCATGGCAGCCTATGCGATCTTTCTTCAAAAGGCAGGGCTTCATTCGGGAGCGGGGCATCTCCTCTGCGCCAGTGTCATTTCTGCGCCGGCGGCCATTTTAATGGCAAAGATTATCTATCCTGAAACAGAGACGCCGGAGACAGCGGGACATGCTTCTGTAAAAGTTCCGGTAACGGATGTAAATGTATTAGATGCCGCGACACGGGGGGCCTCTGAGGGGTTAAGGCTTGCCGTGAATGTGGGGGCGATGCTTCTTGCCTTTATTGCGTTGATTGCGATGGTGAATTTCGCGGTTGGAGATGGTTTAGACAAGCTTTTAGGCACGTTAGGTCTTGAGCCGGCTAAACTCACGCTCCAGAAAATTTTTGGGTGGCTCTTTGCCCCTGTGGCCTGGATAATGGGAGTTCCTCCGGCGGACTGTTTAAAAGTCGGAAGTTTGTTGGGGAGCAAAACAGTAATTAATGAATTTGTCGCCTATCTTGATCTTTCTGAGATGGTTAAGGGGGGGGCGATATCTGAGAGATCGAAAATTATTGCGATTTATGCCCTCTGTGGCTTTTCGAACTTTTCGTCGATTGCCATTCAGCTTGGGGGAATTGGAACACTTGCGCCGGAGCGGCGGGGGGATCTCGCGCGGCTTGGACTCAAAGCGATGATAGCCGGCTCTCTTGCCTGTTTTATGACAGCCAATATTGCTGGGATGTTGATTTAGCCGCGAGGCCAGATGGAAAAAAATGTTTTAACAGTTGCACGCTTTTTGGAAAAAAAGCGCGCAAATTTTTCATTTCCTAAAGCAAATATAGCCGTTGTTCTTGGTTCTGGCCTTGGAATTTTCGTTGATTCTCTCAATTTAAAAAAAGAAATTCCTTATTCAAAGATTCCTTATTTTCCATCTTCAACCCCAGGCCATTCAATCGAAGGACACGCTGAAAAATTTATTTTTTCTAAAATAGAAAACATATCTGTTTACCTCCTTCAGGGACGCGCTCATTATTACGAAGGAAAAACAATGCAGGAAGTCACATTTCCTATCCGCGTTTTAAAAAAACTGGGGGTGACAACTCTGATTCTGACAAACGCGGCGGGGGCGCTTAATGAATCGTATCGGGCCGGCGAATTCATGCTCATCAAAGATCATATCAATTTGATGCCCGACCATCCGCTGAGGGGAAAAAATTGGGATAAGTGGGGGCCGAGATTTCCTGATCTTTCAGATGCTTATGATGAAAAATATCGTCTGCTTGCGAAAAAAATCGCAAAGGAAATGGCTTTCACCCTTCAGGAAGGGATCTATGCGGCGATTTCGGGGCCAAGCTATGAAACGCCCGCGGAGGTAAAAATGCTCAAACTTCTGGGGGCGGATGCGAGTGGAATGTCAACGGTTCCTGAAACGATCGTCGCCAGACATCAGGGGATGAAAGTTTTGGCGATTTCTTGTCTTACGAATATGGCGGCAGGGATCGATCATGGAAAACCGACTCATGAGGAGGTTTTAGAGGTGGCAAAAAAAGTATCTGAAAAGTTTCATCGCTTTCTTAAGAAGCTGATTATAGAAATAGGAACAGCATGATCGAATCATCTGATCTCCCAGAGAATCTCATCGAAAAAGCGATTGAAGCGAGAAAATCCGCGTATGCCCCTTATTCAAAACATGAGGTCGGAGCGGCGCTTCTCACCGAAAGTGGAAAAATATATCAGGGGGCCAATGTCGAAAACTGTGTTTTTTTGGGAGAGTGCGCGGAGCGGGTTGCTTTTTATAAGGCGGTTTCTGAAGGAGAGAGGGATTTTTTAAAATTGGCGGTCGTTACGGCCAATGAAGATTTAAGCCCCCCCTGCGGGATTTGTCGTCAGGTTTTTTCAGAGTTTGCGACGGATTTAGAGATTATCGTTGCAAATCTTAATAAGAAATTTCGGATTTTTCGGTTGAAAGATCTCTTGCCATTTTCATTCACCCCTCAGTCCCTTAAAAAAGGGCAGCATTCACCAGGCAAAAATTTAAGATGAATCGAATCTGGATTCGGGGGGGGAGAATCGTTACGATGAACCCGGCTCGGGAGATTTTTTCGGGAGATATCCTTATTGAAGATGATCGGATTCAATACATTGGCAAAAAGCTCCCGCCAAAAGTAAAAACAGAAGAAGCAAAAATAATTGACGCCCGCTCTTTCTGGGTTTTGCCCGGTTTTATTCAAACACATACCCACCTTTGTCAGACGCTTCTTAGAAATCAGGCAGAAGGGTTGATACTGCTCAATTGGCTTAAAAAGAAAGTCTGGCCTTATGAAGCGTCCCTTACCAAAGAAAAGATGCATTTGGCGGCACGAATGGGGATTGCTGAGCTTCTGAAAGGCGGGACAACGACCATTTTGGATATGGGGAGCGTTCATCATACAGATATCATTTTTGACGCCTGCAGGCGTTTCGGCATTCGGGCGTTCTCAGGGAAGGCGATGATGGATGAAGGGAATGGTGTTCCAGAGACTCTCAAGGAAAAAACAGAAAAAAGCATAGAGGAGACTTGGAAATTAATTGAAAAATGGCATGGAGCCGAAAACGGACGGCTTCAATATGCGCTGGCGCCGAGGTTTGTGCTTTCCAGCAGTCAGAAACTTCTGAAAGAAGTTTCTGACCTTTCAGAAAAGAATAAAATCCTTATCCATACACACGCTTCAGAGAACGAAATTGAATCGAAAATCGTTAAGAAAAAATATGGTCTTAGCAATATTCGTTATCTGCATAAAATAGGATTATGCGGCAGACGATCAATCTTTGCGCACTGCATTTGGCTGGATAAAAAAGATATTGAACTGCTTTCTTCCACTCAAACTTCCGTTGCCCATTGTCCCACTTCTAATTTAAAACTTGCCTCAGGCATTGCAAGAGTTCCGGAAATGATAGACGCGGGCATCCGTCTTACGTTGGGTGCGGATGGCGCCCCTTGTAACAATAATTTGGATATGTTTCAGGAGATGCGGCTTGCGGGATTGATTCAAAGGGTAAAATATGGGGTGACGGCTTTGCCATCAGAAACGATTCTTGCGATGGCGACGATCCAGGGAGCCGCTGCTCTGGGAATGGAAAAGGAAATTGGAAGTCTTGAAGTCGGCAAATATGCCGATCTGATTTTGGTGAATCAAAAAACAGATCATACGCAGCCGATAGGATCAGATTACGATACCCTCGTATATTCCGCCAAAAGCTCAGATGTCTCTACCGTCATCGTCGATGGCAAGATTCTTGTTTTCCCTAAACAGCGAGTATCCTGAGCAAAGAATCTATCAGGACAATAGCGATACACATTGCACAAATTTTAACTCGTTCCAGAACGAGTTAAAAAATAGGCAAATTTGGTTGGTTTTAACACTGTCGTTTTCATATTTTTAGCCTTTAAAAATGGCTTTTAAATTCATTCTAATGAACGAATAGAAATACCTGGCACAACAGTCCTGATGCCTCCATTTGACTTTGAAAGTGATCACGTGAAAATTTGGATCAATGAACGCATTCTTCAATTGAAAAAAATGACCCCAATGTAACATACCGTCAGTTTCTTAAAATGATTGCAAAAAAGATTGAATGTCTTAAGGGTATCGCAAGTTATATTTCTGATGAAGAATTCCTTTTAATTTTTGAAGGTAAGATCACTGCCATGGCTCCTGATTTGTGGGAAATGAAAGAATTTGATTGGGATGATCCAGAAAATCAAAAAATGATTCAAGAAGAAGAAAAAGAGTACAGAAAAAAGTGGATTGAGAAGGCGGGTTTTACGGAAGAAGAATATAAAAAACGTCTAGAGCATGCACGAGAAAATTTAAAAAAAGATCAAATACACAAATAAAAATGGAATAGATAGGCGGACAAAGAAACATTCATGCATGAAAAAGTCGCTGCTTCGATTCCCAGAGCATTTGGGATGGTTAAAATCGATTCTATCCGATATGTCGGACCTTTAATTGAACATGTAAACAATGATGGCAAGGTTATTGGACAAGACGGTGCATACTCAGTTTCGTTAAAAAAAGGCTCCTTGTGGCTTTTTGGAGATACCTTTTTTGGAATATTTAATGCTGATAGGTCTTTTAACTACAAAGGGGCTGTTCATAATAATGCCTTTTATACAGAAGATATTGAGGCCACCGATGGAATTGCCGGTATCGAATATAAAAAAGATGCAGATGGTTTTGCGACCTACCTTTTGAATAATGTTGAATCAGAAAATCCTAAAAAAATAAAACTTTGGCCAGGACACGGAATACAGATTGGTAAGAAGATTTATCTTTTTTTTCACATTCCCTAAGGCTCTTGTTCTCCAGTCTACCGCCCGCAGTCCATTCGTTGGGGTTTCTTTTTGCTTTGCGCTATCTCATCATTTTTAGCCCGTCAAGTGAATAATCGGGCCCACAGTCACAAAGATAAATTTAGTCCTTTTCTTTTCATTTTGTTTGGCTATAGATTTAAAAGACAAGAAAAGGAGGAATGAAAGGATGAATATCATTCGAAATCAGACGGGATGGATTGAAGTGGTTTGCGGGAGCATGTTTAGCGGTAAAACAGAAGAGCTGATTCGCCGTTTACGTCGCGCGCAAATTGCTCAGCAGAAGGTTCAAATTTTTAAACCGGCCATTGATTCGAGATATTTGGTCGATCATATTACCTCTCATGATCAACAAAAGCTTGTCGCCAATACTGTTCGCAAGGCAGCAGAGATCCTGGAACTCCTCGAAGATGATACGCATGTCGTTGGGATTGATGAAGCCCAGTTTTTTAATCAGGATTTGGTTGAGGTTTGCCAAACCTTAGCCGATCGCGGTGTTCGTGTGATTGTTGCCGGCCTCGATCAGGATTACAAAGGGGTTCCGTTTGAGCCGATTCCACAGCTTTTGGCTGTGGCCGAATATATTACGAAAAATAACGCCATTTGCGTCGTATGCGGAAATCCGGCCAGCCGCTCTCAACGTATTATTGATGAAGGGGATCGTGTTGTTGTCGGGGCAGATGAAGCTTATGAGGCGCGTTGTCGGAAGTGTTTTGATCCACGTCTGCCTGAAAAACTAAAGAATAAAGAAAAAGCGAAAACAATTGTCGGTAGTCATCCTCGAGTGACGCGGCCTCAACCCCAGCCTTAAAATATGCGATCATGGATAGAGAACTGAAACATCTTTATGGTGGGAACTATCATATTTTAAAGGATCCATTTTTGTCTTCTCTTTTGGCTCTTCTCTCTTCAAAAGAGACGAAACAGCCGCTGATTACCGATTTGGTGAAACATCTTTATAAAGCGCTTCTTTCTTATGCGATTGCTCAAGAGTTTCCCCGGAAAACACGCGTTATTCCGACAAGAATGGAGCAGTTTCATAAGAAAGAAGCATTGCTTAAAGATGACTGGATTGATTTTGACACAAAAATTGTGATCGTAAACCTGGCTCGCGCTGGAATTGTCCCTTCGCAATTTTGTTATGAGTTTTTAACTCATATTTTTAAAGCCGATCATGTCAGACAAGACTATATTTATATTCAGCGAAGGGTTGACGAAAAGGGGGTGGTGATCGGCAGTGGTATCAATGGTTATAAAATTGGCGGCTCTCTGGATAATGCGATTGTCTTATTTTCAGATCCGATGGGGGCGACAGGGGGGAGTATTTCAGCAACGCTTGATTTATATAAAGAAAAGATCAAAGGAGTCCCTCTTAAATATCTCGCCCTTCATCTGATTTTAACGCCTGAGTATCTAAAGAGACTCAAGGCCGATCATCCCGAACTTATTGTCTACGGCTTGAGAGTCGATCGGGGTTTGAGTTCCCAAAAGATCATAAATACCACTCCTGGAACCCACTGGGATAAAGAGCGCGGCCTAAACCATCATCAATATATTGTCCCCGGAGCCGGCGGACTGGGAGAGCTTTTAAGCAATTCGTTTGTTTAAGGTAGACGAATCGTAGCTACTCACTCTTTTTTTCGTGATGCTCGTGGGAATGCTCGCCTTTATGTTTGTGAGGGCATTCGTACTTTGAATAGGGGCACGACTTGCCATAGAAACATCCTCTATGTTTCACATATTTAGTGATTCCGCAGACGAGACAAATCGTCGCGAGAGCCATGACAAGCCACGAAATAAAGCAACCTAGCGTTTTATGAAACTTTTGCTGTTTTGCGGCGTATATTAAAAGCAAATATCCAGCCATAAGAACAAATAACGTTAAAATCAGATGCATAGAAAGATCTCCTTTTTAAAAAGTTATTTTTAACAACGTTATAAACGTAGCATAATTGGAATGAAGGAATAAAGCTTTTAAATTTGTTGTAATTCCCTTATGGATTCGATATAACTTCTATTAATAAGGTCTTCACTGTCATTTAAAAGAAATTCAAAATGTAGTTTTTCGTAAGTACCGCCTGGGAGGGGGATATGCGAAAGACATTTTTAGCGGTTCTGGCTTTTCTGGTTCTTCCACTGATTGCATCAAAATCTTATGATCCGGCATCGCTCGACGCGGTTAAGCTTTTAACCATAGACGCATCGACGAAAGAAGAGCGAACTCAGATTGCGGCGCTTGGAATTTCGATTGAATCGGTTTTTAAAGATCATGTCGTTGCGCTGGCTCAGGATGCGGAAATCGCAGAACTTGTCCGGCTTGGGCTTCATTTCAAAGCGAGACCCCTGCCTGCCTATCTTCTCGATTTTCCGCCAGAAGACAGTGATTTTCATAATCTTTCCGAACTCAATGCGGAGCTCAAAAAAATAACGGAAACGTATCCACACATTAGCGCTCTTTCGGAGATTGGCCATAGCCTGGAGGGGCGTCCCCTTTATGTCGTAAGAATTAGCGCTGTTCCGAAAGAACAAGAACATCCCCCTGCGATTTTATTTTTGGGAACACATCATGCCCGGGAGCATCTCAGTACGGAAGTGCCGCTTTTTCTCATCAAGCATTTGGTGGAAAATTACGGAAAAAATGAGGAAATCACCGCATTTGTGAACAACAAAGAGATCTGGATTATGCCGATGGTGAATCCAGATGGGGCTGACTACGATGTTCAAGATTCTCCTTATAAATGGTGGCGCAAGAATCGACGAGGGGAAAATGGGACGACCTTTGGAGTTGATCTCAACCGGAATTACGGTTTCAAATGGGGAGGTGAGGGATCGAGTGACTGGCGCTATTCGCAAACCTATCGAGGGACGGAGCCGTTCTCCGAGCCAGAGACACAAGCGATTAAGGCATTTGTTGAGTCGCATAAGAATATTTCGATTATTTTGAGCTATCATTCATTTAGTGAGCTCATTCTCTATCCCTGGGGGCATACCTATGACAGCATTGAAGATGACAAAGCGCTTCATGTTCATGAGATTATGGCTCAGGAGATGGGGAGGATGACCGGTTATACCCCTCAGCAATCAAGCGATCTTTATATTACAACCGGCGATACCACAGACTGGGCATTTGGTGAGCATGGAATCATCTCTTTTACTATTGAACTCTATCCTGCAACCCTCGGTGATGGGGGATTTTATCCTTCGGCGTCGCAGATTCAGCCGGTTGTAAATAAGAATATTCCCGCAGCGCTCTATCTGATTCAATATGCGGATAATCCGTACCGCGTCTTAAGAGAATCTCATCATCGTTTGGCAGCTCCAAAGATGATGTTTTAATCAATGTTCAATCAGATGCGCTGCCCAAAAATTTAATTTCGCGTTGTTCAAGGTAAAAGGGGGAGCCTAGGCCGTCTGGATCGATGGTTCAACTCGACTTCCCTACTTTTGATCGAACCAAAAAACTAACGGAAAAAATAGGCCAGACTGAGGCGGTTGTTATCGATACCAAAAAATGAACCGCAACGGCCTTCGACCTCATGGCTACCAGACGTTGCGGCTCTGTTTCTATTCGTCTGACAGAAAATATCTGTCAGCACGGGGAAATGACCTGGACAATGCCTGTGCACGGAAGCGCAATCCTTGGACAGCGCTTATTCTGGCAAATCGCTTGTACTCAGTAAACGAAACCCGAGGTTGTTGTTGCGGTTGTCCGGAGAGTTGTTGTTACGGTTGGCAGAACGCAAGTTCTGCGGGTTGTTGTTCCAACTCCCGCCGCGATTAACACGGTTCGAGCCTGTTTTGGTCATAACGCCCATATATAAAATCTTTCTAACTCCTTTCTTCTCAATGTCAATGAATTCGAGTGTGTGATATGCGCTATCGTGCTTTGAATCGAGGAAATTAATTTTTCTTCCGGAATAAGACCCTTTTTAAAATGCTCATATTTCTTTCTCAGTTTTCTTCTCCAGCGGATGAGATGGCTTCGCTGAAGCCGAATCATATCAGGATAAATCCTAAAACCCAGAAATGGAATTCCCTCCGTCACGGGTGCAATCCGAACCACTGTTTCTTTAAGATTCAATTTAAGTTTTTCATTCAAAAAAAGTCTTATCTCTTCAAGGTGGTGATGAAGCTGCCTCTTGTCATTTAATAAAGCTATACTGTCGTCCATATAGCGGAGGTAGGCCTTGATTCTCAAACGATCTTTCACGAAATGATCGAGCTCTCCAAGATATAAGTTTGCAAAATGCTGGCTTGTGAGGTTTCCGATGGGAAGACCTTTTCCGGGTTTATTCCCAACAACAGCATGGTCAATGATCTGATCTAAAAGCGAGAGGAGTTGTCTGTCTTTTAGGATTCTTCGCAACAATTGCTTTAGAACCTCATGATCGATGCTCTCAAAGTATTTTTGAATATCCCATTTAAGGAAATAGGTGTATTTTCTCGAAAATTTCTGGAGGCGTTTGAGAGCCCGATGAGTTCCTTTTCCAACCCTACAAGCATAGGAATCAAGAATCAGTCTTTTCTCAAATATGGGTTCTAACACATTGCAAATGGCATGATGAACAACACGGTCACGGAAGGCTGCGGCAGCAATTCGTCTCGCTTTGGGTTCCCGAATCTGGAATATGTCATAAGGTTTAGGAATGTAGCAGCCAGATGTCAGCTCGCACTGAAGCGAGAGAAGCTCTGATTCCAAATGAAAGTAGAATGAGCCAGAAGATTTTTTTAATTTTTTTCCACGGAAAGCCTTTTTTGCCGCCAAAAGAAGATTCTTGAAATCGATTGTTTTCTCAAAGAGACTTCCGACTCGTCTCATGCGTTTTTATCACTGCTTTTTATCCAACCGCCAAGCATTCGACCCACTTCATTGAGCTTTTTCACGCCGAACTCGTAGGTATCGTAAGAAATAAATTTCGATTCATAGGCGATGCGAAATAGAATACGAAGTTTCTCAAGACTGAGATTGGCCTGCTTTAAAGGACGAAGTTTAGATCGCGAATAGCGCGCCTCAATCAAATTTTCGATGATATCCAAGGCAAGGTTATTCATGCGATTCGAAAACGTGAACCGCACCTTTTTAGGAAATTTCTCACTTTTAAAGTGAAGCCATTTTAAAAAGTCGATCCATTTAACAAAGATTGGAAGCTCACCTTCGTTTCTTTCTAACACTGGACCAGGCGTCATTTTTTCTCAGTCCCTTCAGACATCTCAATTTTTGAAATTTCAAGAATTTCTTGCCCATATTTTTCAAGTTTTGCCTTTCCGATCCCCTCAATTTTGGAAAGCTCAGCCATGGACTGAGGACGTTTAATCACAATTTGAACAAGCTGGTTGTTGGTAAAGAGCACATAGGGAGGAACCCCTTCTTTACGGGAACGTTTGGCTCTCCACTCCCGAAAAAGGTTAAATAATCCTATATCAGACTCTTTTAAAATTTTCCGCCAAGCTTCTGAATTATTTGAAGATTTTTTGTCTTTAGAGGTGCTTAAAGTCTGG
>CAYMPL010000054.1:0-13188 GCA_964392415.1 uncultured bacterium | reverse complement strand
AGAAAACTTAAGTCGCAAGCCATTTGCCTCAGGCAAATAGCGCGCAGCACAAATTAATCCCGCCGATATAGCATTATTCTTTTGGAACTCGATGAATAGATTTGCCCGATAGAATCAAACAAAAGAAGTCCCACCTCATACCTTCCGGGATTCTTAAATAGAAATTCTGCTTTATGTATGTCTTGTTTCGAAAGTAAGTAATCTCTCTCTGCAACCAGTTCTTCTTCATAACCGTTGTCGCATATATAATGAAGAATTCCTCTTACAGAAAAATTGTCCGCATCCTCCAACTCAAGCCATTCTTGTAGACACTCTGGATGGTGAACGGCTTTGACACGCCATGCATATTGATATCTCTCGTTCGACAAACTATTTTGAACAAAAACACGCACTGGTTTATTTATGGGAAAAGAAAGTAATTGCGTATCTGTGGCCAACAACGGCGTATTGCTCGCCTCTGGTTGAAGATTAATCGTCACACTTCTTTCAAGAACTCCTCCATCTGACAGACTCACATAGGCTTTTGCTTCATAAGATCCAAATTCCTTCAAGACAACACTCTTTTGAAATGCCCTGATTTTTGAAAAATAGGGGAGTTCATCATCCAAAACGTGGTGCCTGCCGCCGCTGATTTCCCACGATACATTGGGAGGGGGGGGCAGCCGCGATCCCCAATCCCCTTTTCGGACAAATCGAAGCTCAAGATGAAAAATCGTTTTATAAAATGCATCACGAAACGCATAGAGATGAATATCTTTAAAAGGATCTCCAAAAGTACCTATGCCAGAGTCCTGATTTGGGACGACTTTTATTATCCGGATCTCTTTCGTTTGATCTTCCCTGATGAATTCAACCAAATATTCGCCGGGCCGACGAAAATACAACAGATGATCCCTCAATTCCACATCGCGACTTGAAACTTTCTTCTTTCGGGGATGATAAATAATTTCCTGATCCTTTCTGGTTTCAGCAACCCACTCAATCCGGGCTTTTACATTCGCAGAGACAAAACCCATTTCAATCAGATGGATGCTTTCGCCTTGAGACAAAAAATGATGCTGACGGTCCTCGCCGTATCCGACTACCGACAGATAGAAAAAAAAGAAAAAACAGAATTTGTGAAACTTCATTAGAATGACCTAGGCTTAAAACCACACACGTACCGAATAAAAGCCTATAGTTTCATGATAGTTAGAATGAGCAGGATGTCAAATATCTGGACTGCGCAAGTTTTCACACTATCTTGACACAATTTTAACTATCCTCATATAACTTGTCGTCTATGGAACTAAAAGCAAAAAAGATCCTAATTGTTGAGGACGAAAAAGATATTGGAGAACTTCTTTCATATCATCTGAAAAAAGAATTTTTCCCGGTAAAACAGGTAAGATCCGCCGAAGAAGCGCTGCTTTGGCTTGAAGAAGAAAACCCGCTCCTCATTATTTTGGATATTATGCTCCCCAAGATGTCCGGCCTTGAATTTTGTAATAAAATCAAATCAAATCCAAAAACAAAAGACATTGCAATCCTCATTCTCACCGCAAAATCCGCTAAAGAAGATATGGTTAAGGGATTGCAGCTGGGAGCGGACGATTATGTCGCCAAACCATTTGATATCTCTGAAATCGTGGCAAGAATTAAGGCGATTCTAAGAAGAACATCTTCGCGGTCAGTCACCGAACAAGAATTTAGGTATGCCTCTCTTCGCATTCATTGGGCCCGGCATAAAATTTATATGAATAAAAAAGAGATCAAATTGACGCTGACAGAGTTTAAAATCCTAAAAGCCCTCATTGAAAACCAGGGGCGCGTCCTTACCAGAGATCGCCTCCTTGATGAAGTCACAGGCGGCGAAACCATTGTCATCGACCGGACCATTGATGTGCATATTCAATCCTTGAGAAAAAAATTAGGCGGGGGGGATATCTATATCGAGACGATCCGTGGTATAGGATACCGATTCCGGGATGAATGAAGTTTAAAAAGCGTTTGTTTTCAAAGATATTTCTGATTTTTTCGGCTTCGCTCCTTGTGACAGCAATTGCCATAGGATGGTATGGAACCCATGCCTTAAGAAAAGAGCACATCGAGCAGGTAGAGCTTTTTTTAAAAAAACACCTGCTTCAACTGGAACATTCCTTTAAAGATACGCCATGGGCAAAAAAAAGACCGGACCGTTTCTGTAAAAAATATGGGAAAATCCTCTCTTTCCGAATCACATTCATTCAAAAAAATGGCTCTGTTCTGGGAGATTCTGACGCCGATCCCCGCAAGATGGATAATCACTCGGAACGCCCAGAAATTATCTCATCAGAAAATCAGTTGTTCGGCCTGAGCATCCGTTTTAGCGACACCGTTAAAAAAGAGATGCTCTATGTCGCAAAACAGATTGAAGGCATCGGCTATTTGAGAGTGGCGCTTCCTTTAAAAACACTCCGAGAGAGTTTCAGCGGCTTCTCTCATATTTTATTCATCATATTTCTGATGGGAGGAATTTTAATTCTCTTTGTCGGCTTTAAAATAACTCAATTGATCACCAAACCCGTTGAAGAAATGACTGCCTTTTCAAAGAAAATCGCGGAAGGGGATTTTTCTCAAAAACTTTTCATTTCGAGAACCGATGAACTTGGCATCCTGGCAGGTTCTCTCAATTCAATGAAAGATCAACTCTCTCAAACCATTTCAAATATCTCTCAGGAAAAGCTAAAACTCTCAACCATTCTTTCGAGTATTTACGACGGAGTTTTGACTGTCGATATTCATAAAAACCTCATCCTTTATAACCAGCGTTTTTGCGATATCTTTCACATTCAGGAAAAAGAATTACAGGGAAGAAGGCTCCTCGAGATCGTAAGAATTCCCGAACTTTCAACGCTCATCGATGCCTCGCTTGCTGATCATAAAATTTACCAAAAACAAATTAAAATAGTAAATCACTCGGAAGAAAAACATTATGAAGTTATCGTTTCCCCATTCTTCCTGAAAGGAGAGGAAATTTTTGGGGTCGTTTCGATTTTTCATGATATCACCGGACTTAAACGGGTGGAACAGATGCGGGTCGATTTTGTGGCAAACGTTTCACATGAATTTAAGACCCCTCTCACCTCTATTCGAGGATATACCGACACGCTTCTCCAGGGGGGGTTGGATGATCGCGAAAACAGCTCTAAATTTGCAGCCATTATTAAAAATAACGTCGATCGCTTAACGGCTCTTGTGGATGATCTTTTGACATTGTCCGAGCTTGAATCCCTTGAATCTAATGACCAATTGCGCGCAAAGAAATTTGATTTTCACGTATTTATCAATCACATTATTTCCAAAATGAAGCCGGCGGCAGAAAAGAAAAATATTTCCTTAGAAACAAAAATTAAAATCGATGAACTGACCGCTGATGAAACCAAATTAGAGCAGGCATTTGTGAATCTGCTCGACAATGCCGCGAAATACACCCCCCCTGGCGGCAAAATTCAGATCGAAGCTCTAAAAACAGAGAAAGAAATTAAAATGACTATAAAAGATACGGGCATCGGAATCAGCTCTGAACATCTTCCCCGGATTTTTGAGCGATTTTATCGCGTCGATCGGGGACGAGACCGCGAATGGGGTGGAACCGGGCTTGGACTTGCCATTGTTAAACATGTCGCCCTTCTTCATGAAGGAACGGTAGATGTAGAAAGCTCCCCAGGCAAAGGAACCAGCTTTACCTTGAGACTCCCCTTAAGATGACTCGTCCAACTTCAATTTGTCTCTGTGTCTTACGGTCACACCGGTGACGAGATAAATGACATCTTCGCAGACATTGGTCGCCTGATCGGCAATTCTCTCAAGCCGCGTTGAAACCAATAGCAATGAACTCGCCCTTTCAATCGCATTTGGATCGCGAATCATATCGCCAAGAAGGTTCTTATAAATCCTCGTTTGCAATTCATCGACAGCATGATCCCGATGAATCACATCGTGCGCCAAAGCTTGATCCTTCTTTAAAAAGGCAGTCAGACAATCTTTCACCATTGCCTGAACGCGTTCAGACATCAGTGGAATGTTCACCAAGGGTTTTAACGGCGGTTTCGAAGAAAGAAAAAGAGCTTGCCGCGCAATGCTCTCCGCGTAATCCCCCATTCTTTCGAGTTCATTATTGATTTTCATGGCGGAGGTAATAAAACGGAGATCTGTCGCTTTCGGCTGCTGCAGCGCAATGTATTTGATACAGAGGTCTTCAATCTTTAGCTCCTGCTCATCAATCGTTTTGTCATAGCGAATCACCTCTTTTGCGAGGCGCGCATTTAAATCCTTTAGAGCAAGAATAGAGGTTGAAATCGCCTTTTCAACCATTCCCCCCATCATAATAAGCTCTTCCTGGATTTCCTGAAGATCTCTTTCAAACGATTTCTGCGCAAGCGTCATTTATCCAAACCTTCCTGTAATATACTCTTCTGTTTTCTTTACTTTTGGATTGGTAAATAAAATTGCCGTCTTCTCAAACTCTATCAATTCGCCCAAATAAAAAAAAGCGGTAAAATCAGAAACCCGGGCAGCCTGCTGCATATTGTGCGTCACAATAATCACCGTATAGTGTTCTTTCAGGCTATGAATCAGCTCCTCAATCTTTTGAGTGGCAATGGGATCCAGCGCGGATGTCGGTTCATCAAAAAGAACAATTTCCGGATCGGTTGCCAGCGCGCGAGCGATACAGAGCCGCTGCTGCTGCCCTCCTGAAAGCTGATAAGCCTGGTCATAGAGGCGATCTTTAACTTCCTCCCAGAGAGCCGCGTTTTTCAAAGACTCTTCAACTTTTTCACCGATGAAATAAGAATTCTTCATCCCTCTGACACGCAAGCCATAGGCGACATTTTCATAAATTGATTTTGGGAACGGATTTGGCTTTTGAAAAACCATGCTGATTCGCATTCGAAGTCCCACCAGATCGACTTCTTTTTTTAAAATATCGATATTCTCCGGGAATAAAACAATCTCCCCTTCATAACGATTGCCTGGATAAAGATCGTGCAGGCGGTTGAAGCAGCGAAGCAGGGTCGTCTTTCCGCATCCGGAAGGCCCGATCATCGCTGTGATTCTATTTTTGTAGATAGGAACAGAAATAGAATCCAACGCTTTTACATCCCCATAAAAAAAGCTTAAATTTTTGACCTCTGCTTTCTCGTTCATGCCCATTTGATCCTTTTCCGGAATCGATATCTCACATAAATAGCCAAACCGTTCATCATCAAAGTAAGGGCAACAAGAACAATCCCAGCCGCAGCCGCATTCTGATGGAACTCTTCTTGAGGACGGGAGATCCAGTTAAACATCTGAATCGGAAGAACGGTAAAGGGATCTTTCAGCCACTCAAACGAAATAAAAGGAAAACCGCTTTGAAATGGGGAGTGCGGCAAAAATGCTATAAAAGTCAAAGCCCCAATGGTAATGAGCGGTGCCGTCTCAGCGATCGCGCGAGAGAGCGCGATAATAACCCCTGTCAAGATTCCTCCCGTCGAATAAGGGAGAATGTGATCTTTGACCATCTGCCAGCGCGTGGCGCCCAGCGCATAGGCCCCCTCCCGGATCATCAGCGGGATAGCCCGAATCGTTTCCCGTGTCGTTACAATAATAATCGGAAGAATGAGAAGCGCCAATGTGAGACCTGCCGTTAAAATGCTCTGACCAAACTGAAATTTGTAAACAAATATGCCCAGAGCCATCAAGCCATAGACGATCGATGGAACCCCCGCAAGATTCGAAATATTCATTTCAATAAAAGCGGTTAAAAAATTTTTTGGCGCATACTCTTCAAGATAAAGACCAGCGGCGACACCCAGAGGAATAGCGGTCAGGGCGGTCACCGTCATAACCGACAGCGTCCCCACCCATGCTGAAAGAATTCCTGCCTGATCGGCAAAACGCGAGGGGAAAGAGGTCAAAAAAGAGCCGCTCATGCGCGGAAGCCCTTCGATCATGAGAGCCATCATCAATGCAAGAAGGGTTGCGAGCGCCAAACAGAGCGCTGAGAGACTAAAGAATGAAAAAAGAAGATCATATCTCTTTGAGCGAGTCACTAATAAACCTCACGATAGCGTCGTTTGAGAAAATAGCCGACCATATTAAATAAAAAGGTGATCAAAAATAAGGTTAATCCCGCAACAAAAATAGTCTGATAGCCAATACTCCCATGGGGCAGATCTCCCAAACTGACCTGCACGATATAGGCCGTAATCGTTTCAGCAGGCTCGAGCGGATTCCAGGTTAATCTCGCCTGCATGCCAGCGGCAATTGCAACAATCATCGTCTCCCCCACAGCACGTGAAATCGCCAAAATATAGGCGGCCGTAATCCCGGAAAACGCAGCGGGGAAAATGACCCGTAAAGAGGTTTGCAAACGGGTCGCTCCCATCGCATAAGATCCTTCGCGAAGAGACATCGGAACCGCCCGCATGGCGTCTTCACAGAGGGAACTGACATAAGGAATAATCATAATCCCCATCACCAACCCCGCGCTGAGCATATTAAATCCGGAAAGGGATGGCATGATTCCCTGAAGCAGCGGCGTAACAAATAACAGGGCAAAGTAACCATAAACAACCGTCGGCACAGCGCTCAAGAGTTCCAAAACAGGCTTGATCGTTTCGCGAAAGCGCCCCCCGGCGTATTCGCTGAGATAAATCGCAATCGCTGTCCCCAAAGGAAGGGCGACACAAAGGGCAACCGAGGTTGTCACAAGAGTTCCTGAAATCAGCGGCCAGATGCCGTAATGAGCCTGAGCAAAAAGAGGAGTCCACTGCGTATCCGTTAAAAATTCTTTGAGTGGAACCGCTTTAAAAAAGGGGATCGATTCAAAGATGAGAATCCCAATAATCCCAAGCGTAATGAAAATCGAACAGAATGCCGCACAGAATAAGACAACACTGATAGTCCCCTCTTTGAGATTCCGCCACTGCCTCTTGATAATAATATTTGATTCAGGGAACCACACTTCCTGAACCGGCGTTTCAGTATTTGGACCCACGCTTTAGGAGCTCCCCAACTTTTATTCCCACTTCAGGCTTCCCCCCAAAGGCAGTTCCCAATTTTCTCTTTTGAAAATTTTTGAGCGCCTGCGCATATAGAGGGGCTGGCAGCGGGACATATTTGACCTGCTTCGCCAAAAGAGCGGCTTGCTTTAAATAAAACTCTGAGAACTCTTTTACTTCGGCCCTTTCAACCGCCTTCAAATTCACATAAATAAAGATAGGCCGGGAAAGCGGCGTATAAGCGCCTGCGTCAATGGTGGCTGCTGAGGGGAATATTCCCTCCACACTCAATGCCTTTAGGCGTTTCGTATTCGCGGCATAATAGGAAAACGGGATATATCCTAACGCATGTTTATCGGTGCTCACACCTGTAACAAGGGTATTATCATCTTCACTGCTCGTGTAATCCCCCCGACTCGATTTTGATTTTCCAACGATCGCTTCGGTGAAGTAATCAAACGTCCCGGAATCAGAACCGGCGCCAAACAATTTAATCTGGGAATTTGGCCATTCGGGCCGCACCTGATTCCATTTTAGAATTTTTCCCTGGGCATCCGGCTCCCAGATCTTTTTAAGATCTGAAACAGTTATATTTTTAACCCACGTATTTTTTGAACTTACCACTACTGTAATAGCATCGTAGGCAATCGGGAGTTCAACATACTTGATGTTGTTCTCTTTGCAAACCTTCATTTCCGCTTCAAGAATAGGGCGGGAAGCATCCTGAACATCGGTTTCCCCCCTGCAAAACTTTTTAAATCCTCCTCCCGTTCCGGAAATTCCAACCGTCACCTGAACCCCCTTTTTTTGTTTCTGAAATTCCTCTGCAACTGCCTCAGTGATCGGATATACCGTGCTTGATCCATCCACTTTGACAATCGTCGGATCTGCCGCCGCATGCGGCGCAAAGCTTGTTTTTAAGATAACCGTAAATATTCCAGCAATGAGCGCCATTCGCTTTTTCATTGTTTGTCTCCTTTTCATAATGCGCAATTCCATTTCCTTGAAGGAAATGGGTCATACATAGCGTTTGTCTGTTAAGGTTTGATAAAGATGGATTAAAATTTTTAAAGTGTCATTCCGATTTTATTCTTGAAAAATAACGCCGCTTTGTCTATAAAATCACTGGGAAGATTCCAAATGTTCGAACTCGCCAAAATGACCTATAAAACGCTCAAACGCATATTCATCTTTCTTATTGGAAGTACGATTGTTCTGATAGGCGCCGTCATGTTCTTTACCCCAGGTCCTGGCATAGTGGTCATGCTCATAGGGCTTGTGCTTCTGGCAACGGAATTTATCTGGGCACGCATCCTCCTCAAAAAATTCAAAGACAAAGCCGGTTCACTTTCAAAAAATACGCTCCGCGCTTTCAACAATAAATTAAAACCAAAAGAAAATGCCTCAAACGAAAAGCGGTAAAATCTGCAGCTATTGATACCTGCATAAATAATTTCGCAATATTTTGAACTTAAACTCTCAATATGATGTTCTTCCCTCTCCAACTAGATACGCCATGAGAGGAAGCTTTTCTTTTTTGATGATAAAGGATTGAGGACATGTTTTTAAAAGTTCTTTTTGATGTTGAGTTGGATTGCCATTTGATTTGAGTTCAAAACCACATTCTTCAAAATAAAAATCAATTTCAGATTTACTGCGATCACTATAAAGATAGCTAATGGGCAAAGAATCTTCTTTTCGAAACATTTGAGTCAAAAAAGCACATTCATCCAATTTTAATTCAGGAACAGATTCTTCGTAAATTCTTCTAATGTTCCATCCAATCGCTGTCCAAATACGCGCAATAAACGGATCAATGGGATATATTTTTTTTAATTTAGACGGAAGATATTTCTCTTTTTGTGTATCAAAACGAGCAAGCAAATGAAGCGAAAAATGATCTTCTTGAAAATCGATGAGTGTTTTAATCGTATTGGCGCTTTGAATATCTGTTCCCTTTTTTAGAGATTCATAGCTTACACGTGTATTGAGCGTATCACAAATTCTACGAGCCAGAGCTGCCAATGAACGTTGGGGTGTACGAACACGAGACCATGTCCCCAAAATCCAATCTGCATAAACATGCCATATCGAATCCGGAATTTTACCATGGTTGATCCAAGAGGCAACGGCATGAGGGATGCCACCCGATAAAAGATACGAAGACCAATATTTAGACCAATCTATCTTCTGGTCATTGAGCCAATTTTGATTGATGTGCTTAAAGGAAAGAGATCGAAATGGAGCTGTCTCATGGATGTAAAAAAAATCCATATACTCCCGAAAGCTCCAAGGACGAGCAAAGATGGTTTTTCCTTCTCCCTTTCGTCCAGGGAGCCTTTCTCCACTTTCAAGTAGATAACGTGCCTCACTTCCAGTGCACCAAATGCGACAGTTTTTTAACTTTCCTTCCGAAAACATCGAACGCAGCGCTAAATGCCAATCGTTGACTTCCTGAACTTCATCCAAGACAATCGTAGTAGGTCCCTGAATCAGTCCTGAAAGATGTTGAGCAAGATCCGCTTTATCCAAAATGGTAGAGCAGTCCGTAAAGATGAGCGTTTCTGAATCCTGGACCTGTGTCAGAAAGAGTTTTAAGGTTGCTGTTTTTCCAATTTGCCTGGGGCCATATAGCAGTGAAATGGATCCAAAAGGGGTTCTAAAAATACTTAAATCAATTGCGGATTTTGCTATTATATCATCTTTACCCCAGATTTTAATGGCTTCAGCTACGGATGGATCTTCTAATAACTCATTAATATTACTTGATAATTTTTGATTTATAAAAATCCTCATTACTATTTATGATAATATATAAATATGAAGAGTCAAGCAATAATATTTCATCTAAAAATGTGCAGTTCTCAGTTCGTCTTCAAAAAATACATTTAACGTTTTCAATAATAAATCAAAACCAAAAGAAAATTCCTCAAACGAAAAGCGGTAAAATCTGCGGCTATTGCACCTAGTATTTTCAATATGTTATGCATGATGAGATTTTAATTCTTGTTTTCGATATCCTTCATAAGCCGTATTTACTTTTTCTCTTAAATCTAAAACCTTTTGTTCAATTTCTCTATCATTTGAGGCATTGAGAAGCGTTTGTTTCAAAGAAGAAATAAGTGTTCTGGCCTCTTCAATAAAATTGGATGGTAACTTTCCCCTTAAATCTTCAATCATTTTTTCTGTTGCATAAATAAGGCTTTCCGCCTTGATACAAAGTTCCTTTAAATTTTTTTCTTTTTGATCTTGAGACACATAGCGTTTGGCTTCTGATAGAATAAATTCTATTTCTTGTTCTGTAATATCTTTCAGTGTTTTTAAACTGAGTTTTCTTTCTTCCCCCGTTTGAAGATCTTGAGCAGATACATGAAGAATTCCATTGATATCAATGGTAAAAACAACCTCTGTTTTGACTTCTCCCTTTGGAGCTGGACTCATATTTTCTAAAGTAAACTTTCCCAAAGATTGATTATAGACGGCAATCTCTCTTTCCCCTTGAAGAATATGAATGTCAAAAGTCGTTTGATTATCTTCGGCCGTTGTAAAAATCTTACTTTGAGAGGTGGGAATAGGCGTATTTCGATCAATCACCTTTGTAAAAATCCCTCCTTGAGTTTCAATACCCAAAGAAAGGGGAGTCACATCTAAAAGTACCATTCCTGTCATTTCTTGAGAAATAATAGCTGCCTGAAGGGCGGCCCCTAAGGCCACAACTTCATCGGGGTTTACTTCTGTATAGGGAATTTTTCCCATCGCTTTTTGAGCAAGCTCTCTTACTTTTGGCATTCGGGAAGATCCACCCACCATAATAATCCGATCAATATCTGTTGGAAAAAGCTTGGCATCAGATAGCGCTCGTTTCGTCGGGAGAAGAAGTCTTTCAAAAAGATCTTTTGTTAGATCTTCAAATTCTTGTCTTGTGATTTCATATTTAAAATTTTTAAAATATTTTTCCCCTTCACATGAAATCGGTTGATTGATGACTGCCTTTTCTTCTTTTGAAAGAAGACATTTGGTCTTTTCACAACTCACCAAAAGTCTTGCTCGAAGGGAGGGATTCGAAAGGACATCCTTTCCAAATTCTTTACCTATCTTTTCTTCCAAATAAGAAAATAATCTTTCGTCCCAATCATCTCCTCCTAAATGGGTGTCACCAGAAGTAGCTTTCACTTCAAAAACCCCATTTCCAATTTCAAGAATGGAAACATCAAAGGTTCCGCCCCCTAAATCCCAAACCATCACGGTATGAGGAGATGGGTCGCGATCCAGCCCATAGGCCAAAGAAGAAGCCGTAGGCTCGTTAATAATTCGAACGACTTCAAGCCCAGCTAACTCCCCTGCTTTTTTTGTGGCTTGACGTTGTCTGTCATCAAAGTAGGCAGGAACGGTAATAACCGCTTTTTCTATTTTTTCAGATAAAAATCGTTCGGCATTATCTTTTAGCTTTTTTAAGATAAAAGAAGAAATCTCTTCTGGAGTAAATTCATGGCTCCCCAGTGAAATACGCACTTTTTCACCCATTCTCCTTTTAATCGAATAAATGGTTTTTTGGGGATAAAGAATTCTTTGATCCTTGGCCTCTTTCCCTACCAGCATTCGATCAGAAGGGGAATATCCCACAACCGAAGGAATTAAGAGAGCCCCATCGATATCTGAAATCACCAGAGGCTTTCCATTTTTGACAATGGCAATAAGACTATTCGTAGTTCCAAGATCAATGCCCACTATTTTTGACATGCCATCTTCTCACTTTTGTTTTTTAAATATTCAACGCACGATATCCATTTTTCAGGATCTCGAACCGCCAGGTAAATCAGTTTATTTCCGCTTGAGGTGATCCGAAGCTGCTTTACTTTTTTACCTAAAATCCATTCTCTTTTTTCAATTTCAAAAGACAAAATATTTTCGATGGGAATTGAAGCTAAAATCCGATGTACCTGGTAGCACACCAATCTTTGAGGGGTTAGAACAACATTACAAAATTTCCAATGGGGATGAAGTGAAGCTCCCACATCAAAACTCGCACTTGAGCTTACAACAATTTCTTCATGAGGCTCTAAAATAGTTTTAGAACTTTTTTTAAGTTTGCGTTGAAGATCAAGCACACTTTTAATCATGTTGTTTTCTTATTTTCTATCTCACGAATTTCTTGATCCCACTCTTTAAAATATCCATATTGAAGCATCGTCTCTATGCCAGCGATAGCGGCTTTAAGACTTACTCCTACTAAAGGAATCCCTGAAACCGAGATAATCAAATCGGCATGTAAGATCACTCCTCGATCTAAAACTCGATCCAATAAATCGACAAGCGTATGTTTTTGACCACGTGTAGCTTTCATATAAGCTTCATGCCAAACTTGAAAAACTATAAGGAGGCCAAGGCCCTGTAAATCGAACTTGGAATTCTTCCAAATTTTTAATTTCTTCTAAAACTTCACCCAGCTCTGATTTTTCCTTACCCGTTAAACAAGAAAGGTTTAAAATCATCCCTTCTTCTTTTGATTTTTCTATTTTAAATTGAGAAACAACCCCTTTAATTTTATTTAAGAATTCATCTGTCCACTTTAAACCCTCTTTTTCCAAAAGCTGACGAAGCTCTTTCTCTAATTTTTCTTGAAAGAGAAATTTTGCCCCTTCTCCTTTTTCTGCCATTTCTTTTTGAAGATTTAAAAGAGTGGGCTCGTTTTTAAGTAAACTATCGCACGCTCGTTTTCGATCCCAATAAATTTGGACTCCAAATTCAGCTTGGGAGTCTAGTTCACGCATCTTTTGAATAATCACCCCATGCTTTTCTTCTAACCATGAAATCGCATTATCAAAGGCACTTTGTTTGGAGGTTTCTTTAATAATGGTATTAAATGAAAAGGGCAAAACGTTGCCGAAAGTGTCCCATACTTCATCAATAATTTGACCATGCTTTTTGACCCATTCAGAAACTTTTTTTGGATCTTTGGAAGAATAAGGAATGGGATTACATTCATGAATAATGAGCGCTAAATCTTTATAATAAACAGGATACACTTGTTTTCCTGAAATCCCTTTCGCTTCAAACTTCACAGGCTTATTAGGTGACCATACAACGCAATATACGTAAAGCGCTTGCCTCATGCTTTCCTCCATTTATAGGGATTCACCATTTTTGAAATGGAATGATCAATGACATCATCTAATCCCTT
>CAYMPL010000053.1:0-13283 GCA_964392415.1 uncultured bacterium | reverse complement strand
GTTATTTTAGCTGTCATTAGCGCGCAATTTTCTTTCATAAAATGGCGCGCAGCAGACTGTTCTTAAATTCAGAAAGTTCACTCTCAAAAATTGTTCTAAAATCGAAAATGAGAGCGTTTTTCTGAATTCGGCCGATGACAGGGATCAATGACGCCCCTCTGGGTATACGAAGCCTCCTTTCAACCTCCAAAAGTTTCTCTTTAGCCAAAAACTTTGAAAGACGAATAGATAAAACCACTGTCGGAAGCTCTAACCGGGGACAACTCCCCCCTCCTATCTTTGAAACATCACGCTTTACTTCCGCTTCAATTCCACGCTCTTTTAGAACACTGCTCATGTTGAAGGCGCGCGCTTCCAATGTTTCAAGGGGGACTGCCAGAAGTTTGAGAAGCGGAATCTCTCTCTCAGGCTCTCTCGATAGATAATGATGTAAGGTTCCCTCCAAAAGGGCAAGTAGGATTTTATCGACGCGAAGCGCCCGATAAAGAGGATTTCTTTTGAGCCTTTCGATATATTTCCGTTTACCCACAATCAATCCACACTGAGGCCCCCCCATCAGTTTATCACCGCTGAAAGTAACGATAGCCACGCCTTGTTTAACAGCGTCAATAATCGATGGTTCTCCCTCAAAGTATTGAGAGAGGGGATGGGATGATGAAAGCAGCAAACCGCTCCCGGCATCAAAAATAAGAGGACATTTTTTGCGATGGGCAAATGTGACCATCTCCTCTAACGAAACCTCTTCTGTAAATCCGACAATGTCATAATTGCTTTTGTGAACCTTTAAAATGAGGGCTGTATGTTTATCGATCCCCTTTTCATAATCTCCTATTTTGGTTTTGTTCGTTGTGCCAACCTCTTTGAGATGCGCCCCGCTTTTTTCCATAATGTCTGGGATTCTAAAAGAATTTCCGATCTCAACGAGCTCCCCCCGGGATACAAGCACGCGCTTCCCACAGGCTAGCGTGTCTAAACAGAGAAGGACGGCAGCAGCATTGTTGTTAACCACCAACCCTCCTTCCGCTCCCGTGATCTGACAAAGCAGTTTTTCAATGGGATCATTCCTTTCACCCCGTTTTCCTGAACTTAAATCATACTCAACTGTGGAATAGCATCTGCCCACCTCCAATGCTCTCTCCAAAGCCTTTTGAGACAATGGCGCCCGCCCCAAATTGGTATGTATGAACACTCCCGTGGCATTGATGACGCGTTGAAAAGAAGGCTTCTCTAGCCCTTCTAATTCTTTGAGAATTCTCAGCCGTATAGTTTCTGGCTCTATATTTGATTTTGAAACATGACTTTCCTCGCGGATCATTGCCAATACCTGACGCACTGCCGCGCGAACAGTCTCATAAGAAAAGAAGGTCATCTGAGCCCGAATTTCCTCTTCGTTCATTAATATATGAACAGACGGCAATTTTCGAAGGTCATTCATACTGGATGGGGATATCAAGAATATTCACAAAATCAAGTGCAAAAGCCTGTCAAATGTCATTCCGAGCGCGAAGCGCGAGGAATCTACGTCGGAGATTCTTCGGGACTTCGTCCCTCAGAATGACCCCCTAAGTGAGAACCCCTTTTCCCACCTGTCTAGAAACTGAGTAATAATCTTCCCTAAATGACAATATATGACATTATATATGTCAGAGGAGATCATTTAAAATAATATTATGGAATCATTAACCTTTTTTAATAATTGGATGAAGATATCCTCCCCTGGCACAGAAAATGCTTTCATATAGAGACGTCATGGGTACATCAGGAGACATTCAGGCTTTGAGAAAGTTATGGCACGTTGGAATGATGCTCTTTATGGCATATCTCTATGCCTTTGTTTATCCAGAGCGCGAAACAGCTCTCCTTTTAATTGCCCTGATTGGGGGACCAGTTATTCTTCTTGATATTTTAAGACTAAAATGGCGGCCGCTGAATCGGCTCGTTGCCTCTGTCTTTGGTCCACTCATGCGAAAGCGTGAACTTGGAACTGTCAGCAGTATGGCTTATTTTGTTTTCGCCTTTTTCCTGGTTGTCGCGCTCTTTCCAAAACCTGTTGCGATTCTTTCTATTCTTTGTCTTGCTTTTGGTGATGCGGCAGCCTGCGTTATCGGTTTAAGATTTGGAACGGAAAGCATCATTAAAGGAAAATCGCTTCAGGGCTCGCTTGCCTGTTTCGTTGTCTGTTCCGTTTTAATCTTTGTGGTGCTTACGCTTTATGGAGTAACCTCAAACGCGCTCCCCTATATGAGTGTGGCGGGGGGATTGGCAGCCACTTTCGCGGAGCTTTTTTCAACGAAACAAATGGATGACAATTTAACGATTCCAATCGCAACTGCTATAGTTATTTATCCGCTTCTTCTTCTTTTCCACTAGCGCTCTGTGGAAATACAAAGGTGGCGGGACCTGAGGGAATCTCTGTAACCTCTTTATCATTATAAGTAAGTTTAAGCGCAGTCGCATCAGACACGAAAAACCGGACCGCTTTGTTGCCATTTAACTGAATGGATCCCCCTTCTTTAAGATTAAAATGATAGGGAGGATCCGCGTCAATTTGAACTTTGATCCAAACACCCTGGGAAGCCTTCACCCCTACCCGATACTTCTTGTCAGAAACAGGCGTAACGACAGGCGGAGCAGTTAGAGAGGGCACGGGAATCGATGGAGATGGCACAACCGGCATTACCGGCATATATTGATGACGAATTAAAAAAAACGCCGCCATGGCGGAAGCCAAAAAGAGGATAGCAAAGACAGAAACGAGAAAATATTTTTTCTTATACAGAGGAATCCGGATTTCCTCCATCGGGGGGAGAGGCGCTTCTTTTTTTTGTGAATTTAAAAAATCCTCATATCGGATCAGAAGATCTGTGATATCCAAACCATAATACTTTGCGAGCGATCGCAGCATCCCCCTGACATAGGGAGGAGAGGGTAACTGATCGTGATGATCCCCTTCCAGCGCCTCAATCCGCGAACGGTGATACTTCGTGATTTTTTCGACCTCTTCTATCGCAATATTTCGCGATTCCCTTTCACGTTTGAGAAACTGACCCAGGGTCTCCCCCACCATCTCCATAGATTCCATCTATAGCATACGTTTTTTCTTTTACAATTTTTTTTGAAATATCCTGGACGTGGGCATTTCCCTTCGCTATAACCCTCCTATGGCTAACAGGACGTTGACAAAGTGTCATTCCGAGCACAAAGTGCGAGGAATCTCCGTCAGAGATCCTTCGGGCTTCGCCCTCAGGATGACACTTTGTCAACATCATTTGGCTCTCCTCATTTGTTTCATCACTTGTATTCCCTCCACAACGTTTGCCTGGAAACGTCACGATTTAATGACCTCCTTTATTGTTCAAGATGTCTCCTGGCTTTCGATGCCGATAAAAGTCACTTCATTTGAACAATTTCTGGCAAAGGCTTTTTCAAAAGATTTCACAAAGTCCGATTTTCTAAACCAATATCAACTGAATCCTAAAACAGTCATCGGATTTAAAGACATTAAGAAAAATGTCCCAGCAAGCACAATCTTAATCAATTATACGGATGAACCCGATTGGGGAATGGATCAGGATTTAAATCTCTCGCCAAATCTCTCCCCAAATCTCTCCAAAGACCAGAAATATATGGGGGGATACACAGGCCCGACAAGCCAGGGCTTCCGCCATCTCTATTTTAAAAAGTGGTCGATGAAAGCCCCGTGGCGGACCTTTCATGTTCCGATGAGAGCGATGGGGGAGGCTCTCAAACGGGCACAGATTTTTTATGACCTCGCAGAAACAGCCTATAACGTTTCCGAACCGTACTGGGCGTTTCGCTTTTTGGCCTGGTCGCTTCACTATGTGCAGGATTTGGGGCAGCCTTATCACAGCAGTCAGATTTTGACTCCCAGCTTTCTCTCATGGGAAGACATTTTTCATTTTAAACAGTTCGTCGCGCGAACCACTCAAATCATTGCCAACTATCATTATCTCTATGAAGATTATGCTGTTTACCGACTTAAAAAAGAGATCTCTGGGAAATTAGAGAGGAAATTCATCTCCGCGCTCCAAGGAGCCGATTTTATGTCGAGTTCCAGCGCGTTTCTCATTGCCAAACATGCGGCTGATTTTTCGAATCGTCATTCCACCACCATCGGAAACCTTTGCTACGCCTATTTTGGGAGATCGTTTTTGGATCCCTCGATTGATCTGCCGCGAAGCCCGAAAGCGCATTATCCCATCGAGACTATTGAAAAAGAATCGCGTTTAACGGCAAAAGAAAAGAAAATCTTTCTTGAAACCACGACTAAGAATTTAAAAAAGACCGCTTATTATAGTCGATCGCTGATCCAGCTCGCCCGGGAGGAATTTCTCAAGGGCTTTTAGAAGCATCTATATCAATCTACGATAAACTTTTCCACATACGATCTCTTTAGAAATCCATAATATGACTGTCCGTCAAGATGGATATATAAGAGCCTATATGATTTTGTTTTTAGTGATTCATCATTTAATTTGTAAAAATAAAAGGTTATGATTTCTTTCCCAGGAAGCGTTGCTTTATCAACGTGAGTTAGGCCTTTTACTCGAAAAGGAATATCTTCATCATCATCTAAAGAATAAATATCAGAATCTAGCTTTTTTTTAAGTTCTGGATGACGACTTTCATATGGAATAATTTCATCAAAAAATTTATCAAGAAATGGACGTGTTGGGCTTTCAAAGCTCCGTCCCCCATTTAAATGAGCGTTTAAATTGGAAATTTGCATTGTAGTTGTTGTGGTAACTTCTCGGTACATTGCATTTTTGTCTGGAAAGACCGCTTCAACCGATATGCCTGAAACACCGCTGTTATCCCGTAAATCACTTAAATTGATATCTTGAAATTTGCTTTTACTTTTTGGGCTGCCATCTATAATTTTATTCCCAACGATGTCATAAACGATTCTAGAAATTTCACCATCGTATTCTAAATCTAAAATAAGTTTATCATGAAGAACCCCAAAATCTTTTATATATATTTTTTTTATAGGATTCCCTTCGATATTGTCAAAATAGGGCGTATAATCAACAACGTTACCATAATGACGGCCACGACTATAGATGGTGATCAAAAGCTTATGTTGATCATTTAATTTTCCCAAGGCAATTAATTCATTGGGTGTATATCCAAACAAAAAATTTGTGTCTTGATAATTACCAAATGGTTCTCCAAATTTTAGAAGTTCCCTATTTTCTTTGATCGCATCGATTTCAATAAGCTGCTCGTACTTTACAAAGCCATCAGACAATTGCTTGGTTCTGTCAAATTGAATTAAATATGCTTGGAACAATTCGGGATCAGTGGTTTTAAGTTTTATCCTAATTGAATTTAGCTCATTTGAAGACAACCGATCCTCATAAATCCCCCCCTCTGGAAGGATACCTAAAGATTCAGCATGCGCAAAAAGTTGTGCAAAAGTGTCTTTTTTTACCCATCTTTTTTTTCTTAAATCCAAGGCAATATGCTGAAATCCATTAGCAAAAAAATCATACGTATCAGGTCCCGAAAACTCAAAACGCGATTGGAATAACTTAATATTTCTAAATTCTTCAGGCATAGGTGGCAGTTCTATTATAGAAACAGTTGCATTTTCATTAATTTTAACCTCCAGATAGCTTTCGCCTCCATCAGAATGAATGATTTTTCGATAAGAATACGATCCCGGAGGCACTTGAATATAATGCCATGGTTTTTCTAAAATATCAGGGCGTACCAAAAGCCCTAAATCATTTGATTCAGAATGAATGTGCGCATAGGTCGTTTTATTATAAGATCCAAGATCTTTTTCTTGTTCTGTCGTAAAGGAGAGAAGATTTATCCAGATCGCTTTTTTATTCTTTTCTGAATCAATGCCTTCAAGAAGTAAATAGGGTGTATCATTAAATATCACATAGTCATATCCGCCTTGCATCATGCCGTCGGAAGAACGCATCCATTTATATTGGAGCGATGGAATAGCGACTGTGGTCAAGGGAATCAGAGAAAAATTATTGGATCCGGTCTCTCTCAAAACAAAAAAGATGAGTTCTTTGTCTTTATCTATAATTGATTCTTCATCTGGAGATATCGTAAAAAATAAATTCTGATCGTTAATATAATTAAGCGTTGAACCTGCGATTGGTTTTAAATCAAGATCTTGGATTTCTTTTTTAAGCTCTTCTAGCGTTATTTCTTTTTCATCAACAATTTTCTCCATCTCTTCAATATCTTCGTTAAAGATTTCGATAACGTCGTCTTGTTTCTCATCTATAATTTCTTCAGATTTGGGTTCAAAAGTCTTCGTTTCGATAAGCTCTTTCAAATCATGCCCTTCCTCAATGACATCAACACGTACCCAATCACGCATCTCTTTTGTGCATTCTAAAACTTTGGTGAGATAATCTTTTTCAATACGACTGGCTTCTTCTATCAGTTTTTTTGTTTGAGTATCTGTATCTTTTAGTTCATGCGCATCTTTTGGCAGAAAATATATCAAATGCAGCGAAATCTGCTCTTTTGAGAGAAGATTCTCTTGATCAATACGATCGATATTTTCACAGGTGCTCTCTGCACCGAAAAAGTCGATCCCATCAGTCACTGTCAATACGCGCATCCTGGATTTTTTTTCTTTTGGAGTCTGACTGTTGAGCCATTTGCTGACCTCATAAATGGAATAACCCAGAGGCGTAATATCCATATAGGGTGAAAATTCCTTCATAAACTTTTCAAGCTCTGGTACAAAAGCAACATAGCGCATTTCAGTTTCTAAAACGCCAGGATAAGGGTCCCGACTGTATTCTCGAATCTCTATGGTTTTTCCAATTGATTCCGAAGGATAAGGAACAAATTTAGAATCATTGTCCCAATATTTCATCTCTTCAGTAACAAGGACTTTTTTTTCGGCTGCCTGGCGCGGAACAAGGCCAGTGAGGTATACGTTATCTCCCTTTTCAAGCCTTGATTCAATCCAAGGGGCCATATGTGCTTTTAAAATATCTATTTTTCTCGTTGATCGTATGGTTGAGCCATCTTTGTAAAGGATGTTATCAAGCATGCTCAAAGAGTCATCCAAAATGACAGCGATATCGAGTGGTCCATCCGCATAGACTTCACTGCAGAACCCCATGGCAACCAGACAGAATGATATACTTAAGAGCCGCTTTAAATTAAATTTTACTATCTCAAATAATTTCATTCTCTATCCAACTTTGAAAGTAACAATTTTTGGCGCTTTAGAAAATTTTGGCACTGACTCGTACTGATCTCCCCATGAAAATAGTAGCGAACAGCCCATCCATATTCTTCTGCAAGCTTGGTGCCACATCACTTACCACTTTTTCAATAACAAAGATTTTTTGAGCGCGATGCGATGAAAGGGTTCTTCAGGAAGATTCTGATCTCCTATAACAAGCAGATCAATTTTTTGTTCGCCGATGCGTTTTTGCATTTCAATGTTGATTCGAAATTTTAAGTCTTGCACTCTTGATAAAATGTCGTTGGGAGCTCGCAATAATAAATCAATATCTCCACCTTTTTTTTGATCATCCGAACGGCTGCCATAAAGGCGAAGTTCAACAGCCCTTAAAGAAAGCTCCTCTTTTTTAAAGAGGGTTTCAATAGCTTCCACCATACCATCGATTTCCCATGGCTTCAGTCGCATCAAATCGCTTTCTCAATGGCCAGAACAACAGACGTCAATTCCTTGATCTTTTTTAAATATGGCGCCAGCTCTTTGGGGGTATATTCATGGGTGGCCTGATTGCGTATTTTTCGGATTTCCAGCCATTGATCCACATCTTTAATGAGACCCAATTTTTCCGCCCGATTTAAATGATCGATAAAACTCCCTTCAAAGCCAGGATCATCAAGCTTGATTCTGGTTCTGATATATTTCATCAAAAAAATATCCGTCACACGCGCAAAACGGGCTACAAAGCTTTCCCATGTCTCCAGCAGTTCCGGGTCAGCGTTGTTTAAATCCATAGAAAGCGGTTGAACTTTCTTAAAACTGTATTTTAAATATTCAATGGCCTTTAAAAGAGATACTTTGTATTCATTTAAAAGCTTTTGATCATCCGTCATGAGAGGCGTCACCACACATTATTTATTTTTTGAGCCCATTCAAAGACCACCATTTTTTCAGAGGATTTTTATACATAAATAAGGTCTTCTCAGCAAGCCAAATTAACAGCAAGAACAGACCTTGAGATGGGTAAAGTTACATTCTATTTTTTAGATCTCTACTGGACGCTCTGATCTCGAACAGGGCTTTTAGCTTTTATCATAACCCGAAGCATCTCTTTCCAATGTGAGGGGAGGTAACCGCTCTCCTTTTTCAATTTATGACATGAAAATGCTGAAAACCGCGGCCGGCGGGCAGGGCGCTGGATGTCTTTCTCTCGAACTGCCTGAATCATCTTTGGAGCATTTAAATCATTGCATATGTCGAAGATCGCATAACCAAACTCAAGCCATGAACAATGGCCACTGCTGGAAAAATGAAAAAGTCCTGAACAATTATTTTGAATCAGCGCTTCCAATCCTTTAGCAACCTGAGAGACTTCCGTCGGAGAACCGACGCGATCTTCGATAAGGAGATAGGGGGAGGTATAAGAAGACTCCGCAATTTCACGAATGACCCGGCTTGAAAAATTCTTTCCATCTTTCCCATAAAGCCATTGAACCCGCACAATGAGGCTTTCTGGTAAAAACCGTTTTACAACCTCTTCCCCTTTTAGCTTGCTTTCTGCATAGACACTTCGGGGATTGACAGGATCTGTTTCCTCATAAGGGGTCTCTTTCTCGCCATCGAATACATAGTCAGTCGAAATATGAACCAGTTTTCCCCCGGTTTCTTCCAGAATCACGCAGATATTTTTAACCCCCTCCGCATTGACGCGATATGCCTCTTCTGGATGCTCTTCACAATAATCGACATTCGAAAGCGCTGCGCAATTGATGACAAAATCCGGGTGTAAACGCTCAATCCAAATGGCAACTTCCTGCCCTTTTGTGATATCGAGTTCTGAATGGCTCGCTCCCTTGACGTCATACGCCCCTTTTGAAAAATGCCGAATCACTTCGGCTCCCAAAAGCCCATTGCTTCCAAGAACTAAGATTTTTTTTCGAGGCAAAGCCACCATCGCTCGTGTTCCTGATACCAACGAATGAGAGAAGGGAGTTCCTCGTCGAGATGACGCGTCGCCCGCCATCCAAGATCCCCTTCAATTTTGGAAGGATCGATCGCATACCGTCTGTCATGACCCGGACGATCCTCAACAGATTGAATTAATGATTGAGGCTTGTTTAGAATCTTTAGAATCTGAAGCGCGATATCAATATTTTTCTTTTCGCAGCGCGCGCCGATATTATAAACTTCACCCTCCTTTCCCTTTTCCAGAACGGAAAGCAAGGCCAGACAATGATCTTCGACGTGAATCCAATCCCGCACATAAAGACCGTCACCATAAACGGGCAAGGATTGATCCTGCATCGCCCGGATAATAAAAAGAGGGATCAGCTTTTCAGGATACTGGTAAGGACCATAATTATTGACCGATCTTGTGACAACGACAGGCAGCTTATACGTTTTAAAATAAGAACGGACCAAAAGATCTGAAGAGGCTTTGCTTGCCGCATAGGGACTATTCGGCGAAAGCGCAGATGATTCCGTAAAAAATCCATCCCCCCCCAATGCCCCGTAGACTTCATCCGTAGAAACATGGATAAATCGCTTTATTTTAAATTCCCGCGCCATTTCCAGAAGCGTATGCGTCCCCACAATATTTGTGTCCACAAAATTTCTCGAATTGAGAATCGATCGATCGACGTGTGATTCGGCCGCAAAATGGACAATGGCATCAGGCAGATAAGCTGAAACAATTTGACGAAGAGCCTCGTGATCCGCAATATCTGTTTTCGAAAAAGAATAATCTGCAGATTTTTCAATCTCTTTTAAATTTTCAAGATTCCCTGCGTAAGTCAGTTTATCGACATTAAGCACTTCATAGGAAGGACGCACTCTAAAAACCGTGCGAATGAATGCCGAGCCAATAAACCCCGCCCCCCCGGTCACCAAAAGCTTCATTGTAAATATCCGAGGACCCCATCAGGCTTTTTAAAATGACACAGATGCAAGGCAGTCCGAGGAGGCCGACCGAGGCGTACTTTAGAAGGTACGTCGAGGGAGCGCCGACGAGGACAACGAAGCAGATGGGTCATTTTAAAAAACCCTTCCCTAGCCGTCGCGCCGTGACCAGTCATAAGGGATTTCACTATGATGCGGGTCGGCACGGAATTCATCCGGGTCTGCGTAATGATAAACCTCTGTCGGACAATTGATCACGATTGCTTCAGGATGACTGATCCCCTTGAAGCCATGATAGACATAGGGTGGAATATGAACCAGCAGCGGATTATATTCGCCGATAAAGAATTCATTGATCTTCTGATGTGTCGGTGAATCAGATCGGCTGTCATAGAGCACTAGCTTGATCATCCCCCTGACCACAGAAAAATTATCCCACTGAATCTTGTGATAATGCCATCCTTTCACGACACCCTCATGAGCAGCCGTCATATAAAGCTGTCCAAATTTTTTAAAAATCGCCTCATCCGAACGAAGGATTTCCATCAAACGCCCCCGCTCATCAGGGATCACTGCCAGTTTTTTTGTTTGAACCCCCGAAATCAATTCCTTGGTAATCATGTCAGTTCAATCCTCGAACTATCTCCAACCATAAATTGATGATACTTCGTTCGCCGGACATTTCCGGCAATTTCAACATTTTTTCCGATCAAACTGTCTGATATCCGATGACGAATATTCATAATCTTACTCCCCTGAAGAATGATGCTGTGCTCTATCTCACTCCCTCTGATTTCGCAATCATCATTTATAGAAGTAAAAGGCCCCACATAAGAATCGATGACTTTCGAGTTTTTCCCAACCATAGAGGGACCGCGAATGACACTGTTTTCAATGACTGCCCCCTCGTCGATAAAAACCTTGAATTCAATTTTGGATCGCGCATCAACCCCCCCTAAAATCTTCGCTTCCAGATCGTCGCACATCATCCGATTTGCCTCGAGAAGATCTTCTAATTTTCCGGTGTCCTTCCACCATCCCTTAATAATATCGGAGTAAACTTGGTAACGATGATCGATCAGCCATTGAATCGCGTCTGTAATTTCAAGTTCACCCCGCCCGGAAAAATCGATCGATCGGGCAGCTTTAAAAATATCAGAATTAAAAAGATAGACGCCAGCTAGAGCCAAATCGCTTTTGGGATCTTTTGGTTTTTCAACCAGACGAACCACCCTGGTCACCCCATTTTGATGTTCGAGCTCTGCCACTCCAAATTGCTGAGGGTTTGGCACTTTTACAAGAAGGATCTGAGCGGAGGGGCGTTCCCTTTTAAATTTTTCGACAAAATCCCTGACCCCTCCTTTAATTAAATTATCTCCCAGATACATGATAAATTCAGAATTTTTCAAATAAGGTTCCGCGGTAAGCGCCGCATGCGCCAGACCGAGCGGTTCTGGCTGCTCAATGTAGGTGATTCTGACCCCGAATTTTTCTCCTTGCTGAACAGCTGCCCTGATTTCATCTTTTGTTTCCCCAACAACGATGCCAATATCTGTGATCCCCGCATCCCTCAGCGCCTCAATGCCATAAAAGAGAATCGGTTTATTCGCCACAGGGACAAGCTGCTTTGCCGATGTGTGAGTAATCGGGCGGAGCCTTGTGCCATGCCCGCCGCTTAAAATGAGTCCTTTCATAAAAATGGTTCAACCAAAGGCATGTCCCTTCTCTTAATACAAAAATCTGCAAATCACAAACTAAAGAAAGGCTTTTAGTGGGGCGTGTTATTTTTTAGCGACTCTTGTCGCCTGAGGACCCTTGGGACCTTCTACCATTTCGAATTCGACGAGCTGTCCTTCCGACAATGTTTTATATCCTTCTCCCTGAATGGCAGAATAATGCACAAAAACATCCCGACCACCTTCTTGTTCAATGAAACCATATCCCTTTGTATCATTGAACCACTTTACATATCCGGTCGCCATAACTTAAATGACCTCCTGTACTGTAAAACAACTACAGTAAACTTGTAACAACTGCTTTTACGAGGACAGTGCGGCGGTGCTTTTTGACACTCCACACACGATACCTTAGACCCTAAAGAGTCCATCCTTCAAATCTACTTTATGCAAAATCCGTTCTTAATGTCAACCCTATTTTGACTTTTTCTCTAATGTTTTCAAGGGATTTATAAAATCAAAGTTGTGGTCTATTGAAGAATCAATCGGATTTTTTATATGCTTTTGCATCAATTTTTGATTGAACTTTACAGCTTCCAGAATCAGATCGGTCTTTCTTTCCAATTGAAAATAAAAGGTAATTTTTTTAAAAAATAACCACGCATCTTCCTTGCGCTCAGGCCCTTTCTCTGATGGATAAGCAAAAAGTCTCACGATAATCCTTGAAATACCGATCGCTTTTTTTGGAATCAGCGTGATTTCCTGAAGTTTCAAGTTTTCAAAAGTCTTAAAATGGTCTTTGAACTTCCCCTCCCTTCTTAAAAAAAGAAGAGCCAGCCTTGTCTGATCGTCCAACCCTTCCCAACGCTCGTGTATAACCTGTGGGGCTTTTGGATCAAACATCCAGACATCCCTGCCATTGGATATCACTTTCAGAGGGGAGGGATGCTGGGTATGCCAAAAAATCTTACCCAGGGGGAGAGAATAGATAATCCCCGTTGTTTTTTTTACCCTGTTTAAAAGGAGATGGGTTTCGATCTGCTCAAAATTTGCCTCAAAATCCTCAATAGAAAGATAACTTTTCTCAAGTCTCTCAATAAGTCCAGCTGCCTCTGTTTGCGCTGCAACCAAAAGCATTAAAAACCAGCCTCCCAGCCCCCCCAGCCAATGTAATTTCATGAAAAGATTATTCTCAGAAAATATTCAGATCGACAAGTACAAAAATCCTGATAGGATGTTTATCCCGATTATTATGATGATGAAACATGTTATTTCTATTCTGCTCGTCATCATTCTGATGACTCCGCTGCTGGCCTGTGGCGTAAAAGCCCCCCCACTCCCTCCTCTCAAAGAAGGGATTCAAAAGAGTGAATCGAAAAAATCAGCCAAAGATTCCTTTAAAGAAGAATCCAAAAAAGAGAAAAACCAAAAAAGAGAAAAAAAGAAGTCCAAATATTAAGCCGGTAGTGCAAGGATTATTGTGTAAAATCCATAGGGTAATTCTCCAGTTTTTCATT
>CAYMPL010000052.1:0-14072 GCA_964392415.1 uncultured bacterium | reverse complement strand
TGTTTGGCGAGGGTTTTGGGCCGTAGCGCACAGGGATAGGACCCAAGCCTCATCGTCCCCCCTTTTTGCCCCCCTTTTTGAAAGACACTCTCCTGCTCTTTCATGAGATCGATCACAACATTTTTGCTCACCCTCCCAAACTCACGGCTTTCGGCATCTTTCAAGCCGCAGACATGCCGCGCGAATTCCAGCGCCGCAAGCTGCATCCCAAGGCAGATTCCAAAGAATGGAATTTTTTGGCATCTGGCGTATTCAATGGCTTTGATTTTTCCAAGCGTCCCCCGATTGCCAAAACCCCCCGGAATCAAAATCCCATCCGCCGTCTTGAGATGCGCGCCAGCCCCTTCTTTTTCAATCATCTCGGCATCGATGTAAACAAGTTCTACTTTCGAGGAATTCGCGATGCCTCCATGAATTAACGCTTCATGAAGGCTCTTATAAGAGTCGGTGACATGCACATATTTCCCGACAATCGCAATTTTTACGCGCCTTTTCGGATTTTTGAGTCTTGAAACCATCTGTTTCCATTTGTCGAGATGGGGCGCGCCGGTCCAAATATTGAGTCGTTCGACAATCTTGTCGTCGAGGCCTTCTTCATGAAATGCAAGCGGAACTTCATAGATACTTTGCTGATCTTTGGCGCTCATCACATGATCAGCCTTCACATTGCAAAAGAGCGCGATCTTTTCTTTAATATCTTTCGGAAGATCCCGATCGCAGCGACAAAGGAGGAAATCGGGCTGAATTCCAATTTCAAGAAGCGCCTTTACGCTGTGCTGGGTCGGTTTTGTTTTGAGTTCACCGGCTGTATGAATGAAGGGGACGAGGGTGACATGAACATAGGCCACATTTTCCACGCCGCAATCGACCTTCATCTGACGAATCGCTTCCAGAAAGGGGAGACTCTCAATATCGCCAACCGTCCCGCCGATTTCGACAATGGAAATATCAAATCCCTTACTCGATTCGATAATATTCTGTTTAATTTCATTTGTAATATGAGGGATCACCTGAACCGTCGCCCCCAAATAATCGCCGCGGCGCTCTTTCATGATGACGGTGTTATAAATTCTTCCCGTGGTAAAATTATTGTGACGGCCAGCCTCAAGCGATGTAAAGCGTTCGTAATGACCGAGATCGAGATCGGCCTCAGTCCCGTCATCGGTCACATAGACCTCTCCATGCTGAAAAGGATTCATCGTCCCCGGATCTACATTAATATAAGGATCGAATTTGATGATATTTACTTTGAGACCCCGGCTCTCGAGAAGGCTCCCAATAGAGGAGGCGGCCAAACCCTTACCTAAGGACGAAAGAACCCCGCCCGTAACAAAGATAAATTTCGTTTTCAATGGAATCCCCGTTTTGAACATTAACGGAAAGTCAGTCTATTCGAACTCCCCCCCATCGTCAAGCCCTCTTAGGGCACCAATACAATTTTCCCAAATTGCTTCCTCTCAGCCATTTTCTGATGGCCGGAAGGGGCCTCTTTAAGGGGAATCGCCTGATCGACAACCGGTTTCAGTTTTCCCCTCTCAACCCACCTCAAGATTTCAAAGAGATCCCCCTTGCTCCCCATCGTCGATCCCAATATCTTAAGTTGTCTGAAATAAACGTGACGTAAATCTGTTTTTCCCTCATGCCCCGAGGTGGCCCCGCAGGTCACAACAGTCCCCCCCCATTTTGCGCTTAAAAGTGATTTCTCCCAGGTGGCAGCCCCGGTATGTTCAACCACAATGTCGACCCCTCTCTTATTTGTTATTTTTTTAACCTCTTCTGAAAAATCGTGCTTCGCATAATTAATAAGAAGATCTGCGCCAAGCCCCTTTGCTTTCTCTAATTTTTCGTCTGTGGATGCCGCTGCAATGACGGTGGCTTGAAAAAGCTTAGCCACCTGTATTGCGGCAACACCGATCCCGCTCCCTGCGGCCAGCACAAGAATGACATCCCCCGGTTTTATTTTCGCCTTTCTAACAAGCATCTGCCAAACCGTTAAAAATGTTAAAGGAATGGCAGCGGCCTCCTGAAAATTCAGTCCCTGCGGGTAAGGAAGAAGGTTTTGATGCGGAATTTTTACAAATTCCGCATAGCCGCCCCACGGTTTTTTTCCCAAAATCGTATATTCGGGGCAGAGATTATCTTCTCCCTTGAGACACATCTCGCAACAACCGCAGCTGATCCCGGGAGAAATAAGAACCGAATCCCCCACTTCCCACTCTTTGACTTCGGAACCGACATCGGCGATCACGCCGGAAACATCGGATCCCAAAACATGAGGCATAGGAAGTGGCGACATCCCTTCCCGAACCCAAATATCGAGATGATTCATGGCGCATGCTTTCACCCGCACAAGAACATCGTACGCCCCAAGAATCGGATCAGGGACTTTTTCAAATTTTAATTTTTCTTGACCACCGAATTCGTGAAAAACAATCGCATCCATGTTTGTGTATCAACACTTCAAGACAACATAGCAAATCAAAAAAATCTTGTCTTCTTAAAAAATGTTCCTTATAGTCCGTCAATACAGATGACAGATTTTAAAGCAGGAAGAACGGCACCGGATTTTACACTCTCATCATTTACCCTTTCAAAAGAGCTGAAAGCAGGGCCGCTTCTTCTTACGTTTTACAAAAAAACCTGCCCAACGTGTCAACTGACATATCCCTTTTTTGAAAGGCTTCACAAACAGTATGGGAGAAAATTTAGGATTTTTGGCATCGGTCAGGATCCGGAGACAAAAGAGTTTGCAACTCAATATGGCATTACCTTTCCCATGATTCCGGATCCCGATCCCTATCTGGTTTCCAAACAATACCATCTCGCAACCGTTCCAACCGCTTTTTTAATTCTCAGCGGTAAAAAAATTGATTTTGTAACGATTGGATTTGTCAAAAACGAACTGATTGAACTTTCACGCCGGATCGCGTCTTTGACTCAAGAACCCCCGTTCGCTCTTTTCAAGACCGAAGAAGCAGTTCCTGAATTTAAACCGGGGTGAAGCTCCAGAAGCGCAACAGCCTAGGAAAGGCTTAAAAAAACGGGAAGAAGTTATACCGATGAAAATGAAAAATCTTTTTTTAATTTTAGGACTTTTTATAAGTTTAATCGCCAGCGCTGAAAATTCAATGACGCTCCCTGAGGGGAGATTTCGTGCGCGTATGAAGCCGATTTATGCATTTGAGTTTGGTTCCAAATTTGATGAAACGGGAAATGCGGTAAATCTTGTGAAGGATCTGGAAGTCACACTTGATATCGATCTTGCTTCGAAACTCAATCCCCAGCTCGGCGCGGCGATGTCCGCGTTTGGTATGGATAGTCTGGGATCATTTGCCCCATCGCTTAAAATTTCAAGCCTCGTTTTGGGAACCGCTTTGGAATATGGTTTGTCAAATCGCCTGACACTGGGGCTTATTGCGCCGATTGTTTCCGCGAATTCGATCTATGAACTCAAATTCAATAAACCGGACGCTGTACAGGCCAACCCTCTTCTTGGGCCAGTCGATTTTGTCAAAGCCGCAGAAGATCTGGCGGTTGAAAAAGGATACCAAAGGCCTGGAAATTGGGAGGCATTTGGTTTGGGAGATCTGGAACTGGGGCTGAAATATTCTTTCCTGCGAAATGATCTCCTTTCTTTGGCGGTAAAAAGCGGCCTTCGGCTTCCGACAGGCCGCACAGACGATCCTGATAATCTCACAGATCTCGCATTCGGGGATGGACAGACGGATCTCGGCACGACGATTCTAGCCGACTATACGGGGCTCCCCAACACTCTTATTAATGGGCTTTTAAAATATACAGTGCAGCTCCCTGATAAGCAGCCCCTGCGCCTGCCGAGTCAAGGCGAACTGTTTGCATCAAACAAAGAAAATATAAAAAGAAATCTCGGAGATGTTTTAGATGCCGCGATTTATGCCCAATATACTTTTTTAACCCTTTTCAATGTAAATACCTCTTATGCCTATTCTTTCAAACAGAAGGACATCTATCAAAGCGCGGAGGGGCTTGAGACAACCCGTCTTGAAGATATCTCAGCTCAACAAAGGCATATTGCTGATATAGGGCTGGGATTCTCGACCCTCCCCTGGGTCAGACAAGGGACATTTTCTCTCCCGATGGAGCTGGGTGTCAATCTCCAACTCCCCGTCTCCGGAAAAAACGTCGCAAAAGCGACGACGGTGAATCTGGAGTATATGGTTTATTTTTAACCCGTTCCAGATTGCATTCTTCTTCATTCTTTACAAATAAAAATGAATAATATAGAATGAATTTGAATATGGAGGGAAAATGGCTAAAACGGTTACTCTAAGACTCGACGATAAAGTTTATCAAAAACTAAAAGAAGCGGCGGAAGCGGAAAAAAGATCGCTGGCCAATTTTATAGAATGTTCAACTCTCTCTCATCTGGCAGAATGTGCCTTTACAGATACAGAAGAAATGGCTGAAATTTTAGCAAACACTTTGCTGCTTAGCCGCTTGCACCGGGGCACAAAAGAAATAAAAGCCAAAAAAGGAAAGTTGATTGGCTAAATATAAGATCTTTGAGACTCGTGGTTTTTCAGCCGATTTAACCCATATCACCAAATCGACAATGCCCGCGATTCAGAAAAAATTTGAGAATTATATCTATCCTGAATTAAGAAATAATCCTTATTTTGGTCCAAACATACGGCGTCTTCAAAATTGGAATCCACCTACCTGGAGATATCGTATTGGCGACTGGAGATTTTTCTACCAAATATCAGAAAAAGAAAAAATAATTTATATGACAGCAATCTATCATCGTGGTGAAGCGTATCGCTGACTTCAATTACAACGCGATCATCTCCCGAAAGCGCTGGTAACGGAGTTCAATATCTTCGTACCCGATCTCCATGAGCCGGTTGAAGCTGAAATCTTCGATATTGAAGGAGGCAAGAACGGTTCCATAAGCCATCGCGCGTTTGAGAAGCGTTTCGTCGAGGGGGCACCGCGATCGAGCCAAATAGCCGATAAATCCCCCGGCAAAGGTATCTCCCGCCCCCGTCGGATCACGAACTTCTTTGAGTGGATAGGCAGGGAGAACAAAAATCTTTCCGTCAAAAGAAAGAAAAGAACCGTATTCCCCCCTCTTAATCACAACCCCAGAAGGACCCAGTTCGTGAATTTTTTTTGCAGCATCGATGAGATGATCTTCAGAGGTAAGCTGTCTTGCCTCACCTTCATTGATCAGAAGCAGATGAACGGATCTCAAAATTCGTTCGAGCGCTGACCGTTTCCGATCAATCCAAAAATTCATCGTATCTGAGACGATGAGTTTTGGTTTTTCCATCTGTTGTAAAACACGAAGCTGCAAATCGGGATCAATATTGGCCAGAAACAGATATTCCGACTCCCGATAATTTGTAGGCAGCTCAGGATTAAAATGCTCAAAAACATTGAGGGAGGTTGAGAGTGTCCTCGCCTGGGATAAATCGTCTCCATATTCCCCGCGCCAATGAAATGTCTTCCCTGGAAGACGACTGAGCCCTTTTGTGCAAATTTTTTTTGATTCTAAATAGGTGATATGATTCTCCGGAAAATCATCTCCAACCACCCCCACAAGACGAACCGGAGAGAAAAAGCGCGCTGCCATCGAAAAATAGTTTGCCGCCCCTCCCAACACATTTTCAACTTCGCCATAGGGGGTTTTCACAGAATCAAATGCGACTGAACCGACAACAAGTATGCTCATGGATAATGCCTCATTTGGAGATTCCTCATGCTTCGCGTTCGGAATGACCTCCTATCAAAGGTTTTAACTGACTTTTTATCTTCTTTGAAATTTTAGCCCGATCGGTCACCAGGGCATATTTGAGAGCGGAACCACAATGACAGCGCACGGCAGAGGGGACAACTTGAGGCAAGCGTTGGATAATTTTTTTAGCCATATCGGCATTTTTTTTAAGCGTCGCCAATACGACATCGGCTGTTACCGCCTCCTCCCCTTCTCGCCAGGAATCGTAATCCGTTGAGAAGGCGACCGCCGCGTAACAGAGCTCTGCTTCCCTGGCGAGCTTCGCTTCCGGGATATTCGTCATCCCAATCACATCGATGCCCCCCCCTCCCCACGACCGATAAATTTTTGATTCGGCCCGCGTTGAAAACTGGGGTCCTTCAACGCAGATATAGGTTCCTCCTTTATGAACAGATTTTGAAGAAACCTTTTGCGCAGCCTGATAAACGCTCTCAGACCACTGAGGGCAGACAGGATCGCCAAAGGAGATGTGAGAGACAATTCCCGATTCAAAAAAGGTATGTTTCCTGATCCCTTTGGTCTGATCAAAAAACTGATCGACAATGACAATATCGCCGGGGGAAATCTCCTCTTTCATGCTCCCGACCGCGCTGATCGATACCAGATATTGAACCCCCAGAAGTTTCATTCCAAAAATGTTTGCCCGGTAATTGATTTGAGAGGGGGGGATCAGATGGCCACGGGCATGCCGGGGTAAAAAAACAAGCGTTGTTCCTTCGATGTCGCCTGTCACATATTCATCAGATGGATTTCCAAAAGGGGTCTTCAATTTTTTTCGCTGGATGTTTTTGAATCCCTCGATGTCGTAGAGACCCGAGCCGCCGATGATGCCGATTATTGTCTTTGCCATTATTTTTAGTCTCTACCAAAGATTTTGAGATAGTTCCAGAGATCTTTCAAAATAAGGTTGACAAATCAGCCTTAAGGCTGATTTGTCTTATGCAACATATGAATACCTTAACCATCAGTTCGTTACTCTGCTCGTTCACTGCGCTCGCGTTTGCAATTGTAATTTCCGCAAAGAGCCTGAGGGACAAACATTATCGCTGGTTTGCCATTCTTTGTTCAGCATTGGCCATCTGGAATCTTTCATTCTTTTTTTCCCGGATCTTCTACTCAGAACTCATTGAACGGTTTCATCTTTTCATTACCATGATTCTTGGGCCTGCTACCATCTATTTCTTTTGGCAATATATCGAAAAAGAAAAGCTTCCGATAAAAATTGAAAAAAGACTCACGGTTTTTATCTTGTCAGGCTGCGTTCTTTCCACAACGCTCCTCCTTCCATCAAATAGCCTCGATTGGTCGATGCATGCCGCCAATCTCTATGCCGTGGCGTCGGTCTTATACGCGTTTTATCTCTTAAGCCGCACGCTGACATATTCTCAGCTGGGGCGCCAAGGAAGACGAAAGAGGATCTCTTTTATTGCAGCGGGATTGATCACGCTCACCATGCTCATCTCGGACCGCCTCTCGGAAATGGGGCTCCCCCTCCCTGCTGTTGGAAATCTATTTCTCGTCTTCTACATCTACTTCATCTATCAAACCATCACAAAACAGAAAGTTCTAGACCTTGAAGACCTGACGGCCAAGGCGCTTCTTTTCTTTGTTCTCGCGGCGATGCTGACGCTGATCTATGCCATTCTCGTCGCATGGGTGGAAGGAATTGCGCTCTTTTTTTTCAATACCTTTGTGGCATCCTTTGTCATTCTTATTCTTTTTGAGCCGATCAAATCGCTGATTGAACGGGGCATTTCACAGTTTTTCCTCAAAGGGCGGCTTAAAATTGAAAATCAGCTGGATGGCCTCAAGCGCTCGCTTTTAGAGACCAGCGACCTTCGAGACCTTGCCCACCACGTCCTTGTCGGCCTGAAAAATATCTTTCAGGCGACCCAGGCGCACTTTTTCCTCCTCGACCGCGAAGAGATTAAATTCAATCTCATTCAATCTCTGGAAATTGATCCCGCAAAAACGAAAATATCTGAAATGATGATCAGCCATGATTTTGTTAAATATCTAGCGGGAAGAAACATGAAACCCAGCAGCGCCTATTTTATCCATCGGGAAATCGAGGAAGGGGCCGGCCTCATACGGGAGCGTCTTAAAAATACCTTCTCACTCTTTCAGTCTCTCAACGCGGAGGTGGCCTTTCCGTTTGCGCTCGATGGAAAAATGCTCGGCTTTTGCACGTTTATCAATGACCGAGCGGATGAACCCTATCCCTCGAAAGATCTGGAACTGCTGATCCCTCTCTCGGGCCAGATCGCGCTGTCGCTCAAAAACCTCGAAATTTACGAAAGAATCCGTGAACGCGACCGGCTGGCAACGGTTGGAGAAATGGCTGCTGGACTCGCGCATGAAATCAGAAATCCGCTCGGCGCAATCAAAGGGGCAGCGCAATATTTGATGCCGACGCAGGAAAATACACAGCAAAACGAGTTTTTGAGAATTATCGTGAATGAAGTCGACCGCCTCAATAAAATTGTGTCTCAGTTTTTAAACTACGCAAAACCGCTGTCGCAAAATCTTACAGAAACAGATTTAAGCGAACTCCTGCAAAGCACCCTCCAGATCATTTCAAGAGATCTCCCAGACAATGTTCATCTCACCTATCAAAGCCGCTCTTATTTCGCCGTCGTCGATCCTTCCCTGATTCAGCAGGTATTTTTGAACATCATTCTAAATGCCATTCAGGCAATGCCGGATGGCGGAGAGCTTAAAATTTCAATGCGCAATATCAAAAAGAGCGTTGAAATGATCTTTGAAGACACAGGCATCGGTATTTCGGAGGAAAACCTAAAAAAGATTTTCATCCCCTTCTTTACGACGCGCGAGGGGGGGACAGGATTGGGACTTGCGATTTCTCATAAAATTGTTCGCGCGCATCAGGGGAATTTTCATCTGGAAAGTGAATTGCGTAAAGGAACAAAATTGATTATGACACTCCCTTGTAAAAAATCATGAGCGACCGTGTTCTGATTGTAGATGACGAAACGAACATCCGAAAGGTTCTCAAAGCCCTTGTCGAACAACAAGGGTATTCGGCATCAGAAGCGCGCGATGGCATGGAAGCCATCTCTGCGCTTAAAAAAGAAGAAATCCACACGATTATCACAGATCTTAGGATGCCCCATCTGGATGGCATGGGGCTTTTAAAAAGGGTCTCCGATCAATATCCGGATATCCCTGTGATTATTATTACCGCGCATGAAACGGTCGACTCCGCAGTCAGCGCTTTAAAACTTGGGGCATTTGATTACATTTCCAAGCCATTTGAAAAGCAGGAAATGGTCCACGTGATCGAGAAGGCGATCAATACCTATCAATCGAAATCACGTTCCCCCTCTGATCTTGAAATTCATTCAGATCTCATCAGTCAGAGTCCCAAAATGAAGGAGGTTTTGAAAATCATCCAAAAAGTTTCAGACAGTCCTTGCACGGTACTGATCACCGGTGAAAGCGGAACCGGAAAAGAGCTCGTCGCGCGCGCGCTTCATAACCGTAGCTCCCGTTCTCAAAATCCTTTTATCGCGATCAATTGTTCGGCAATTCCCTCCACACTCATTGAGAGCGAACTTTTTGGATATGAGAAAGGGGCGTTTACCGGAGCATGCGCAGCAAAGCCGGGACGATTCGAACTTGCCAATCAGGGGACCCTGTTTCTCGATGAAATTGGTGAAATCTCTCAAGAGATGCAGGCAAAGCTCTTGAGAGTTCTTCAGAACAGTGAAATCGAGCGGGTGGGGGGAATTCAGACTCTTAAAATTGACATCCGTCTCATCTCCGCAACAAACAAAGATCTCGCAGAAGAGGTCAAACAGGGGAATTTTCGCGAAGATCTTTACTACCGCCTAAATGTGGTCCCCATTTATTTACCACCGCTCAGGGAAAGAGCAGAGGATTTCCGGCCATTGGTTCACTTTTTTATTGAAAAATGTAACAAAAAACTGGGAAAAAAAATTCATGGAATAGACGAACAGGCAATGGAAACACTAAGCCAATTTGAGTGGCCTGGCAATATTCGACAACTCGAAAATGTCATTGAAAGAATGATTCTTCTCAATGAAGGAGATCGGCTAACGCTAAAAAGCATTCCCAAAGAAATATCAGGGGATACCCCTCTGACAGCTTCGGCGTCGTCCCTTTCTTCTTCATTTAAGGAAATCGTCAAGGAAACGACACAGAAAATCGAAAAAGAGCTGATTCTTAAAGCGCTGGAAGAAAGACACGGCAATGTCACACAGGCCGCAAAAAAGCTTGGAATTAGTAGAAAAAGTCTTCAGAATAAGATAAAGGATTATCAACTGCGCAGTTCCTAAAGAGGAGTCTATGGAAAAAAAACAAAATAGCATTACGGAAAGCCACTTATTCAAGAGCCAGCTCTACCAGGATGCCTTGAGACAGCTCGATATTGCAGGCGAGATCATGAAACTCGATCCAAATGTTCTGATCCGGTTGAAATACCCCAAGCGCGCGCTGGTTGTTTCAGTGCCTGTCAGAATGGATGACGGACATATCCATGTTTTCATGGGATATCGGGTTCAACACAACATGACGTTGGGACCCGGTAAAGGGGGAGTTCGTTATCATCCGAGCGTGAATTTAAGTGAAACGGCGGCGCTTGCGATGCTGATGACGCTCAAATGCGCTCTCTTTGGTTTGCCGCTGGGGGGGGCCAAGGGGGGAATTCGATGCAATCCAAATCAGATGTCCCGCGGTGAAAAACAGCGGATGACACGCCGCTATACGATGGAAATTTTTAATCTCATCGGACCGGATAAAGACATTCCCGCCCCTGATATCGGCACGGATGAACAGGTGATGGCCTGGATGATGGATACTTACAGCCAAAACGTCGGTTTTTCGATTCCAGGATCTGTAACAGGAAAGCCGCTCGAAATTGGGGGGAGCTTAGGAAGAACCGATGCGACTGGAAAAGGGGTTGCCTATGTGGTGATGGAAGCAGCCACTCACCTGAACATCAAGCTTGATGAAAATATTTCCGTGGTGGTTCAGGGTTTTGGAAAAGTGGGGTCTGAAGCAGCGCGCAAAATGCATAAAATTGGTTGTCGTATCATTGCGGTCAGCGATGAATTGGGCGGGATCTACAACAAAAACGGGTTAAATCTTGATACATTGCACAAACACCTGGAAGAAAAGAAACCGCTGGCCGACTTTGAAGAAGCTGATTCAATTACAAACGCGGAACTTCTTGAACTTAAGTGTGACATTCTGATTCCGGCTGCCATTGAATCTCAAATTACCAAAGAAAACGCAGATCGCATCAAATGTAAAATGATCGCCGAAGGGGCCAACAGCCCAACCACCCCGGAGGCCGATCAGATCTTAACTGACAAAGGGGTATTTATCATTCCCGATATTCTGGCAAACGCCGGCGGGGTGACCGTCTCTTATTTTGAATGGGTCCAGGGGCTTCAAAAGTTTTTCTGGGATGAAAAAGAGGTCTCAAACCGACTGTGGAATATTATGTCTGATTCCTTCCGGCGCGTTGTGGAAGTTAAAAAAGAATACAAAACAACGATGCGAACAGCGGCTTTAATTGCGGCTTTGCGTCATCTCTCAAAGGCGATGCTTATCCGGGGATTTTTTCCTTAAGGGTCATTCTTCGGCGCGAAGCAAGGGTCATTCTGAGGGCGAAGCCCGAAGAATCTCAAATTCGATGCACTTTCGTAATCCTCTCTGTATCCGGCGCATGGGTAAAAACGCCAGTTGTAACAACAACCGAATCCCCCTTCTTCGCAAACCTCAACTCCAAAAGCCGCTTCCTAATAATCCTGAACAAATTCAAATTATTCATCAGCCTCTTAACAAAATAACAACGCACCCCCCAAACCAAGGAGAGTTTTCTCATCGTTGAATCGTGGTTTGTTAACGCAACAATCGGCTGCTTGGGACGAGAGCGAGAAATCAGCATCGCGGAGCGTCCCCGCTCTGTGAGACAACAGATCAGTTTCGCCTGAATCCCCTGCGCAATCTGGCAGGCCGCGCGCTCAATCGATCCCCCAAAAATCTCTTTTTTCGCTGTATCTCTTTTTTTCAATTCCAAATGCGGTTCATCGAAAAATTTTCGCTCAACAAAATAGTGATGATGCTCAACCTCGCGAATAATCTTATCCATCATGTTCACACTCTCGACCGGATGAAGTCCAAAAGCCGTTTCGGAAGAGAGCATTAACGCGTCCGATCCATCCAGAACGGCATTGGCAACATCAGAGGCCTCCGCGCGGCTCGGCCTTGGATTTTTGACCATCGACTCAAGCATCTGTGTCGCCGTAATGACCGGTCTTAACGCCCGGTTGCATTTGCCAATGATTTCTTTCTGAAGACAGGGGACAACTTCACTCGAACATTCAACAGCCAAATCCCCCCGCGCAACCATTACCGCGTCCGTCACCATGAGAATTTCATCAAAATGATCGATCGCTTCGCGCTTTTCAATTTTTGCAATCACGCCGATTTTCGATGATTTTGGTATTCGTTTTCGGAGTTCCACGATGTCATGCGCGCGACAGACAAATGACATAGCGATAAAATCGACCTCCTGGCGGATTCCAAACGCAAGATCCCGTTGATCTTTCGCCGTCAGGGAAGAATGAACCGTCTTAATATAGGGAAGATTGACCCCTTTATTCTCGCGCAAATTGCCGCCATTGATCACCACACATTCAATAGAATCTGAAGAAGCGCGAACGACTTTTAGTTCAATCAAACCGTCATCAATCAAAATACAATTCCCCTTCTTTAAAAGTCTGGGCAGCGGCCGATAAGGGACCGAAATGATTTTTTCATTTCCAACCACATTTCGGGTTGTCAGTGTTATTCGTTGTCGGGGGCGAAGCACAATTTTGTCATAACTCAATTTTCCGGTTCTGATCTTGGGTCCCTGAAGATCCTGAATGATCGTGATAGCTACCCCAAGTTTTTTGGATTTCTCCCGAATCGTACGGATCACACGTTGATAGGTCGCATGATCTCCATGTGAAAAATTAAGACGCGCAACATCCATTCCTGCCCGGATAAGTTTTTCAATCATGTGGGGAGAGAAGGTAGCAGGCCCGAGTGTGCAGACAATCTTGGCTCGCCGCGCTTCATTGAGTTTATTTGGGAATTTATTTGGCATGAAGACAGCATAACAAAACTTGACATAAATCGAAAGACTTTGTACCGTTCAATTATCGTTGTGTTTTTCCTCACTAACCCAAGAGGAGGTCTTTCGATGCTTCAATCCCTGTTCACTCGTACGCTCATCGTGTTTCTTTTTTCGATCGTTGGCTTTACCTTTCAGGCAGGCGCTTCACAATTCCCCTCATTTATTGAACACCCCTCTTTTGAGGAGGGATTTTTCTGGCCGGATAACCTGGATAAAAAACCCGAAGGAATCAAAAATGCGTATGACGCCTCAATCGCATTCCCGCTTGGTTTCTCAAATTGCTCTTCTTCTTATATTTCACCCGATGGCTACATTCTCACGGCGTTTCATTGCCTCATCAGCGGCATGGGGCTTGATTCCTATCGACAGGAACTTGCGGATGGGGCAGAGATGTATCTTGTTCCACAGGAAGAAGTGATAGGGAAAAAATACTCGCCCTTTTTTGATCAATTCAACGCAACGGTGATCGCGGCAGGTCTGGGTTTGGGCCAGTTCGATGAACGAAAGGTCAACAGATACGACCCTTCCGTCATTAAAAAAGTGCAGGATGTCATTGGTACCGATTGGGCAATTCTTAAAATAGATGGCGTCTCCAATCACGCCTGTCTAAAAACAACAGCATCAATACCGTTAGAAAACGAATATAGCTGGATCATTGGATACCCCGGAGTTACAAAAAGAAAAATCGGTGAAGCCACCAATAACTGGAAAAAGCTCGTAAGCTATGGAAAAGTAGCTTACTCCGCCGAACAAAGCGGCTACTATAAAACCCTTGAAGAACCAAATCGCAAAATCTCGCTCGATTTCTGGAAAGTTCTGATCGATCGCGGCGAATATATCGTCACCGACTCAGATGTTCAGGGGGGGAACAGCGGTTCACCGGTGATCAACGATCGCTCCGAGTTAATCGGGCTTCTGGTTCAGGGACTTATTCCCGATCAATCCATCAGCTATGAAAACTATAATACGTATACCTCCGGTGTGATTCAGCTCGCATTTATCCGAAAAGCGCTCGGTGAAGAAAAATTTCGCAGGTATTTTAGCTGTCAGTAGCGCGCCATTTTCTTTCAGAAAATGGCGCGCAGCAGACTGTTCTTAAATTCAGAAAGTTCACTCTCAAAAATT
>CAYMPL010000051.1:12057-14275 GCA_964392415.1 uncultured bacterium | reverse complement strand
ATGTAAAAAAGTTTGCGCCCAAAAAAATTTCATGATAACCGAAAAGAATAATAGCCGTTATGAATAAGATGGCGAGAAGGTCTTCGTTGAATTTTTGAAAAAGATACTTTAATTTTTTGAGTAAAAAAGATTGGAACAAACTTTACCCCAACTGTTAGTGAGAGATCGAATCAGTCATAAAATATTGAAAGAATTATTGTCAAGAAGATTGGCAACGGTCGTTGTGGAGTGTGGCTCGTGAAATATACTTTTGGACATATTGAAATAAGTGATCGTGCCAGATCACTCGTTGAAGAAAGTTTTCAAAGAAATTGGGTCTCCGCGGGTCAATCTACAAAAAAATTTGAAGAATTGTTTGCTTCCACTTTTTCGTACAAACATGCGGTCGCTGTCTCTAGCGGCACCAGCGCCTGCTTTGCCGCGCTTGCGGCTCTTCATGAGTATGGCGCAACGTGGGGGGATGAGGTGATAGTGCCTGCGCTTTCGTTTGTAGCGACAGCAAACGCGGTTCTTGCTGCGGGATTTAAGCCGGTCTTCGTCGATATCAAGCGCGATACCCTCAATATCGATCCTCAAAAAATTGAAGCGGCGATCACCCAAAAAACGCGTGCTATTCTCCTGGTTCATACGATGGGAAAACCATGTGATATGGAGATCATTTGCCAGATCAAAGACAAGCATGGTCTGTTTCTCCTCGAAGATTGCTGTGAGGCGCATGGAGCGAAATATAAGGGAGGGGTTGTCGGGAGCTTTGGGTTTGCCGGGATGTTTAGTTTTTATGCCGCTCATATTGTTTGTTCGGGTGAAGGGGGGATGGTTGTCACTCAAGATGATCAGTTTGTGAAGTTGTTAAGATCGGTACGTTCACATGGGCGGCCCGATGGAACCGATTATTTTCAATTTGATCGTTTTGGATTGAATTGTAAGATGAATGATTTAGAGGCAGCCGTTGGGATTGCAGGGATTGAAAATTTTCAATCTATTTTTGATCGGCGGAAGAAAAATTTAGGATATTTATTAAAACAAAACCAGGATCTTTCTCATCTTCTTTATCTTTTGGAAGAGGCGCCGCATGAAATCATTTCTCCTCATGCTTTCTCACTCGTCATCCGGGAGAATATACCCGTCGATCAGCATCATCTCTCTAACTATCTTCAGGAAGCGGGGGTGCAGGTGAAAACACTTTTTGGGAGTCTTCCTACGCAGCACCGGGTTTTTAAATTCTTGGGATATCGGGAGGGGGATTTCCGGGAAGCAGAATATGTGGGAAAAAAAGGGCTTCATTTTGGCTGCCATCAATATTTGACGCAAAAAGAGTTAGATTATGTCACTGAACATCTTCACACTTACTTTAAAAAGTATCTGTAGGATAGTGCGATGAAAATTCTGGTCACGGGAGGGGCGGGCTACATTGGTTCCGTTCTGGTACCCAGGCTTTTAGAGGGTGGATTTAAGGTTACTGTGATCGATGATTTCAGGTATCGACAGACGTCACTTTTAGAGTGCTGTCATCACAGAGGGTTTGATGTCATTCGGGGAGATGCACGGGACAAGCAGCTGATTTCAAGGCACTTAAAAGATGCGGATTTTATATTTCCACTTGCATGCCTGACAGGCGCCCCGATTTGCGATCGTGATCCCCACGGGGCCAAATCGATCAATTTTGACGCGGTAAAGATTGTTTTAGATTTAAAAAGTAAGGATCAGGGGGTGATCTTTCCCAATACAAATAGTGGCTATGGGGTGGGTCAAAAAGATATCTATTGTACCGAAGACTCTCCTTTGAATCCCGTTTCGCTTTATGGGAGACTTAAAGTTGAATTGGAGAGTTTGCTCATGTCGCATGAAAACACCATCAGTCTGCGTTTGGCCACCGTTTTTGGAATAAGTCCTCGCATGCGTCTCGATCTTTTGGTGAATGATTTTACCTATCGAGCTGTTAAAGATGGTTTTATCGTCCTTTATGAAGGGCACTTTAAAAGGAATTTTATTCATGTTCGTGATGTAGCCAAGGCCTTTCTTCATTGTTTAAAGGGATTCGATGGCATGAAAAATAATATATATAATGTCGGTTTGAGCGATGCCAATGTGAGTAAGATAGAGTTATATCGGATCATTCAGGAATTTTTACCTGACTTCTATTGTGCGACTGCGGAGCTCAAACAAGATCCTGATCAGAGAAATTATATTGTGAGCAATGAAAAGATTGAAAAAAGCG
>CAYMPL010000051.1:0-12047 GCA_964392415.1 uncultured bacterium | reverse complement strand
TATAGCGCGGAAATATCTTTACGACAGGGTATAGAAGAGCTGATTAAGGGTTTCCAAATTCTTTCGCGAAATCAGTTTTCTAACGTCTAAGTGGATAACGTCATATTAGATATTGATTTTCTTATCTTATGCGGGGGGCGAGGCCGGCGTCTCGAAACAATTACCCAGGGTGTTCCCAAACCAATGGCGCCGATCAAAAACAGACCTTTTCTCGATTATTTAATGGAACGTATTGTCTTGTCTGGAGGGAGGCGTGTTATTTTATTGACCGGATATCGGAAAGAATTCATTAAGGCGCATTACCTGAACTCCCCTTTTAGAAAGAAACTTGAAATCCAATTTTCTGAAGAAAACACCCCGTTGGGCACCGGGGGGGCATTGAAGCAGGCCGCATCTCTTATTTGCCATCCCGATTTTTTTGTCATCAATGGAGATACCTTTTGCGAGATTCGTTTCCATGAAATGCTCAAATTTCATTTAGAAAAGAAATCGTTGCTGACAATTGCGGTGACGGAAGGAAGCGCCGGGAGTGATATCGGCATATTGAGGCTTGATCAGATGACCTATCGTGTGAAGGATTTTCTGGAAAAGGGGATAAAAGAAGGGGGACCTCTGTCTCCCAAATGGGTGAATGCAGGCACTTACTTAATGAATCAACAGCTGTTTGATTTTTTCCCTCAAAGACAGGAAATATCATTGGAATATGACGTTTTTCCGAATTGTGTTTTAGAGAATACCTATGGATATCCTTTTTTGGGGAAATTTATAGACATCGGTATTCCCGAGAGATATCATGCTGCCATCAAATTGCTTTGAATTAAAACATCGTTCACCATGCGAAAAAGAATTTTAATATGCGGTGCAACCGGATTCATTGGTCGGAATATTGCCAATTTTTTATCAAAACGCAACGATCTTGAAATTTTTGGAACCTATTTTCAATCTAAACCCTATTCTAATCCACGAATTACCTGGTTACGTTCGGATCTTACGAAAAAAAAGGATGTTGTCGAAGCGATTGCCAAAAAAGATATTGTTATTCAGGCGGCCGCGGTTACTTCGGGTTCAAAAGAGATTGTCACAAAACCTTATATTCACACCACAGACAATGCGATCATGAATTCTTTGATCTTTCGCGCGGCACATGAATGCAATCTCCCGCATCTTGTTTTTTTTAGTTGTACGGTCATGTATCCCTCAAGTGAAACACCCCTCAGGGAGACCGATTTTGATCCTAACGGAAAGATCCATCCTAAATATTTTGGAGGAGCATGGACAAAGATTTACATTGAAAAAATGTGTGAATTCTATGCGAGCCTCGGACGGACCCGCTACACGGTTATTCGTCATTCCAATGTGTATGGTCCTCATGACAAATTTGATTCTGAAAGATCGCATGTCGTTGGCGCCACGATTGCCAAGGTTAGCCAGGCAAGAGACGGAAAGATCACTGTTTGGGGAGAGGGAAAAGAAGAGAGAGATCTGCTCTACATTGACGATCTTGTTCAATTTGTGGAATTGTCTCTGAATAAGCAGACAACTTCTTTTGAATTGTGCAATGTCGGCTATGGAAAATCTATTTCCGTCAAAAATCTGGTTTGCGATATTGTTCGTATCTCCGGCAAAAAATTAGATGTGCAATATGATCCATCGCAGCCGTCGATAAACACGCAATTATGTCTTAACATTGACAAAGCCCGCAAAATTTTTGGCTGGATGCCCAAAATATCTTTAGAGACAGGTCTTGAAAAGACCCTCGATTGGTATGCTTCTCATGAATAGAAAGCTTGAAAAGATTCTCATTACAGGTGTTACTGGTTCTGGTGGGAGTTATCTGGCTGAATATATCGTCTCCCATTATCCCAATGTTAAAGTCCACGGCATTTCAAGATGGCACAGCACAACTTCAGCCAGGAATATCCGGGGCATCGCAGACAAGATTTCGGTGCATGAATGCGATCTCAATGATTTCGGTTCTGTTTTGACTCTCCTTACAAAAATCAGACCGGATGCCATTTTCCATTTGGCGGCGCATGCCAATGTCAAAACGTCTTTTATAACGCCGGTGGCAGTTTTGAATAATAACATTGTGGGAACGGTGAACCTTTTTGAGGCAATCAGGCTTGCTTCCCTCGATCCCATTGTGCAGCTTTGTTCAACCTCTGAAGTCTATGGTCAGGTCGACCCAGTAAATGTGCCGATCCAAGAAACCTGTCCTTTAAATCCCTCAAGCCCTTACGCGGTTTCCAAAGTTACGCAAGATCTATTGGGATTTACTTATTTCAGAAGTTATCACTTAAAAATCATTCGCACACGGATGTTTGCCTATTTGAATCCGAGAAGGAGTGATCTTTTTGCCACCGCCTTTGCAAGACAAATTGTGAGAATCGAGGCGGGTCTTCAAAAGACGCTTTATCATGGAAATCTCGATTCAGTTCGAACGCTCATTGATGTGAGGGATGCGATGGCATCCTATTGGATTGCGACTCAGCGGGGGGAATTTGGGGATGTCTATAACATTGGCGGGTCTAGTACGATCCGTGTCGGTGAGTTTCTAGAGTGTCTAAAGAAATGTGCGACGGTTCATATAGACACTCAACTGGATGAAGAACTCCTTCGCCCTGCGGATGTGACACTTCAAATTCCGGACGTGACTAAGTTTTTTAAATTGACGGGATGGAAGCCAAAATATACGCTCGAAGAGAGTATTAAATATTTACTCGATTATTGCAGATCGGAGCTTCAACTGGAAATGCGAGAGGGTATCGTTAAGGAATGATCGTTACAAAAACCCCCTTTCGGATTTCTTTTTTTGGGGGGGGGTCAGATTATCCGGCATGGTATTGCAAACATCGGGGGACTGTTCTTTCAACAACCATCGACAAATATTGTTACATTGTTTGCAGATATCTTCCTTCTTTTTTTGATCACAAATCACGGATTGTTTATTCAAGAGTAGAGCTTGTGAATAACCACGAGGAAATTCAGCATCCCTCCATTCGTGCCTGTTTAAAGTTTTTAGACATCGAGAAGGGGGTTGAAATCCATCACAACGCGGATCTCCCCGCGAGGTCTGGTATTGGATCAAGTTCCGCCTTTACCGTTGGACTTTTAAACGCCCTTTACGCTCTCAAACAAGAAAAGGTTTCTAAAGAAACATTGGCGTCGAATGCCATCCATATTGAGCAGGAATTAATCAAAGAAAGTGTCGGCTCCCAGGACCAGATTGCGGCTGCTTATGGTGGATTTAATTTCATTGAGTTTTCAGAAGTTAAAAAAAATTCAGTGACTCCATTGATTCTCGAACAAGCGCGGCTGAAAGAGCTTCACAGTCATTTAATGCTCATTTTCACCAGTCTTTCCCGGAATGCTTCAGACATTGCCGCTGATCAAATAAAAAATATTCCTTACCGGGAAGCAGAACTTAAGTTAATACAGCAAATGGTGGATGAAGGAATCGATATTCTTAAAGGTTCAGGGAGCATAGATGACTTTGGAAAACTGCTCCATGAGGCATGGATCCTGAAAAGAACGCTTTCCAACCGAATCACGACGCCGATTATCAATGAAATTTACGCTGTCGCGAGATCCGAGGGGGCAATCGGTGGAAAGCTTCTGGGGGCAGGGGCGGGGGGATTTTTTCTCCTCTTTGCCAAACCGGAATATCATCTTCGTATTATTGAAAAGCTTAAAACGTTCCTTCATGTTCCCTTTGAATTTGAATCTCATGGCAGCCTGGTTATTTTTTAGCAGGAAAATCAGGATGATTGTTCGTAATGATGTGTCTTAGCGCGTCACACGCCGATTGAAGATGCGGGTGTTCGGCGCCGATATTTGTGAGCCGTTCATCGAGCCACGCGGTGGGGGTTGTTCCGCCAAAGAAGTGGCGGATGCCGGCGCGGTTAACCGTCTCTCCCGTGGCGGGATCTTCGGCGGGGAGTACCGCTCAAGGGCCGCGGCATCCAAGACTTTGGCAAAAGCGAGCAATTTTTTTCGTTCTTCGGTGTTGTTTCGGGAATGATCGGCTTCCAGACGAGCCGCGTTTGCGAGCATTTGGACGATCACGAAATTTTGGGTTTTTTGCGTTAAGGGGTTGGTTCGATCTGCCGTTATATTTTCTGAGGGCGCCTGATCAGGCATGCCCCAGACAGCTTCTTGGCATGTTAAGGCGAGAGCAACTGTCGTTGCGACAACTCTCTTTAATAAGCTCAATACTCCTCCCTTGGGAGGGTTATTTCTATGCGACATTTAAAAAAGAGTCAACTTTGACAAAATGTCATTCTGAGCGACAAAGTGTCATTCTGAGCGCGAAGCGCGAAGAATCCCGGGACAGACACTTTGGGTCTACGAGCTATCCTGCTTGTTATTCTAATTTTGGATATTTTGATGTTACCCAACTATTCGAGGCTTTTTCCACCCCTTAATTTTTGTCGCGATTTTCATAAAATTCTGATACCCACTCGGTTGATATGTGCGATTAAAGCAGTCTCTTTGATGTGATTATAGATGATTAGATCGAGTTTCCACGGCAGGTTGAGCGCTTCGTACTTTAGTAGCCATATATCACGATCTTTTGGAGTAATATTGTTGCCCTTAACAGCGATATCAATATCTGAACCTTCTCGGTAATTTCTTTTTGCGCGAGATCCAAATAAAATGAGCGAGGTTCCCTTCCGCAATGGCTGAAATATATCTAAGATTTGATGTCCATATTGATTTGGAATGCCGGGAATAATTTGTGGTTGCGTTTTAGGAGGAGCAGTCATTTTGGAAAATGTGTTCGAAAATTCCGTAATGCTGAAAGAAACGGACTTTTTACTTGTTTTATGATGGCTTCGAAGATCTGTTCATCATAAAGATGCGTTGTTTCATTACGTGCTTGTAGCATTTGAAGCCAAATAGGTCCGTCAGAAATAATTCCATCCTGAAAGGCTTGTTCAATAACAGGCCGGGGACCGCGCACATCGACATAACCTCGTTCCTGCAGTAAATCCTGAAGGCACTTCCAAGCCAGTTCAAAAGTGTACTCAAAACGTTGAATGAGTCCTTCTTCTTCCAGTTTTGACATCTTTGGAGCAATGCCATCTTCATACAGCGATAAGGCTTTTTTGAAGTTTTCAAATCGTTGGTGTGATCTAATATCAAGATTTTGATTCATGATTTATGTCTTAAAGCATCACAAAATTCTTTCAAAGAAAATCATATCTCTGTTGGAGAGTAAAGAAAAAAAATTACAAGGATTGACCTGACTTTTTATAATGACACGCAAAATTTCATAGACTTATTCACTGAAATATCACATTATTTTCTGGAGTCCATGGGATTGCTGAGGTGTTTATAAATACCGTAAAAATGACAGAAAAAATTTACAATGGCCTGAGGCTCATGAAATCTATTTTGTCTGATGAACCCAGTTATATGGTGCTCTTTATCACGGCGGTATGCAATGCGAGATGTGAATTCTGTTTTTATTGGGAAGAAATAGAAAGCGCTAAATCGAAATTAGAATTAACACCAGAAGAATATCAAAAAATTAGCCTCCATTTAAATCATCTTTATTATTTATCCATTGGGGGGGGAGAACCATTTATTCGACGGGATATCTTTCAAATCATAGAGATGTTTTATACGAACAGCAATACTCGAACCGTTGCGATTGCAAGTCATGGAGGATTTCCTAACCGCACAAAAGAATTCCTTTCTTTTATCCAGCAAAAATGCCCTTCCTTAAAAGTGAAAATACAGCTGAGTTTAGACAATTTATATGAAAAGCATGACCAGAGTCGAAAAGTAGAAGGTTTATTTGACAATCTTCTCAAGTCTTGTTCCGTCATTACAGAGATGAAAAACAAAGGCGCCAATGTGATGCTGACCATTGGAACGGTGCTGACCCCGGAAAACCGAAACGATATTAAAGCCATCAAAGATTTCTTAGATAAAAATGTTTCCTATGATGATTTAAGTTTAATTTACCCGAGAGGAAATGCGAAAGATCAAAATCTTCTAAAGGTAAGTATCTCTGAGTATCGAGCCGCTAAAAAAATTTTTGAAGCAACCACGCAACCCGTCAATTTTTACACGAAACTTTACCGGGAAATAGACAAAGAAGGAAAATTGGGTGTTGAACAATATCTAGAAAAGGGGGAAAAAGGGTATCCCTGGATATGTGCTGCTGGACAAAAAATGGTAACCCTTTTTGAAAGAGGAAATGTAACACCTTGTGAAATGCTTCCTCAAATGAATTTAAAAGAAAATACGAATATTGGAAATGTAAGAAATTTTAATTATGATATTCCATACATGTTGAGATCTGAAAAAGGGAGCGCTATTCGAAATTTCATTGTTGATACTCATTGTTCTTGTTCCTACGAATGCGCAGCCCTCTGCAATGCAGCTTTAAATAAAAGATCGTGGCCTAAAATTCTTAAAAACACTATTTTTTCAACCTAAATATGCCTTCCTATTCCATTGTTATTCCCTTTTACGCTCAAACCATAAAGCAGGTTCTTCAGTTAAAGGAATGTCTGACCCACTTACAAAAGTGCGATGGCATCGAAGAAGCTGAAACGATGGTTATTGACGATGCAAGTCCGATGCCGCCATCCATTATAGAAAATGCCATTAAACATTTTAATATACGATACCTTCGACTTTTGAAGAATAGTGGACCTGGAGTTGCCAGAAACGAAGGCGCTAAGGAATCACTGGGTCATATTTTGCTATTTATGGATCATGATTGTTTACCCCCCTCACAGTGGTTAAAAATTCTTACAGCCCCTATCCTTGAAAATAAATGTCAGGCGACAACGGCTACTTACATCGGTACGGCAAACCAAAAATGGCTGACGAATTATCAATTTTACGACTTTAAATATCGTACCCTTTCAAAGGAGCATCTTGTTGATTTTTTACACGGATGCAGTTGTGCTATCGAAAGGAGTACATTTTTTAAATGTGGCGGATTCCCAGAAGTACGATGCTATGAAGATCAACTCTTCGGAAAACGACTCGTTCAAAACGGAAATAAAGTCCTTTATCTTCCTCTGGGAGGGGTTGTTCATCATTTCCGATCAAACTTAAAAGAATATCTGAAACAACAGTTTCGTTTTGGAGAAAGTATTGCGTATTATTCTTTATTAACGAGTTTTTCTTTGGAAAAAATATTTTTAAAGTTTAAAAAAAGAGAAAAAGAGTATTATCGAAAAAGTTTTGTAAATACGCAATTGTCAATCGTTCTTACGTTTATGGTCTATTTGAGTTTGACACTTTTTTTTCTCTCCCCATGGTATAGACTCGTTTATCTAGAAATTGCCTTGATTCTCATAGGAGCGATATTATTAGCGCATACTCATTTTATCATTCTTCTTTTTAAGAAGAAAAAATCTTTTTGGACTGTTATTTCCTATTTTCCTCTGATGATTCTTTTGCAAAGCGTTTATCTTTGCGCCAGTCTATCAGCTATCGCGAAAATATGCCTTCCCAGAACATGGGTTAACAAAATGCATACCCTATAGTGACCCTGACCTGACCCCCTAAAACTGGTCCAGGGGATATGTTACACTGGGCAAAAGAAAGGGGGCAAATTCCTCGTTAATTGATTTACAGCGACTGTCTCATTTCGGTTGACACGTGGCGAAGGAGCAAAGGTTATGTTTCTGTAACCTCGATTGTAGTTCTAAGTAGTTATTGATAATTTTTTGACTTGCCATCCCTTTCCCCCACGGAGTTTGGTCGTGGTACTCAAAAGAAAGGGTGGGCATTTCATTCTTGTATCTACTATACATATGCATCGTCTTATTCCAATCGACCTTGATCTCTTTAATGCCGAATTTTTCAGGCTGATTAAATATTTTTGTCCCAGGTCGAATCGTAAAGAGGGACAGATAAACAAGACTTGGTTCTGTCTCTTGAATAAATGCCCAGGTTTGTTCAACAACATCCTCCGGTTCTCCAGGCAATCCAATGATTATATAAAGCCTGACTTCGATATCGCTTTGTTTCAAAAAATGAATCGTTTCCTTTGCCTTTTGAATATCAATTTTTTTATTAATAATCTCTAATGACTGTTGAGAGACACTTTCAATCCCTATTCCAATAGCTCGGCATCCACATTCTCTTGCAAGTTTTGCCAATTGAGGGGTGATTCCATCTGCCCTGCATTGCGCTCTCCAGATGACTCCTGTTCTCCCCATCACTTCTAAAAAGTTTATGGCTTTGATTTCATTTAATGGAAAGGCGATTTCATCCGTTAAATTGAGTCCTTGAATTCCATATTCTTGTTTTAGGTATTCAATTTCAGCTTCAATGAGGTGAGGGTGGCGATGTCGAATGCCGGGCGCTTCTTTCTTGATATGTCGTAAGGCGCAAAAATGGCAATTATAAGGACAACCTCTGCTAAATAAAACCGTTGTCCCAATCAATGGGTCGTACCCCTTCTTATATTTTAATGTAACGACATCCTTTCGAGCAACCGCTGTTTTGGAAAGATATTTTCGTTGAGAATAAGGATATTGATTAATATCGATAGGTGTTTTCTGATAATACGTTTTTTTTAAGTCCAAGTTCATAAAATCTTTGATGGCCTGAATGATAGATTCTTCCCCTTCACCCAAAATTAATGAATCGAAGGTTTTTAAACATTCTTCCATAAATTCGTTTGCATGCGGGCCTCCAGCGATATGTTTGGCTTTTGGGTATTGGAAACGTAAGGAATTAACTATTTCTACTTGTTCATAGTAGTCTAAGGTATAGATGGAATAAAGATATAAATCACATTCATCAATGTGATAAATTGCAAATTCCTTCTTAATTCCTCTTAAGTCGATGAGCAAAAGATCTACTTGATTATCGAAATAGGATTCAAGAACTGTCAGAATATGAAGATGAGTAAAAGGGTCTCCTCGAAAAGGATCTGTTAAATAATCACTGCTCGGCAAAATAAAACCAATCTTAATTGGTGTCAATAAGGATCACAATATTCTGATCTATTCTAGTGTAAATGACCCAGATCATATTTGAGTGTGAAACCATCTCTGTGATAATGATTGGCTATATGACTCTTCGTTTATGTTTTCTGGTTTCTTCATTGATAACGGCAAATCTTTATGCCCTAGACTCCTACCCGACCGACTGGTGGAAACCCGTCCCAAAAGAAGAGGCGCCTGAGTGGGAAATTCTCCCGCAAGAGGCGACTTATGGCATAGATGTCATCCTTTCCAAACGCACGGAACTTGGCATTTTCTCGAATTTTTCTCATACCCCTTTCAAACTCGATGGCAAAGTATACACAAGTATTGAAGGATTTTGGCAGATGATGAAATATCCCGATCCGGATGACCCCGGTGATCCCAGACAGCGCTCCGATCTTAGTTGGAAATATACGCGCGAACAGGTCTCTCAGCTCTTCGGCTTCGATGCCAAACAAGCCGGTGATGCGGCAAAAGAAAATTATGAAAAATTGGGAATAAAGTGGATCTCGTATCGCGGAAAAAGAATGGAATATAAAGGGAAGGATCAAGAGGAACACTACAAGCTTATCTTTCGGGCCACACAGTCAAAAATCGATCAAAATTTAAAAGCAAAAGAATTACTTATAAAAACGGGAAACCTCCTATTAAGACCCGATCACCGCCAGCCTGCAGACGCCCCCCCTGCTTATCGATATTATGAAATATTGATGAACATTAGAAAACAAAAGCAGCAGCAAAGCTTTGGCCTTCTTCATGCCCCTCAGGACGGCATAACCCATATTGAGCTGTTCTATGGTCCCAGAGAGTGCAATTTTATAGTGTTTTCCATTAAATTCTTTTCGGTACTTGCTTGACAATGCCTACCCCCTAAGTATCTAATAAAGAAAATGAAGATAATACCTAAAAGGGCGCTTCAGGCCTTTCGACATTGGGGGAGAGAAGGGGGAATAAAAAGGGCCGGAAGACTTTCGGCAGAAACACGCCAGATGATTTCAAGGCGCGCAGCTCAAATGCGCTGGAACAAAGAGGAAGGTCATCAACCCTCCTTGTTCAGTGTCCGCCTTGAGGAACCCCATTGGGGAGATCCAGTCTATCTGGAAGAAGTTCTCTCTTATGGGGGGGTCAACGAATGGAGGAGGCTCCGCCGCATCATTGCCGACCGTCCCTTTGGGCTGGCAGCAATTGCTCTCGAAAAAGTTCTCAGCGCTACTCCAATTTATGGGGTTACACCTCTGTGGAAAAGGATTTTGCAGGGTTTACGAGGAAATTTTTCGTGACATGCAAAACAAAAGAGTTTCCTGCATGGGAGAAATTGCTCTCAGCTCAAGCCATTTTTCAATCCCATTTCCCGGAATGTGTTCTGGTTGGGGAAACGGCTGCGGCGATTCATGCCGGTCATCGCATTTCAATGGATGTCGATCATGTTTTGCCAGATCTGAAAGAACGATTTGCTGAAATTTGCGCTCAAGTGGAAAAGGAAGCGGGATGGAAGACAAGCCGGTTGGAACCTCCAGTTTTGATTTTGGGGCATTTTCAAGGGGTACGAACCGGTATTCGCCAACTACAGCGAAAGAAACCTCTAGAAACGACAACAGTGAGAGGTCTTCGCATTCCGACGATTGCCGAAACTCTTCGAATAAAAGCGTATTTGATTGTGAAAAGAAACGCGACACGAGACTTTTTTGATTTCATCGCTTTGTTTGATCATCTCGGTGTGGAGCAGGCATTGCGGGCGTTAGCATCTTTGGATGAACTCTATCCACAAGAGGAGTACGAGTCCATAACGAGACAGCTCGCCTTACAGTTGGCAGAACCAAAACCGTGGGACTTAACTCAAACGGATTTAAGACGGTACAGATCACTGAAGATGCCGTATACTGATTGGAATGAAGTTAAACGGCGAACAACTGCTGCTGGGTTGCGCATTTTGGAAGCGCTTTTGTCTTAAGGGAGGTATAAGTGAGTGATGAAAAGAAAATCAAATCGAAATTGACTTCGCTGCTAAAACAGCACGGCTACCGCCAAGATGAACGTCCGGATCATCGCGAGTGGACGAAATGGTTTGATGAATTTTCGGTCCAAATACGCTTGGATCAAAACAATCCAGATGGGTTTAATGGGTTTCAGCTTCAGTGGCATGCTTATTTACGATACGGGATCAAACAGAATCAAATTAACAAAATTTTGGATTTTTTAAATCAATGGTATGAAACTCGCTGAATTAAAGAAAGTTTTGAATAAAAAATGTCATCACTGGGAAGAGTGGCACGCTGGTTCTGCCCGCATTCTTCTGTACGGTCGTGATCCCAGTCCCAGATTTGATCGAAAAGTGGAAATATTCTTAGACATTCCTCCCCATGCCGTGGATCTCAAAAAGATACAGTCGTTTTTAGCGCTACTTGATAAACTCGGACACAAAAAATATTCACTACCCAAAGGGGATTAAGTACCGTTTGGCGTTGGTTGATCCAACAACCCATAAGGTACTGCTTCTTTATGATAACCATTGGCCGAAAGGGCCGCATGTACATTGGGATGAGAAGGAACGATCCTATGAATTTGTGAGTTTAGAGCGTTTGCTTTTGGATTTTATCCAAGAATCCCATGTAGAGGAGGAACGTCATGAAAACTAAAAAAATCATCATTAAGTCAAGAAGGGAATTTGATGATGAGACATTGCAATTTTTTCGTAAACTTGACAGAGGTGAAAAAATAAGACCTCTCAAAGGTGAGTTTTTTGAATCACTCGAAGCTGTTCGGAATTTCCTAACGGAGAAACGCTTGGAATTATGGCGTATTATTCGGGATAAAGAACCAGAATCATTGACTGAATTGGCACGATTAATAAAACGTGATTATAAAGATGTTCATCAAGATGTTTCAATCCTGGTTGAAGTGGGACTCGTAGATTTGCGAAAACCCAAAAAAGCCAAAACACGTGCATTGAAACCTGTAAGTTTAGTAGATCAACTAGAATTTAAGGTGGCGTAATTTGCGATCACAATTTGGCAAGCAATTGCACTACCCATTGTCTGACATATTTGACATATGTCAATTATTGACATATGTTATTCTTTG
>CAYMPL010000050.1:0-14361 GCA_964392415.1 uncultured bacterium | reverse complement strand
TGGAGGCGGTGGGAATCGAACCCACGTCCGAAAGTACTACACTCAGCTGACTACATGCTTAGCCGTTGTTTTGCTTTTCTCTTTCGAGGCGCCCGCGGCAGGCTCCCCTGAAAGATAGCTTCCTTTTAATTTCGCCGCTGAATCAGAAAGCAACATCAGAGGCTATCCCGTATAATCGTCGCTCTCTAGGACCCTACGGGCGAAATCCTAGAGAACGTGCTGCTTAAATTAAGCAGCGAGTGCTAATTGCTCGTTGGCAATTATGCGATTGCTGTGTTTGTCGAGCGACAGCGCCTCGGCATGCCAGACTTGAGCCTCATACCCCCGTCGAAACCAGTTCGCCCCCATCTATTATTATATCATTTCAAAGAACGTGAGGAGATCCCTCGAGCCTTCGGCTCTCGGGATGACCTATCGGCGTTTTATCGCCGCCATAGCTTCCCGATCCTGCTCACGACGCTTGATCGACTCCCTTTTATCGTATTTTTTCTTCCCCTTTGCAAGGGCGAGCTCTACTTTGGCCCGCCCTTTTAAAAAATAGATCTTCGTCGGAATCAGCGAATACCCTTTCGCTTCTGTTTTCCCCTGAAGCTTTTGTATTTCATGCTTATGAAGAAGGAGTTTTCGTGTGCGCAGCGGATCGTGATTGTATCGATTTCCCCCTTCATAGGGGGGGATATGACAATTGAGAAGATAGACTGCATCCGGTTTTGTCAGCGCGTAACTATCGTTTAAATTCGCATGCCCCAAGCGAAGCGATTTCACTTCTGTCCCTGTAAGAATGATTCCCGCTTCAACCCGCTCTTCCAGATGGTAGTTATAAGAGGCCTTCCGATTGGTGGTAACGATTTTAATCCCTTGAGCAGGTTTCACACTTTGGGCTTTGAAGAAGAAGGCGGAGCCACAATCCCCCCAGACATAATCAGTTTAAAGGCATCTTCGACCGTCATATCTGTCGAGATAACATCTTCTTGCGGAACCAGTACCAAAAACCCGGAGGTCGGGTTCGGAGTCGTCGGAACAAAAACATTCACGACTGTCTCCTTTGTTTTTTCCTGAGTAATCCCCTTAGCCACTGAAGTCAAAAAACCAACAGAGTAGAGTCCTTTTCTCGGAAATTCAACAATAACCACTTTTCTATGATCCGTTTTTCCATCACGCGCCACAAAAACGGTGTCCATCAGCTGCTTGACTGCAGAATAGACACCGCTGATAAATGGGATTTTTTTGATGAGATGTTCGCCAACCCGTAAGAAAAATTTAACAAAATAGATCCGTCCCAAAACTCCAATAAAGACGATAATTAAAAAGGTGAGAAGCAAACCAAGCCCGGGAATTTTAAATCCGAGATGGGTTTCAGGACGCGCGACATGGGGAAGAAGCTGAATAATCTTATCCGCTTTGCCAATAATCCAGCCGATAAGCGTAAATGTGGCGCCGATCGGAACAAGGATTATAAAACCCGTGATAAAATTATTTTTTAAAAAATCTTTGATTTTCTTCATTTATTCGGTTCCAAAACCACATTGTCTATGAGACGCGTTTTCCCGAAGGTGACAGCCACAGCCAAAAGAGCGGGCTTATCGATACGGTCTACCTCCTGGAGCGTCATCGCATCACAAACTGAAATATAGTCTACTTTTGTCGGTCTCTGACTGTCAATCATTTGCGACACGCAGGCAACGATTTCAGAAGCCCTTTTTTCTCCCCCATCGCAAAGTTCCTGAGCCTTCTTTAAAGAGTGGAATAAAATGGTTGCCCTTTTTCTTTCATCTTCCGTGAGATAAGCATTCCTCGAACTCATCGCAAGACCATCCGGTTCACGGACAATCGGAAGAGCGACGATCTCAATATCAAGATTTAAATCTGAAACCATCTGTTCCAGCAGACGGCGTTGCTGATAGTCCTTATTCCCAAAGACCGCTACCTCGGGTTTCACAATTTGAAAAAGCTTCAATACCACCGCGGCAACACCGTCAAAATGACCAGGCCTCATTTTGCCACAAAGATTTTGAGTCAGTTTGTTTAAGTGAACAACCGTCTGGAATCCTTTCGAATACATCTCTATCGCAGAGGGTAAAAAGAGGAGGGGCACTTCTTCACCTTCAAGAAGGGCAATATCTTTTTTGAGTGGCCGTGGATAACGCTCAAAATCTTCTGTTGGCCCAAACTGAAGCGGATTTACAAAGATACTCACAACCACCTGCGAAGCTTTTTCTTTCGCAAGACGAACCAATGCAAGATGCCCTGAATGCAAAGCCCCCATCGTTGGGACAAAGGCGATTTTTTCCCCTCTCGATTTGGCTGCTTTTGACCATTCGGTCATCTGAGAGATCGTTTCAATGATCTTCATCATCTATAGGTGATAACTGTGGCTTTGATCGGGGAAGGTCCCCTCTCTCACCTCTTTTGAGTAATTCTTGAGAGCCTCTTCAATCGTCTCTGAGAGATTCGCGTATCGTTTCACAAATTTGGGCTGGAAGGCGGGATCGATCCCCAGGAGATCGTAGATCACAAGAACCTGGCCGTCGCAACCGGCGCCTGCCCCAATGCCAATGGTCGGAATTTCGAGCGCGGCCGTCATCTCTCCCGCCAGATCCCCCGGGATCGACTCAAGAACAATCGCGTATGCCCCTGCCTCCTCAAGGCGCTTTGCATCGCAGAGCAGGCGATCTCGATGAGAGGCTTCTCTCCCCTGGAGACGAAATCCCCCCATCTGGTGAACCATTTGCGGGGTCATCCCCAAATGCCCCATTACAGGGATTCCCACACCTGTTAATTCCGAAACCAGTTCACAAAACCTTTCGCCACCTTCAATCTTTACACTCTGAGCTCCTGCCTGAAGGAGACGGCCGGCATTTCGAACGGCTTCACGCTTCGAAAGCTGATAACTGAGAAACGGCATATCTGCGACCAGATGCGCCCGCCGAACCCTTTTGTGAACCGCCCTGGTGTGATACATAACCTCATCGAGCGTCACCCCCAATGTATTTTCCTCCCCCTTAATCACCATCCCCAAAGAATCCCCAACCAAAACGATATCGACATAGGGGTCGATCAGTTTCGCAAAAGCGGCATCGTAGGCGGTCGTTGCGACAATTTTTTCCTTCTTCTTTTTCTTATTTTTGAGATCGATGATGGAGAGTCTCTGCATGATTTAGAATGCCATACTGAGAGTTAGGCCATAATTCAAGAGGGATCCGCCGATCGAATACCCCTCTTTTTTATAACCGATCGCTTCCGGGTTTTGCTTGGTGATCGTTTTCGAAACCAATTGGTGATACTGGAGATGTCCATCGAGCGTTACAGGCTGTATCCAGATTCCAAGAAAGGAACCAAAGGTATGACCCATGCCCGCTGAAAGAAGATGAACATCGGTATCCAGGAAATTGCTGTTCTCATCCTGATCGATCAGGCGCTCAGGCTCATAGCGATAGCCGGCCCTGAGAAACCACGACGATACCGGAACCTCAACACCGAGCCCCGGTGAAATCACATCCCGAAACTCAAGCTTTGGAACGGATGATTCCAAATCGCCGGGATTCGTAAAAGAAACCCGATTTAGCGGAGAGCGATATTTTTTCCAATTCTTCCAAAGCCATTTTGTTCCGACCGAAAGCCCATTTGAAAAACGACGGGAAATTCCGACGCCGATCATTTGAGGATCATAAAACATCGAGCTTTCAGACAAAAACTGAATAACCGGCGCTGAAACCTCCCCCCCATCTCCGGTATTACCAAATAAGACCAGATCAGAGCGATTTTTAAAAACAAACTGATAGTCCACCGGCGCATGATAAGAGGCATCAAAGCCCCAACGGCTCACCAAATAGCGAAGTCCAACGATGGGTGATACGGCAGGCTTGATATCCATAGCCAACGCGACAGTCGAATTTTTGCCATTGATATTGATCTGGGAATTCGCCCCGGATGTCCAATAAATATTGCCAGCCAGGCCGAGAGAGAGATTTTTTAAAACCTCAACCGCTCCCCCCACCATCCACGAAAAGTGTCTGGGGCGATACGCATAATTAGAATAAACAGCCTGAACCCCTTCTGATGTTTCCATATTTGCAATCGATCCCGCCGGCACAAACCCGGTCATCCCAAACGCGATTTTGGGGAAGAGCTTTCGAAGGGGGAAGATCAGACCAAAGTTAAAACCGGAGAGATTGGGATAATCGGTGAGGAAATCGCCAACCTCAAGCCCTTTGCCGATGCTGTCGTTTTGAACAATCACCCCCTGAATCGGCGCCAATGAATCAGAAATCGCCATCCATCCTAACGCCATTCGAAAATTGAGAGCAGAGCTTAAAAAAGCCGGGTTTTGGTAGGTCGTCGATATATCTGGCCGTGATGGCAATGATACCCCCCCCGTTGAGGAGCTCAACGAACTCAATCCGTAGACATCCCCCGCAGAAGCAAAGAGCCTTGAAGCAATCAGGAAAAGAACCCCGGCGCTTATCAGAAAGATTCGAAGGACGGCGATCATAAGGGGGCGTTTATACCCTATTCCCCGCGCTTTTGCAAAAAACATAGGCGGCATTGATTTTACCGCGAATTTACTATATAAAATGCGGTTCCATGACCATACATCCAACCCCGATTGCGACTCATAAGAAATATATTGTTCTCATCTCTTTATTCTTGCTTTTTCAGCCCCTTCAGATGTCATTTGCAGAAACCCCCAGATCAAAAATTTTCCGCGAGATCATCCGCCAATTTATAGAGAAGGCAGAGCAAGGGACACACAAGAGTTGGGTAACCTTGGGAGACGAAGCTTTTTGCGGAGCGCTCACTTTGAGGGCAAGCGAAATGATCCGATCAGGCTTTAGAGAAGATATTTCAAATAGAATCCATGCCGAGATCTTGCAAACGGTTCGGGGAAGGCTCTCAGTTGCTCTTCGTCGTCCTACCTCCCGAAAAGAAGTCATCGAACAAATCGAGAACGAATCAGGAAAAAATCTTGAAGCCCTTTATGAAGAAATGGTCGATATTTTTAAAAGCCCTGCCGATCTTCTTCATTATATAGAAACCAACCGCTGGGCCAAAGAAGCTATTTCCGCATATGACTATGCTCTTCTAGTAAAAACGGTAGCCTTCAAATTTTCAGGCGAAATGTTCGATCTCGCCGAAAGGAGCGCCAGAGCATCTATTGACCGAAGAACGTTTAGAAGTCTGACAGAGCTTAGGCAGGTTCAACTATCTGCGGAAGCAAGGGCTTTCACTGAAAAAGCAGGACACCTAGAATCGGGAGCAGTGCCAGATGAGGCGACGATTGAAGCGATCTTCCGGAATCTCTCCGCTCAACACAATTTTCTGTGGAGCTATGCAGAGGCAAGCCTTGGGATAACGATTTCATTTCATTTAAGTCGACTGAGCCGCCACCCCTCCCTTCAAACGCGCTGGTTCAGCCTTCGACGCCGCGCAAAGGAGCTTCTGATCCCACGTCGGCTCCTCCCGTACGAGGTCAAATTTACGCAGAGTCGCTGGCTTTTGGGGGCTGCCCGACTCCCCTACGGTTACCGCCTCATTAATGATCCGCAGGCAATCTCAGAATTCTTTAGAGAACTCTCATCGCTTCTTGCTGAAGCGGCGAGTCCTGCACCAGGGCACTTTCGAACCTTTTTCTCACTTCCAGGCGGCTTCATCAGAAATTCTGTTGAGCATCGGGCAAAAATGCTCGCAGCCGATTTTGATCTGCTCCAAGGACTGAAACCTCTCTCTCCAGAGTTTGAAAATGCGCTGATCGCAAAGGAACTGGAGGCACGCTACATGCAGCGCTATTTTGAAGTTTATCAAAAAGAGGGGTTGCCGGGTCTCGTCAAGGCTGCCCTCGAAGCTGAGGGGGGATATCATCCGCTTGGCTGGGAATTTAAACTTCCAGACAGCAAATGGCGTGCCCTTCTTACTTTCTGGTTCCCATGGACATACAAACAGGGGGATCGTCTCAGGGGACAATATTTCAGGAAGTGGCTCTCCTACCATGGGATGACGCTCTTCCTGGTTCTGCTGATTAATGAGGGAACAACTGGCGAAGAAATAGAGATCCCTCCCTATGTTGACGATTCTTTTCTACCTGTGGAGGAAAATGGGGGATCCCCTCAAGATACGGGTTTCCTGGAACGCTCCATCTCCCAAAAACTAAAAGAAAAAAAGAGACTCGTTTTTGAATTTGAAGAACTTAAAGCAAAGCTTACTGAGACCAGGGAAGAGGAGGAGAGAGAAATATTTTTTGAAATTCAATTCGAACTGGGTAAAAAAATAGAGAATCTGGACGAAGAGCTTGAAGAATTAAAAGAAGGGCTCAAAGCAGTCATTCAGATCTCAAAACCGGAGATTCAGCCGCTGACACGAGAAATCGCAAGATTCATAGAAGAAATTCAGGGGCTGACAGAGCAGTACGATCTCACAACGGATGAAGATGAAAAAAGAAGACTCCACAGCCAGGTCAAAGAAATTGAGAAAAAAATGGAGCCCTGTCAGCAGGAAATTGAAAACATTTTGACAAAAAAAGCGGATGAGATTTTTCAGCGATTGGAGAGGGAATAAATCATTTCTGCCGCCTTTTTAAACTCATCGAGAGAGAGTGTTTCAGCGCGCCGCCTGAAATCGATCCCGCAATTTGTTCCAGCTTCTTTTAATACCTCTGACGAAGCCACTTTTTGAAGCGAATTGAACAACATCTTTCTTCTCTGCCCGAATGCAGACTTTACACAATCAATAAAGAACAACTCATGCCGCTCATCTATAACCAGCTCCCGCTTCATTTGAAAATAGACAACGGCAGCGGAAACGTCTGGGGGGGGATAAAACTTATCCGGCGAAAGAGACAAAACGATCTTTGGATCTGAATAAAGCCTGGCAAGTACCGACAAAATCCCATATTCCTTTGATTGCGGCTTTGAAACAATTCTCTCTGCCACGTCCTTCTGAAACATGAGCGTCATCGTCTCAATCCACTTTCGATGCTCAAAGAGTTTAAACATGACTTCTGTGGAGATATGAAATGGCAGATTGGAAACAACCTTCACTTTTGAGTATTTTCTTTGAAGCTCTGTCAGATCACATTTTAAGAAATCGGCTGATATCAGTTCAATATTGCTCCCCACCGGAAGAAAACTCGACATTTTTAATATAAGTCCTTTATCAATTTCAAAGGTGATGACTTTGGCGGCACGCTTCGCAAGAGAGGCAGTCAGTATTCCTAACCCTGTTCCTATCTCGATCACAATATCTGTGGGATCGATTTTTGCTCGAGAAACAATCTGTTCGGAAATCGATTCTGAGTTTAAAAAATTCTGGCTGAATCTCTTTTGAGAGGCTAAACCAAATTTTTCAAGTTCTCTTTTGATATTCATGTTTATTTCAATATCCCATTTCTTATGAAATGGGATGTCGGCTGGTCGCAAACGCATTTAATGCCAGCGAATCGTGATCTCCAGCCATCAAATAATGATACCCGATAGCCGCAATCATCGCCGCATTATCGGTGCAAAGAGAAAGAGAGGGGAAGAAAACCTCTATATTGGTCTTTGCTGAAATCTCGAGAAAAACTTCTCGAAGTCTCGAATTTGCAGCCACTCCGCCGGCAACGACCAATCGCTGATATTCCTTAAATTCCAATGCCCGAAGCGATTGCTGAACCAGAGTGTCAACGACCGCCTCCTGAAAAGAGGCTGCAATGTCAGAAATTTTCGCCTCAGGCTCCCTTTTTCGCTGATGCAAAACAGCCGTTTTCAGACCGCTGAAACTAAAGTGAAAATGAGGCTCATGAAGATTGGGTCTTGGGAAAAAATAGGCATTTCGGTTCCCTTCTTTGGCGATTTTATCAATGACTTTCCCCCCTGGAAATCCAAGGCCGAGAATTTTTGCAACTTTATCAAAGGCCTCTCCGGCAGCATCGTCTTTGGTGGCGCCAAGAAGCGTTAATTTTCCAACTCCTTCCACATCATAAAGCGCTGTATGTCCCCCCGATACCAGTAATGCTATAAAAGGATATTCAATTTTTTTCTCTAAAAAGATTGCATGAATATGCCCTTCCAGATGGTTGATCCCTTTGAATGGCATTTTTCTCGCATAGCTCAGCGCTTTTGCGTAAGAAAGCCCAACCAGCAGCGATCCCATCAGCCCCGGTCCGGCAGTGACAGCGACACCATCGAGGTCATCCAGCGACATATTCGCCTTTAAAAGAGCTGTTTCGGTAATCGACTGAATACGTTCGATGTGACAACGGGAAGCAATTTCCGGGACTATTCCGCCGTAAGGGGAATGAATCTCATCTTGCGATGCAACCACATTTGAACGCAGATGAATGCCATCTGTCACGACAGCAGCGCTCGTTTCATCACACGATGTTTCAATCCCCAGGATGTTCATTGGATCCATCGATGTGAAGGGGGACTCACACCTTTGTTATTCTTCAGTGGTGAGAACCTGAACGGTGGCGCTCCTCGTCGATGCCCTCTTGTCTTGAGAAACGGTAACGGCAAACATAGCGTCGTCAGAATACGTCTCGTAATCCAAAGATCCCTTGGCAAGACAGGTACCAACCGCAAGATCACCTACAACTAGAGAATTTGCACCTAAACATTCGACGGAATCTTCGTTGAGGGTGATGGACTCGACGTCTCTTCGGGTTATATCCTCGATTCTCACGTCCCGTACACCGTGTAGTTCAATCGTTCCAAGATTTTTTTTCACGTACTTGACAAGCTCTTTTGAAGCTTCGGCCGAACTTGTCTTTTCATCGGCCCAGACATTCGCCATCAGCATCAAAGACGCACAGATAACATAACTAAAGTATTTCATATCCTTACTCCTTCTCTCTTAATGGTTACCGGGTTTTGCAAAAACAGCTATCGCAGCTGTGCATGTGACATCAAAATATCGCGAATCTTCGACGACTCCTGGCACGATAAAAGTACCGCCAAAAGATGTTTTAGAAGTTGTTTCAACAACAACTGTCTGAAATTTCACTTCTGGGTCTTTGGCATCTGGATTTCTCGGATCTTTCGAAATTAAGTTGATATGAGGCAAAACAAGACTCACCCATTCGGTAGACCGATCAGGAGCTGAGAGGTTATCATCCACAACAGATATAATTTCTCCTAAAACAGAGTCAGCGATCTCAATAGATTCCCCATATGCTTCTACCTTTCGCGACAATAAAGGGTGTCCATGGGACGACCTTGAATAGGTAAACGTCGGTTTGCCGTGATAACTGGTTGTCGTATATTCCAATTCAAGCGTATTCCGTTTGTCTTTACATGAAACCCAATTAGGCTGTTCCGCCCATAAAGGCACTGAGAGCACCATCGAAAACAAAACAAAGGTTATTTTTTTCATAATTTATCCTCCTACTCTAAAATTAAAAGTGCGCCTTACAGTCCTACACTTTCTCTCTTTAAAGTGCTCCTTCGTTAACTTAGACTTCATTTAAAAGCAACCTTTTTTAAAACCCGAAGATTTTGATTTTCAATCTATCGAACTTAATCTTTCCACTCCACAATAAAAATATTTGTTTCCCCGCTCTTTTCTGCATCTCTATTAGAAGCAAAAGCAAGTTTTTTCCCATCTCTTGTAAACATAGGAAAGCCATCAAAGGCTGGATGAAATGTAATTTGTTCGAGACCTGAGCCGTCCATATTAATAATAAAGAGATCAAAATTTTTGCCCTTCAGATTGTGGTGATTGGAAGAGAAAATAATTCGCGTACCGTCGGGGTGAAAAAAAGGAGCGAAATTCGCACCCGGCAAGTGAGTGATTTGTCTTTTGTTGGAACCATCTTGATCCATCACAAATAACTGCAAAGACACTGGTCTAATTTTCTTCTCCCTTAAAAGATTTCTATAATCAACAATTTCATCAGGAGTCTTAGGAATGTAAGCACGGTAAACTATTTTACTTCCATCCGGTGAAAAAAAAGCGCCCCCTTCATAACCCAAAGTGTTTGTAATTTGTCTCACATTGAAACCATCGATATTCATCAGATACAAATTGAGATCGCCATCTCTCAAACTTGTAAAAACTATTGTTTGACCATCCGGTGAGAGTGTGGCCTCTGCATCATATCCAGGGGTTGATGTGAGTCTTGTGAGATCAGTACCATCGACATTGGCCACAAAAATATCGTAATCATCCAATGGCCACACATAGCCTTTTGAATAGTCCGGTCTGAACGGACACTTGCGACTTTGAAGATGGGTTGAGGAATAAAGGATCTTTGTGTCTTTCACAAGAAAATATCCGCACGTTGTTTTTCCAAAACCTGTGCTCACCCTTTCACGATTGTGACCCGTAATATCCATCAGATAAATCTGATCACATTCTTCCTCTCAAGGTGGAGACGATGGAATGTCACTGTAGCTGAAGCTCTAAGCCCTCTGTGCCAAGAAAAATTAGAGCTATCAGCATCGTTGTGGCTCCGGTTGTAGCCGTCGATATCGCCATAATTACCATCGAAGTCGTAGAAGTAGTCGGCATTATCTGGATCAACCGAATTTGAGAGACTGCATTTACGGCAAACTGACGTCGTGGAAATCAGAATGACACGATCCCTTAAAACACCCCCCGCAGGCATTGAAACGGAGGGGTGGCCCCTTTTTCTCCTTGTATGTGACGATCCTTTGCGAAGTTGAAATCGGGGGATTGTTGGGAAGTATGACATTGAAGGCAGCTTTGAACGACGACCTTTTTCGAAAATAATGACGTTTCGGAAAAATGAGGAATCGGATTTCCCCGGGAATCTTTAAGCCCTCTTGCCCCATGGCAATTTTCACACTGGACCCCCAGAAAATCTTTTCTCCACTTCTCATTCTCTATAGCCTTGACATACTGAGATCGAATCCAACGATCAAATTCCGGGTGTTCTCTCAAGACAATCATGATTCCCTGATACTTTTTTTTCTGAATAGCTTTGGCGATGACGGGATCGCGTTTTAAACTTTCGCGAAGATCAGGGGGCAAATCTTCCCATTTGGTTTCAATCAACTTTTGAAGAAACCCCTCCATCGCCTTCTTCATTCCATCCGGCATCACAAAGGGATGTTTCACATCTGTAAATCCCCCCGCCTCGCGGAATCCAACCGAATGACAGGTAATACATTCGGGATTGAGATGCTGGTTTCGAATATAAAGTGGAATAATGGCTGAGGCATGTTTTGAAGATTTCCAAACATCAAACTGTGCCCGGTGACATTCCATACATTTTCGATAGGTTGCAAATTGAAGCGTGTGCCCGCGCGCAAGTTCTTTGGAAGCGGCTGGGGGTTCAACACTTTTTTCCGCAAGCGCCTGAAGCCTCTTTTTAAATTTCTGAACCTCTTTAAAAAGACGGGGATCGCCATCGGAGAAAGCAGAATCGAGCGGGATAATACGGTTATGGTATCGACTTGTCGCGGCATCTGCTGATAAATCATCCGATGCCGCAAATTGATGAACCCCTTTTCGAAAGGCAAGATCGATGACCCCTGTATATTTGCCAAGCTCATATCCATTGACAATCAACGTTTCCCAATATTTTTTAATGACCTTTTCCGGTACTGCCAGGTTTGAGCTATCATGTCCCCCAATCACAAGATCAACGCCTGATACCTCCCGCGCCCAATTCCGATCCCTTTGTAAACCCTGATGCGTCAATGCAATGATAAAATCAACATTTTCCTGACGGAGTTCTGTTACGATTTTTCTAGAAATTTCAATTGCATCTAATGCCCTCAATCCCTCCGGGAGTGGAAGTGAAGGATCAAGAACAGAAAATATTCCAACTTTTAAATTCCCTATTTTTCGAATGGCATGCTGATCAAAGAGGGGCTCTCCTTTTTCATTCACAATATTGGCGTTTAGAAGGGGAAAACGGGCTCTCTTTTTTAATTTGAGCAGTTGACCCAAACCCAAAGCAAAATCATTTTCTCCGATTCCCACACCCTCACAGCCGATGTCATTAAACCGGTCTACGATAAATTCGGCCTGAAGCCTCCATTGTTCTTCGAGATGGGTTGGGGCGACAGGTGATTTAAAGAAAAGATCCCCGCTATCGAGAACCAAAACCGGATTCCCGATTCCTTTAATCTGATCTATCAGCTTTTTTTTCCTGGCCAGACCGCCAAGTGGGCGCGCAATTCAGCCACACGGTTCAATTTCACCCAACACGGTTGTCGTATAAATGACAGAAAAATTCTCTACCTCAACTGTTTTAGATTTTTTGGTACAGGCGGTGAAAAAGAGAAAAATCAAAAAGAGAAAAATAAGAGGGGGGATCCTTCGGGCTTCGCCCTCAGGATGACAGGCTTTGCCCTGCATGCGCATCATTTTAATTGCCGTAAAGCAGTCTCAGCTTTCTTTGCCCATGGGGATTTGGAGTGATTGGAAACAATTTCCTGAAAAAAGAGTTTGGCATCATTTTTCTTGCCCAATTGTCTAAACGCAGTCCCCTGCTGATAGAGCGCTTCTGCAACCTTTTCCCCTTTGGGGTGCTTCTCTTTATATTCTTCGTATTTTAAAATGGCGGTCTCAAAATCCTTCTTCTGGAAAAAGGCATCCCCAAGGTAAAATCGGGCATTTTGTATCGAACGGCCATTGGGGAAATTCTGGGTGTAGCGCGTCAGCAACCGAATTGCCTCATTAAAATCCCCCGATTGGAGCTGTTTGTACCCCTCCATATAATCTAATTTGATATTCTCTGACTGCCCAGTCGACCTTTTCTCCAGTTTTCCCTCAAGTCTTGAAATGGCCTCCTCAAGCGCCACGATTTTTTTGTCATATTCGGTAATCACCTGATCGAGACGTTCACTATTTTGATCCTGCTTCACTTTGGTCTGTCTCAAAAGTTGCTCATTTTCATCGAGTTTACCACTGATAATCTGAAGCTCTGTTTTAAAATCATCCATTTTAACGTTCGTATCTGCTTTATCCGCCTTTGTTTTTTTAACCTCGTCGATGTCCTGCTGCAATTTTTGAACCGCCTCAATCCGCTTTGCCCGCGGCGATGAGGCACATGAAGATAAGAGAGCTGTTCCCAAAATAATCGTCAGCCATACTCTAAGAGAACGGTTCATGAGCCCCCCCCTTTTTCAGCCTTAAGAATCGAAATTTCTTCCGCCTTTTCAGCAAAACCACGCGATTGCCGCGATAATTTTCTTGCCAAATCAAACTCTCTCATTTCTTTTGCGCGCTTGGCGCGATTCAAACCTTCTTCCGCTTTTTGATACCATTCCGGGGCCAATTGGTCGGCTTTGGCCTCTTTCGCGGCAAAAACCGCAGCCTCGGCAAGAGCCAGATCTTCATCTGGCGGGGGAGAAACACACCCCCCCAAGCTCAAATATCCCGTTATCAGAAAAAGATAAAAATATTTCCGCACAGATTACTTCGCTGTAATCACAAATTCAGCTCTGCGGTTTTGAAACCACGCCTCTTCGGTCTCCTCTAAATCGAGCGGCTTTTCTTCGCCATAACTGACTATGGAAAGGCGCTTTTCTGAGATTCCAAGATCAACAAAATAACCTCGGACCGCCTCTGCGCGCTTCTGACCCAATGCAACATTGTATTCAGGCGTTCCACGATTATCACAGTGCCCCTCAATCTGGATTTTTATATTTTTATTTTTCTGAAGCCACTCAACGTTACTCTTAAGAACTTCCTGCGCTTGTTCCGACAGATTGTAGCGATCATAATCAAAATGAACCAGACGGAGAGATCCTGAATAGCCGATATCAACCCTCCCCATTCTTGGAGTCATATCTCCCTGAATATCTGATTCCTCAACGCCCTCCCCTGTTTTTACCTGTTTTTTTGAACAAGATGAAAAAACAAAGATATTCCCTATTAAAAACACAACCAGCAATATATGAATTTTATATTTCATAACCTACCTCCTTGTTCGGTTTAGAATGCACTCATTTTTCATAATCATAAATTAAATGTCAAGAAGAAGTCGCAAGCTCATCTAAAAACTCTTCCAGCGATCTGGCAGGAAAAGTTCCTGAAACTTTCTTATCGCATAGAAATCGGTCATTCCAGAAATAAAATCGATGAGATGTCGTTCAGCCGGTTCTCTAAATTCCCTGAGATTCATCGCCTGAAGCAGCTGATCCGGGCGCTCTTTATAATAATGATAGAGTGTCTCCATCATTTTTTTAGCCTTTGTCAGTTCTTTCTGAGTCTTCTTGGATTCATAGACATTCTCAAACATAAAAGCACGAAGCGTTGTCAAGGCTTCCAATCGCTCTGAACTCATTCTGATTTTATCGAGATTCGCCTGCATGGTTGTCTCAACGGTATCCCGAATCATCGTCTCAATTCTCTGAGAGGGTGTTTCGCCAAAAATTTTTCGAATGTCTTTTGGAATATACTTGACCGCCA
>CAYMPL010000049.1:0-15002 GCA_964392415.1 uncultured bacterium | reverse complement strand
AAAAAAGGTTACGCCGCCTTTATCCCTATTTCCACACTTTTTGATTCTACCCCTAGGAAGCATCTTCATGAGCAGCTGGTAGGAGCGGATTCTAAAGAGGTACGCAAGATTCTCGTATCCCATCTTGATTTGGTGAACGCTAGAATCGAAGAGCTTCTGTCTCAGCCGACAGAACCTGAAACGCGCACTACCACAACCGGAGCGGGTTTTTACCCGTGACACAAGTCATGCTGCACTTAACGAAGCATGGCGTGATCCAAGAGGGCTCATTTGGGGGGACATTGGGAAGAAAGATGATGGTTCGATTTGGCCCATGGTTCATAGCTCAGAGTATATGAAACAGCTTGGTCGTCCTTTACCCGAAGGTCAACTTGGCGCGAAAGAATACTGCGAAAGCATCGGTGCGCGTTTGCCCTCAATAGAAGAATTCATCTCACTTCGGGAAGATATGGGAGCTCAACCTGAAACTAATGAGGGATATAGTCATCACAACGATAAAATTTTGCCAAATCTTTCGGGTTATTGGTTTTGGTCGTCGTCGGTTTATCCAGACAACTCTCCCTATGGCGCCTACGACTTCAATGGTAGTTTTGGCGATATCGGCTACGGCTCCCGCATCTACTCGGTTGCGGGCGGCTGCGGGGTTGGGCGCTAGGGGGGGCCCTGTTTTTTTGATGATTTGGTCATTGGTACTGCGGGGGCGGGCACTAGTGCGCGCGCCTTCCTTATTTTCTAAAAAAAGTGCAGCTATGCGGCTAAATCAAGATCAATTCCTGAAAATTTAGCTATCAGAATAAGACCTTTACGCCCATCTTTTGATTCTTTTAACTCGACTAATCCAATATCAACCAATAATTTCACATCCATATGAACATTTTTAAAGTCTCTATGAACCAATTTGGCTAAAGCATAAATGGAACTTGGTTTATGATGGATGATTACACGAAGTATCTCCATTCGAGGTCTAGAAAATACTTTTGCCATCGTTTCAAGGTTCGTTAAGATAATATCTTCTTCTTTTTGAATAGCTTTCTTTTTACCTTTGAGTGCTTGTTTCCATTCAGTTTTTAGATTGTCTACAGATCGAATAATAATTTTAGCGTGTTTTTTTCTCATATTAAAAATCCCTCCTTTTCAACTTTCTTCCAAAAGTCTTCAATGAGCTCATCCACACCAACGTAATGATACGTTTCTTCTTTATCACCGATGTGTAAATGATGCCCCTTGGGTTTGTGGTTATCGATTCCAATTATGGTCTTGCCTGTCTCCTTCATGACTAAAAACAATGAATATTTAATCCCGTCGGGAAAATCTTTACTTTTTGGAACCTGCCGCACGCGAAGTTCTGCAATAGCCACTTCCTCTGTTACTTTATGAATCAAAGAGACCTTTGAGTGATAAATCAAGAATGCGCTTGTCCGCGATGATGTCACAATATATGGTATTTTAACCATATATTATATGGTTGTCAAGGATGGGAAGTAAAAAGTCTGTTTCTTTAGAATTTAGTCTGCGGCGAAAACGTGTGAAATACCTTGTCGCTGACACAGGCCGATGATGAGGGGATGTTGTCATTCTTGCCAGAAAGAGCGAGGTTTTGCAAAAATGTCGTCAAAGTGTCGAAACAGCGATGATTTGGCTTTGTGCCCCCCGCTCTCAGGTTATTTCAGAAATAATGGCATTCTGAAATTCCGTCGTGGAGGCATTTCCTCCTAAATCAGCCGTCAGTTTTTTTCCTTTTTTTAGGACAGAGAGCAACCCCTTTTTGATCTTCTTGGCATAAGATTCGAGCCCTACATATTCGAGCATTATCAGGGAGGAGAGCAGAAGCGCTGTCGGATTTGCCTTATTCTGGCCGGCGATGTCAGGCGCAGAGCCATGCACTGCCTCGAAAAGCGCCCCCTTTTCTCCGATATTTGCCGCTGGGGCGAGCCCCAATCCGCCGATAAGTCCTGCCGTTAAATCAGAAAGAATATCCCCAAAGAGATTTGTCGCGACCAACACTTCAAACTGGTAAGGATTTACGACAAGCTGCATACAGACGTTGTCGATAATTTTATCCTGGAATTCGATCTTTCCCTGATATTCTTTTGCGATCTCCCGCCCCGTCTCTAAAAAGAGCCCCCCTGTGTATTTCAAGATATTTGCCTTATGAACGAGCGTTATTTTTTTTCGTTGATGCACAGCCGCATATTCGAACGCATATCGGATGATTCTTTCAGAGGCTTTCTTTGTTACGAGAGCGACAGATTTGGCCGCTGTATGTTTTTCATCGAGCCACACTTCCTCTCCACAATAGAGCCCCTCTGTATTTTCACGGATGACGACGACATCAATGTTTTCATAGCGTGCCTTAACCCCGGGTAGACTTCTTGCTTCTCGGACATTTGCGTAAAGATCGAGCCTGCGCCGAAGTTCGACATTGACACTTCGAAAACCTTCGCCGATCGGCGTGGTGCAGGGTCCCTTCAGGCAGACCCCATTTTTTTGAATCGATTCGATCGTTTTTTCCGGGAGGGGGGAGCTGTATTCGTCGATGGCGCAGAAGCCGGCGGATTGAATATCCCAAACAATCGGAACACTGGCGGCTTTGAATATCTGTTGAACGACCGCGGTAATTTCCGGACCGATGCCGTCGCCAGGGATCAGTGTGACTTTTTTGGGCGCCTGTTTCATCATTGCGGGAGTTTTGAAATAACCCCCCCTTTGAGCGATGGTCGGTTCGACAAATAATCGTGGTTCATAATAAAATTCGATTCAAAATAGTCGGCCATTTCATATTCCGATCCCATCCGGATCGCATCGACAGGGCACGCCTCTTCACAATAGCCGCAAAAGACGCAGCGCAAAAGATCGATTTCAAAAGCAATTGGGAATTTTTCAACTTTTGGATCTTGATTTTCACTCGCGGTAATTTTAATGCAAGTTGCCGGGCATGCGGTCTGACAGCACATGCAGGCGGTACAGCGAAGCGACCCATCCAGTTTTTTGGTAAGGATATGTTTCCCCTTAAATCGCTTTGAATATTCCCTTCGCTTTTCAGGATATTGGATTGTCGGGAGTTTTCGGATCCGCAAAAGATTGAGCGTAAAGTGCTTCATGGTGACAACCATTCCCAAAAGGATTCCACGAATGAAAAAGAGTTTGTGATAAGCCTTGGGGCGTTCTATGAGCATAGGATCTCCGAAATCGGTTTTGCTTCTTCGACAAGCCGAACGCCAGCGTTTATTTTTTGTTCGACCCCATTAAAATTGACGAAAGTTCCGTTTTTTTCGGGGAATGTGAGTGTCGGAAGAACAAGATCAAAAAACGGAGTGGCGTGCGTACTTTGCGTGCCGATAAGTATTTTTAGAGGGATCTCACTTGCCTTGTTTAGGCGGGTCAGAAAATCAGCATAAGGTTCCGGGTCTTCCGGAGCGAAGACGAATAGCGTTTTTAGACGATTTTCCAGAATAGTCTTTTTAAAAGAAGAAAAGTCATTCGCAGGTAAATGGTAGCTGTGGCTGACATTAAGTAGCCCATGTGAATTGGGATTTTTGTCGGATCTCAGGAGAAGGCCGTCCATCAGTTTACTGTTGATTGCCTGCTCGCGATCAACAGTATGATAAATAAGAGTGGTTCCAATTTTTTTTACAAAAAAATCATAGATTGTTTCAAACTCTTCTGTCGTATATTGCGGGGTGATTACAGCCGCAATTTCATGGGGAGGGGCTTTGAGCATTTCTAATAATTCCTCTCTGGCTTCCATCCAATCGATTGGAATCAGCTCATTCTCTCTCTTTTTCATCGGCGAGTGAATACGATTTTCACTGTTGGTATGCTTATAACGCATCCGTCCATAATCACACATCCAATAGCCGTTGACCGCTTCATTATATCTTGGCAGCATCCTGTAAGTTCTTTTTTCTCCAGGATCCTCTGAAACCTTCACATTGCAACCGGTTGAGCATCCTGGGCAGATCGAATCGATATCTTTTAAAAACCAAACCCGTTTTTTAAACCGGAAATCCTTGCTTGTGAGGGCTCCCACCGGGCAAATGTCGACGCTATTTAATGTATAATTATTATTTAATTCGCGATCTTCATACGTGCCGATTTCAGAGCGATCGCCACGATTGAAAATGGCCATTTCAGATGTCTTTGTCACTTCGTCAAAAAAACGAACGCAGCGCGAACAGAGGATGCAGCGCTCTGTGTCGAGCATCACCTCTTTTCCGATGCTGATCACTTTTCGTTTCAAGACCTTTGGTTCGTACATCTCGCTATTGTAGCGGCCATATTTCATATAAAAGTCCTGGAGGCCGCACTCCCCCGCCTGATCGCAAATGGGGCAATCGAGCGGATGATTAATCAGATGAAACGAGAGATTCCATCGTTGGATTTCCTTTACCTTCTCTGTCGTCGTCTTTACAATAAGCCCTTCCGTTACCTGCATGTTACAGGCGATCATCGGTCGCGGGGAATTCGATACTTCAACCGTACACATCCGGCAGGCGCCGGCAATGGAGAGCCCTGGATGGTAGCAGTAGTAGGGGACCGAAATTTTGTGTTCAATTAAAACCTTTAAGAGATTTTCTCCTTTAGGGGCTTCGATCTCTTTTCCATCGACAATAATTTTTACTCTTTCAGTGGGCATTTAATGGGCACCTTTTGTTTTTAATATGAGACTCGAATTCACCCTTAAATTTTGTGACAAAACTTTTCACCGGCATTGCCGCGGCGTCTGAGAGCGCGCAGATTGTTCTCCCCCCCATCATATTTGAACTGATATTTGAGAGGAGCTGAATGTCGTCTTCACGTCCCCGTCGCTCAATAATACTTTTTACAATTTTTTGCATCCAGCCGGTCCCTTCACGGCAGGGGGTGCATTGCCCGCACGATTCGTGTTTAAAAAAGTAGGTAATAATTCCCATCAAATCCACCATGCACTGGTTATCACCGATGACGATGACCCCCCCTGAACCGAGCATGGAATCTGCGGATGCCAGCGCTTCAAAATCGAGGGTGATCCGCTGCGCCTCTTCAGCGGTCAGCACCGGCGCCGAGAGCCCTCCCGGGATGACCGCCTTCAATTTAAGATCCCCTTCGAGCCCCCCTCCAATGTCGTAGATGAGCTCTCTTAAGGGGATTCCCAGGGGGAGTTCATATGTTCCTGGATTTTTCACAGGGCCAGAAAGGCAAAAAAGTTTTGTCCCCGGGCTTTTTTCAGTTCCAATTTTTCGGTGGGCCTCAGCGCCGTGAAGAATAATCCAGGGGAGGGTGGCGAGTGTTTCAACATTATTGATTACTGTTGGTTTTTTGTTAAATCCGGAAACAGCAGGGAATGGGGGTTTTAACTTTGGCCATCCCTTAAATCCTTCAAGAGAGCTGACAAGCCCTGTTTCTTCACCGCAGATATAGGCCCCGGCCCCCCGGAACAGATAGATATTGAGATCGAAATCGGAACCAAGAATTTTTTCTCCAAGAAGATGGTTTTTATAACATTCGTCTATCGCTTTTTCGAGAGAATCGATGCTTTCCGTATATTCGCCGCGAACATAGATGTAGGCTTTGTGGCAGCCGGTCGCATAGGCTGCGATGATCATCCCCTCCAGAGTGGAGTGGGGGATTTCTTCCATGAGAATCCGGTCTTTAAATGTGCCAGGCTCCCCCTCGTCTGCATTGCAGAGAAGATATTTTGTAAGGGATGGATCTTTGGGGACAAACGAAAATTTCATCCCCGTTGAAAAACCGGCGCCCCCCCGTCCCCGGAGACCCGATTGTTTGACCATTTCAATCACATCGTCTGGTTTCATTTTTTTGAGCGCCTTTTCAGCGGCCCTATAGCCACCGACACTTTTATAAGTTGAGAGTGATTTAATGTCTGGAACGTTTAGATATTCAAAAACAATTTTGGGTGTTGAGGCAGCCATTGTCATTTACACGACTTTAAGAGTTCCTCTGTTTTTTCAGGTGTTACCTTATAATGATAAACATCGTTTATCCGAATCGCCGGCGCTTTGTCGCAGGCGCCGAGGCATTCCACACGTGTCAGCGTAAATTTTTTGTCCTGAGTTATGCCGCCATCGTCAATGTTTAATTTTTTTTTCAATTGTGAAAAGAGTTCCCGGCTTTTCATGAGGGCGCAGCTGATATTGAGACAGACCTGAATTTCATATTTCCCAACCGGTTTTTTATGAAGCATCGTATAGAAGGACGCAACCTCCATGACTTTGGCAGGAGTCAGCTCCAAGAGAGCCGCCACATATTCGATTACCTCGGGGCTCAGATAACCAAATTCCCGCTGGGCGAGCGCGAGTGTTGGAATAAGCCTCGATTTTGGGTTGTCGAAAAGGGATTTTAATCCCTCAAACTCTTTCATCGCTTTTTCTGAAAATTGGGGCGCCATTGTTTATCGATCCAATTCTCCGGCAATAATGTTTAAACTTCCGAGGACGGCGATAGCATCTGCAATCAGTCCGCCTTCAATCAATTGGGGATAGGCTTGATAATGAGCAAACGACGGGGCACGGCAATGAATTCGATAAGGCTTTTGCGATCCGTCACTGATGACATAAAATCCAATTTCGCCATTGGCAGATTCAATATAGCTGTAAACCTCCCCTGCCGCTGGTTTTATTCCTTCGATGACCAACATGAAATGATTCATCAGTCCCTCAATGTTGCCATAGACATCCTCTTTTTGCGGAAGCACAATCGCTTTATCATCGATTGCAATCGGTCCCGCTGGGAGTTTTTCGATCGCCTGTTCGATGATTCTCAAACTCTGCCTCATCTCTTCCATCCGGACGAGATAGCGGTCATAGACATCCCCCTCCGTAGAAATGGGCACTTCGAAATGGTAGTTTTCATAGCCGCTGTAGGGGGTGAGTTTCCGAAGGTCAAGCTCTACGCCGCAGGCACGCAAGAGCGGCCCGGTAAATCCATAGCTGATCGCCTCTTCTTTTGATATCCGGCTGATATCCTTCGTACGATTAATGAAAATACGGTTGTTCGTAAGGAGCCGGTCGATGTCTTTAATCGTCGATCGGATATGGATGATTGTCCTTTTCGCAAGATCGAGCCACCCCTCCGGGAAATCGTAGATAGCCCCTCCAATAATCATTCCCCGGGGGAACATCCTCCCACCCCCCCATTGTTCAAAGAGGGTGTAGACCTCTTCCCGCGCCCTGAATGCAAACCAAAAATTGGTTAACGCCCCAAGATCAACGGCAGCCGTGCCTATGCAGATCAAGTGATCGATAATCCGGGAAAATTCCCCAATAATGACGCGGATTGCCTCTGCGCGGGGAGGGATTTTAAGTCCCATCAGTTTTTCCATCGCCAGGCAAAAACCAAAATTGTTCATGGGACCTGAAGAGTAATTGAGCCTTTCGGTATAGGGGATGACCTGATGGTAGGGATGGGTTTCCGCCATTTTTTCAAAGCAGCGGTGAAGATAGCCAATTTCAACATCCCCCTTCACAATTTTTTCTCCTTCAAGTACCGCCATGGCGCGAAGCGTCCCATGCGATGCCGGGTGAGAGGGGCCAATGTTGATCAAGACCCGCTTTTCAAAGGATTCCTCCTGAAGATCTTCGGGGGTTACCGTCATCAATTCTTCAATCGCCGCGGTACGGTCGAGAGGCTGCCTCTGTTCGGGATCATAGTCTTTTCTCAGGGGGTGCCCCACAAATTTTTGATGACAGAGGATTCTCTTTAAATTGGGATGACCCGAAAACCGCACGCCAAACATATCGTAGACTTCCCGTTCGTACCAGTTTGCCCCTTTCCAAAGGGGAGTCACAGACGGGACCGGCTCAAATTCGGCGATCTTGGTTTTAACGCGAAGCCTCTTTTTTCTTGAGAGAGAAAAAAGATGGTAAACAACGTCGAAACGAGTCGAACGTTCCGGATAATCTACGCCACAGATGTCGATCAGGAATTCAAAGCCCGACTCTTTGAGATGTTTTAAAATATCAAAGACACGGTCTTTATTGACGTAGAGGGCGAGATCCCCCCGATCATCGCTCTCGGCGTGTATCGACGTCGCAAATCGCTTCCGCAACTCTTCAACAAAGGGCTTCATCACACCAGACAAATCAATAACTTAAATGATTCTCGCGCGTCAACTTATAGTTGACACCTTTTCCGATAATACTTCATAATAAAGAAAAAAAGCCAGGAGGATCATTTATGTTTGACTTTCTGCGTCGTTTTGGCCACAAAACGATTCAAAAAAATCCGGGGAAGGTTTCTGAGACAAGGGGGGGAGAGCCTCCGCCTCAGGTCGTTCAACGGTCTTCTGTTCAACAAAAATCTTCACCCATTTCTCTCTATCTAGGGCGAATCACACACTATTATCCGAAAATTCAGGTCGGAATCATAAAGATAGAAAAGGCAAAACTTTCGCTGGGTGATCTGATCTATGTTCAGGGTAAAAAAAACCGTTTCAAGCAGCGGGTCGCTTCTATCGAATATAACCACCGTAAGGTCAAAAGCGTCGGCCCCGGTTACGAAATCGGGGTTCAATTTGGCAGATCTGTCCATGAAGGGGATGAGGTCTACCTTGTTTCACCATCTCTGGGCGGCGCCTGATTTTTGAAACTTATTGGGATTTCGGCATGACCTTCTTTACTTCGATTCCCCTCACCGTCCCCAGAGTGTATTTTTCAAGATCAAAGTATTTTTCGGCCGTGTCGTTTATTTCTCCCAGCGTAAGCCCGTCTATCCTTTCCAGAAATTCATCGATCGCTGTCAGAGGCTTTCCATAAATTTCAGTTTGCGCGTATTCAAGCGCTTTATTCCGGGATGTTTGAAGATGATTCAAAAGTGTCGTTCGAAGAACTGCCTGCGCGGCACGGAACTCGCTTTTATCTATCAGGTGGTTTTTTAGTTTTTTGAATTCTTCAAGCAGAATACGAAGCACATTCTTTTCATCGGTGGAAACAAAAGTCGTATAAGTTGTAAAGATCCCCCCTTTGAGATACTTTCTAAACTGACATACGACCTGATCAGACATTTTTTCCTGCGTTCTCAGCCTCAATCCAAATCGCCCCCCTTGATCCCGTGTCAAGGTTTCGAGAAGTTTCAGAGCAGTTTCATCAGGATCATTGAGCGGGGATGTCTGAAACCCGATGGCCATCGATGTAAGAGACCGGGTTCTCTCCCGGAAATTTTCAGTGATGAACGTGGGGGGCTTCATTTCTTCGATCTCTTCATATTTCAAGGGGGTTGATTTTATAGCCTTAAAATGATTTTCCATGCTGGTTCGGATATCGAGTGAAATAAAATCGCCCACTGCGGAAAGAACCATGCCGTGACTCTGGATAGTCTTGTGATGCCATTTGATCAATTGATCAGGGGTAATCTTTAAAATAGCCCAACGGTGTCCCAGTTTTGGAAGACTATAGGGATGATTTTTGAGCGCGGCCTCATATAGCAGCCATTCCGTATAGAGGAATGGATGATCTTCAGCCTCGTCTATTTCAGAAAGGAGATTTTGTTTCTCCCGGTTTAGAATGGGGATTTGGAAAGAGGGGTGAAGAACGATATCTGATAAAATCCGTAGCCCCTCATCAATAGATTCTTTCGGGAGAGTCAAAAGATATCCAAAAAAATCAGGTTCGCAAACGGTTTCTGCGATTGCGCCAATCTCATCGAAAGCGCGATTGATCTCAAATTCATTTTGTGTCGTTGTGCCTTTAAGACTGGTTCTCAAAAGAAGTTGAGTGATGCCACTATTAGAGGTTTCCTCATGTATCCTCCCTCCTTTGAAGAGGAGGGCGATGCTCGCGATGGGGAGAGCGTGTTCTTCTTTCAGAAAGAGGACAGCATTGTTGCTGAGTTGATATTGCCTGAGAGAAGTGTCTTCTGATAAGGATTTTTGCCGGGTCAGAAGCGGAAGAATGGGTTTGGATTCGCTGGGGCTGTCTGGAGGGGTGTTTGGTGCTGTCTTTTTAACAGAAACTTTGATGTTTTGTTCTAATTTCTTCAAAAGCTCGGACGGGGTGTAGGGATGCGGGGTTTCCCCTTCAGCAATATATTCAAACAGCGAGCATTTTTTCAGGTCGAAATATTTTTTTGCCATTTCTTGAACTGCTTTCGGGTTCAGTGATGATATTTTTTTAAGCCGTTCATGAAATTTCCGGTATCCCGCATAATGTTCAAATTTGGAGAGTTGTTTTGATAATTCTAACGTTGTTTCCTGTTCTTTGAGATAGCGTGTCCATAGGGTTGTTTTCATTTTTGAAAATTCTTCCAGCGGGATAGGATGGGATTTTAAGCGTTCAAGTTCAGCAAAAATCGCTGTTTCGGCGGCATAGATATTTTTTGCGTCCAGACGGGAGATGATATCCACGAATCCATCTTCGCCATTGATTTCCGTTTCGACAAAGATGTCGTTTACAAGCTCTTTTTGCCGTTTTAAAACATCTCGGAGTCTCGGGCTGTTGCCGCTCCCAAGAAATTGTGAAACCGCTTCGATGATCCATTGATCTTCTTCGGGAATCTGAGACATCGAAAACCGGATGCCGAGGTATGAGTTTTTGATGTCGTGCTTTTTTCTGATAAATCGAAACGCGCTTTGATCGGCTGACAGCGCTGTTAGCCGGGTTTCTCCGGGGGTTTCTCCCGTTGGAAGATATTTATAGTACTTTTGAATGGCTTTGAGGGTTTCTTTTGCGTGAATGCTGCCCACCACGGTTAAAATCATCTGATTTGCGGTGTAGTGTTTCGTAAAAAAATCAAGAATATCGTTTCGCGTGATTTTTCTAAGGCTCTCTTCGGCGCCATAGATAAAAGTTTGAAACTCCTTTTGGCGGCTCAGCGAATCGAGCGAATCTTTGACGACAGCGGCTGGATCTTCTTTTCGTTCCCATTTCCTTTTAATCATCATTTCCGCTTCTTTCGAAAGTTCTGTCGGATCAAATTTTGGATGGAGGAGCGCGTCTGCCTGGAGTTCAAGCCCCCGCTCAAGATTTTGGCTCGGAAGTGTTATTTCAAAGAGCGTTTCATCTTGAGAAACGGCTGTTGTGACCATGGCTCCATAAGAACGGGCTGCCAGCCAAAACGCTTCGGGCGTTGGGCGGGACGGTGTTCCTTTCGTATGCATTTCAGAAATCAAATTTGCGATTCCTTCCAGCGCAGGGGGATCATCCAGCGCCCCCGCTTTCAGACGCAAATGAATCGTTGCGAGCCCAGTTGCGTATAAAGAGGCGTGATTTTCTTTAATGAGGATGGTTAAGCCGTTTTTGAGCCGGGTCTTATAAATGCCATATTCATCCTGAACAATCTTTTGGCGCTCGCAGGAAGAGACCGTAAGACTCATGGCGATTAAAATGAATAATCTCATTTTATCTTTTTTGGCCTTTTTGCATAGTTTTAGATATAAAAAAAACCCCTTTTTTTGTCTAGGTAATTTGTTATCTTGTCTTTTAATGATGATTCCAAAATTTCACTCTATTTCAGGTGTCTTTATTCCCCCGGGAGATAAATCTATTTCACACCGGGCCGCTCTTCTCTCCGCCATTTCCGAGGGTCGGTCGAGGCTCAAAAATTTTCTTCACTCGGATGATACCGATGCGACACTCTGTGCGCTGAGTCAGCTCGGTGTTGAAATCAGCAGGAAAAAGGATGGTATTGAGATGATGGGAGTGGGGCTCAAAGGATTCAAAAAACCTGAAACCATTTTGGATCTCAAAAACTCTGGAACGTCACTGCGATGTCTGACAGCGATTCTTTCCGCCCAGGGTTTTCCCTCCGTTCTGACCGGCGACACCTCTCTCAGGAGGCGTCCGATGGGGGGACTCATCTCGCTTCTCAATTCGATGGGGGGGAGGATCAGGGCGGAGGAAAATTCTCATGCTCCGATTTTTATCGATCCTGTTTTTCAGGGGCTGGATGCCATTTCTCATCATTTTAAGTCCCCCTCCGCCCAGCTCAAAACCGCCCTTCTTTTGGCGGGACTTTATGCAAACGGAGAGATGAAGATTTTTGAACGCATACCGACCCGCGACCACACGGAGAGACTCTTTCAAAAATGGGGGATCCCTATTCACAGGGGAGAGGGTTTTATAAAAATGCCGGGAGGGAGATGCGGCCTGAAGTTTGAAGGAACTTCTTTCACTATTCCGGGCGATCTTTCGGCAGCCGCTTTTTTCATCGCGGCAGCGCTGCTTTTGCCGGATTCAGAACTTGAAATAAAATCAGCGGGACTCAATCCAACGCGGACTGGATTCATCGATATTGTCCGGAAAATGAGCGGAAGCATAGAGACCGAAATCGTGGATGATACCGATGAACCCTTTGGAAATATCCATGTGAAATCATCCCAACTGAAAGGAGTTTTTATTTCGGAATCTTTGACGATTCGTTCGCTGGATGAGATTCCACTGGTCGCGCTTCTTGCGACGCAGGCTGCAGGGACGACAAAAATCTTTGGCATAGAGCCGCTTCGATTTAAGGAATCAAACCGCGTAGCAAGCATCTGTGACGGGCTTGGACGCATGGGGGCAAAAATTTCGGATCACATTGACCATTTACACATTGAAGGGCCGACGCCGCTCTCCAGCGCCTTTCTACAAAGCCATGGTGATCACCGCATTGCCATGATGCTTTTTGTTGCCGCGCAAAGGGTTCGGGGAGCGCTGGAGATCGATGATCTGTCTTCTATTTCTGTCTCATTTCCTGATTTTATAAGCGCTTTTCAGCGATTGTGTGCGAATTAAGTTGAATTTTTATCCCTGTTTTCTTAAGATCCTCCCCGAGGTCTCGTGAGCAGCTATCGCTACATGGTTGTCGAAGGGGTCATCGGGGTTGGAAAAACAACGCTCGTTGAGCTTTTGGCGAAAGATTTTAACGCAAAATCGTATCTGGAGATCGTGGAAGAGAATCCCTTCCTCGTGAAAGGGTTTTATGAAGATATTGAAGCCAACGCGTTCAATACGGAGCTTTTTTTTCTTCTCTCCCGTTTTCGCCAGCAGCGGTTGATTATGATGGATCTTTTGCGCAACCCGCAACTCATCATTTCTGATTATCTTTTCGCAAAAAACAGGATCTTTGCCGGACTCACGCTGAAAGGGGAGGATATTGAGATTTTTGATTCTGTTTTCCAGCCGCTCAACAAAAAAGCGGCTGCCCCGGATCTCATTATTTATCTGAAAGCCGATGTTCAAGGGCTGATGCGGCGTATTTATCTCAGAGACCGCTCGTTTGAGAGAAAAATGAATCTCGAATACCTGAAAAATCTGACAGAAAGATATGATGAATTTTTTAAAAACTATAAGGAAACAGAGGTAATGACGATTGATGCTTCTGAAATCGATTTTGTTTTTAATTTAAGGGGCTATTCGGAGATTAAAAATCTTGTAATGGAAAAATTGAAAGGGACATAGCGCAAAATTATGAAGAAGAAATTTATCGCGATTGCCGGGAATATCGGCGTGGGAAAGTCGACATTGACAGGGCTTCTTTCCAGCCGTTTCGGATGGAAGCCTTATTATGAAGTGGTCGATACCAATCCCTATCTTTCAGATTTTTATCAGGATATGAAAGCGTGGGCGTTTCATCTGCAGATTTTTTTTCTCTCAAAGCGCTTTCTTCATCACAAAGCGCTTCTGGCCGAGCCAGAAACCGTCATCCAGGATCGGTCGATTTACGAAGACGTCGAAGTGTTTTCAAGAAATCTCTATTATGAAGGAAAATTTGATGAACGCGATTATAGGAACTATGTCGCGCTTTTTGAATGCATGACCGGTTATTTGCATTCCCCGGATCTTTTGATCTATTTGAAAGCGTCTGTCGATACCCTTGAACACCGGATCAGGAGCCGAGGGAGAAATTGTGAAAAAAATATTCCACGCGATTACCTGGAAAGACTCAACCAGCGATATGAGGAATGGATCAGAAATTATCAATCAGGGCCGCTCCTCATTGTCGATACTGAAAATCTCAATGTGGTTACCCGAAAAAATGATTTGGAAACGGTTGCAGATCTCGTCTACAAAACGCTCGAAAAACAGGAAACAAATCAAACGGGTGCCCGGATTATTACATTTCATCCGGCCCATATGCAATTCGATTGACTTTTGCGGCAGATGAAGTTATACCATCCCCCTAATTTCATGAAAATTCTTCAGATCATCATTGTAATGTTGCTCTTCTTTTTTGCCTCTCAAACAGCGTTTGTTCACGCGGCCGGGGAGGAGAGGCAAAGGGCTGTAAAAAGAAAACCGGTAAAACTTGAAAAAGGACGATGGGCGTTTTCATTTCAGGGGTTGGGTGATATCACGACCAATCAGCGTGCGCGCAAACATTTTAGATCGGGGCTCGGCGTGGGGCTTAGAACCGGTTATGGATTTTGGGAAGGGCTGTCGGTCGAACTTGAATTTCAATACGATCTCCTCCTGAAAGAGAAAGGAACCAACAAGATTGAAGAAAACAAAAATCTTTATACTTTGGCGCCGGGTCTTCGTTACACAGGTTATTTTATTAAAGATGAGATGTCATGGTATCTCTTTGTTCTTCCCGGTGTGACCTTTGATTATACAAAAAGTATTAACAGCACTTTTAACTTTAGTTATGCCGGAGGCATGGGGTTTGATTTTGATCTGACAGAAAATCTCTATGTGGGCCCCGTTTTCAAATATCGGCATGTGGTTGAAGATGTCGTCGATGATCACGATATGGATGTTCATCTGATCAGCATTGGGGCAGCTGTTACTTATTTGTTTGATAAATGAAATTTATGAAAATGCTCGCTCAATTTTGGTGTGATATTTTAGCAGGAAGTCCCTTTTTGAGGAAAGAGGGGGCATCGGTTGTTGTATTATTGCTATTGTGCTGGGGGGATGCCTTTGCGAAAGAATCCCGGGTCGCTTTTCTTTTTACCGGGGATCTTCATTCACGGTTTGAAGAACATCTGGATCCTTTTCATTTGGGGGGTGTTGCCCGGCTCAAAACAGCGAAGGATCAGCGGCAAAAAGAATTATCTGAAAAAAAGAATCCCGTTTTAAGATTGGATG
>CAYMPL010000048.1:0-15295 GCA_964392415.1 uncultured bacterium | reverse complement strand
ACACGACGCTCTTCCGATCTATTCGCTTGAGTTCTTCGAGACGCCCCAAGAAATTCCAAACCTCCCCCTCCAATTTTTTCTCCCCTCTCCCCCCCCTTAAAATTCCTTCTTCCAGTTTCGAAATAACCCGATCGATAAAATCTTCCGAAATTAATCCTTTGATTTCTGTAGTATGAGTCGTTGTTTTTTCCATCATCTGCCGCAGAGTCATTTTTTTCGTAAAAAATTCTTTTAACTCCTCAAAGGTAGATCTTAAAAAATCGAACTCGGGAAGATCCCTCACCTTCAAAAGCGCAGCATGCGCCTCTCTCGCAATTTCATCGCTGTAATAAGAGATGAGGATCGCTTGCCGCTGTTCAGAAGACAAAGATAAATCGCCAAATAATTTTGGATGGAAGCTGGGTCTCACCGCCTCCAAGAAGGGGCGAGCCTCATAAGTATACAGCTTTAAAATAGCCTCCCAGTCAGAAATAAGTTTTGGGGGCAACCATTCTTGAGAAAGTTCTTTGGCCTTTGCTTCTTCCAATGTCACATAGCTCTTGGCGCTTTCAGGAGTTTTAAAAAAACTTCTGACCTTTGCAATAACATCATTAGAAACAACAGCCCCTTTTTCCTGACGCACTATTTGAATCGCCTCATTCAGACACTTCTTCCATGGTCCCGAGTAAGCAAGGGAACGAGGTCTCGATAGCTCAATGATCCTCTCCATCACCTCCCGGGCAAAATCCCGTGTCGGATTGTTCCCATAGGCTAAAGAGGCGGCAAAGAAAACCCAATGAAACCCAATGAAAAAGAATAGAAATTTACTCTGTCTCTTGAATCGCCGTAAGGAGTTCATCAAGCGCCTTTTTCATAAATGGATTTTTGTAACCTCTATTATTAAGATCATTGAGCGAACCGCAAAGTCTTAACGTCTCTGACAAATCGCCACGCAATATTTTTAGTTTTTGATCGACCGCAACGCCGTTGTGACGCAATAGCTCAAAAACATTCACTTGAAGATCATCGTCATAGAGAGAAAACAATTTTTCTATCATTTTTCTAAAAGTGGAGGGATCTATATTGTCACTGGAGAAGGCCACCTCAATGATCCTTCTTTTATTTTCAGGGAATAATTTTTCAAAAGGAAAACTCAATACCGATTTCCACTCCCCATAACGGGCATAGGTCATCAGCACTTCTATTTTGATTTTATCTGAAACCTCCTCTGACGTCTGTGAAAGCAATTCTAGGAGTCCCTGCCGAAGGTCAACCATCTTAAATATTCGAGGTTGCAAGCCACTCAATCTCTGAAATTCCAAAAGAAGCGTCGTAACAGAGGGCTCTGAGGGGCGGCGATATAAATAGAAAAAAGGATACCGGGGGCTCCGATTGTTTAAAATTGCAAGTATCACTCTTTGAGCTATATCGATTCTATACTCTTGTCTTAACATAAAGATCGCACCAGCCAACGCCTGCTCAACCGAAAAATTCATTTCTGAAAATACTTTTCTGAAAACCTCGATTTTTAGAGCTTCATCGCTATAGGAGAGCTTAGAGAGCGCAAAAATAAGCTCCGCTTTAACGATGATTTTTCTCTCTTCATTCAACATCTGAAGCAACATTTTCGCCGCTTCCGGATGGTTAGATCCAGCATATATCCTCCCCAAAGCTGCAGCGACCTCCCTTCTTAACTCGTCCTTTTTTAGACCTGAATACATCTCTCTCAAAAATTGAGAAATCTTGGGGGAAAAAAGTCGATCATGTAACAGAGCCAAAGAGACCATCTCATCTATATAGGCCCGAAAGAGGAGAGGAAATGCCTCAAGGTCATTGTAAAAATGGGTATAAGAAGAACTCGCAATCAGGATATTCACCGCAGATTCAGTTTCTAACATCCCCAACGCACGAATGGCGGCTATCTTTCGCACCATAAAATGAGCTTCGCCAGGCTTTTTGGCCTCTATCACTTTCCCTAACACAGAACCGAGGCTCTCTATCCTGGGATTTAATAACATAAGGGCAATCACAGAAATTGTTTCTTTAAATTTTGCTTCTCCTGGAAGATATTTGGTCGATTGCAGACAGAGCACTTCAACCACCTCGGCAATATCAGCTGAAATTCTCTCTTTTTGGATAATGACATTGGAAAGATACTTTCGAAATGCGACATCAGACCATTCTAAAATATTTTTTAATACCTCAAACCCAATAAGACCCCGGTTAATGCCATCTTCCTCAATGAGAACAATCACCGCTAATTTTTTTCGTTCCAGGGAACCATAACGAAGCTCAGCCCACCAAAGATCATCTATGACCCCCAATTCCCTAAGATTCCCAACCCAACCGAGACCCCGCTCTTCGGCGTCACATAATGTCTTAAAGTTTGTAAGCGTTTGCCTGATTTTAATGAGAACCTCTCGATGGTGGGATCGTCCCTCAATCGTCCGGATGGCTTTCACTGCCTCTTCAATTTTTTGAATTTTATGCGAAAGGGGAAGCTTTTCCTTACTTAAAATACCTCCGATTTCTTGTAATGGCCCGCGAATCTCGTAAAGAGTATTGGCTGAATCGGCTTCCAATAAAGGACGCACCCATCTCTCTATTTCAGCCAAATAATAGCTCTTCAAATAGGTTAGAGAAAAATCCGATCCTCCTCTTTCTATCAGGAAGCGCGCTTGTCTCCATTCCTCAAGGGGGAGCATTTTTGCTTCTCGCTCCATGAAATAGGCGATCATCCTCGACCATTCCGGAGGGAATTGGGAAGTGGCGCTCCGTGTCAAAATAGATGGGGGCTTGGCGCTCGAGGGTATTACTTGCGGGAGCATGGGATGCCGTGATTGAATAAATTGTAAGGCCTTCATCGGTGAATCAAGATTGTCTCTTACCTCCGATGCGATCTGAGCAGGAAAAGTTCTAAATCGACCGCTATCTCCTGTCAGATGTTGGATGGCAAGTCTCATCTGTTCTTCCCACGGAACAATCTTTCCTGATGATCGATTTACCCTATAAGAGTTAAAAATACATTCCAAAATCGCTTTCGCAAAGTCCTTCCGTGTTGGATATGACAAAAGGTCCGGTGAATAAAAAAGAGATCCGACGATCATGAGGCTGATAAACAAGATAAATCTGGCTTTGTATTGACTCATGAGGGGCAAGGACATGGCAAAGAATGTGCCAGATGCTGAAAAAATAACCTCTTCCCAGAAATTAAAATTCATAAGTTATTTCAAATAAATAGAAATAGGGGGCGGCTGATCATCCCTAACGGCATCCCCCAAAGAGTGTTCAAAGGTTGAACACTCTATAACAAAAATACAGGAAAAGTGTGGAAATGCCTGAGTCATAGGGTGGCACCCTCCTTGCATAATCTCTCTGCTTTATGAGGCTGCTAACCCCAAAATCTTTTAAAACCATCCAAATCTATCTTTTTACAGCTATTTTTACCTTTGTAACGCTGTCGATTCCTTATCCATCCCCGATTCAGGCAGATGAGTCGTCTCGAGAATCGAAACTCCGAGAAGAAATCTTTTTTAAGGCAGAAAGACTGGAGAGAGCCGTTCGATCGCTTTTATATCGGGCAGATAAAATATTCTCGGACAATCTTGAAAAAAGGCCAACCACGTCGAACCCAATAGAGATTGAAGAGGGGGGATCGTGCGTGGGGTGTCATGAAATCCAAAAACCGGTTGAGCGTCCCAGAAGAGAGGAAGATCCCTTTTTGGAAATCTTTTTTAAACCGGGAGATCCTTTCCGGTATTCGATCAAACATTTTGAAAGAGATTTTTCCGAACAGACCCACTACGGCCAATTTCAAACACTTAAACGCGAGATGCAATCGCTGGCGACAGAGATAGAAGCCTATTTCTCTATCGAAGATCTGGCGCCGGAACTTTTTATCCTGATGCTCAAATCTTACCTTTCAATACTCAGTCAATACCTCATTCTCGAATCTTTGGTCTTCCCCACCCAAAACGCCCTTCTTCTTTTAGAAAAAGAATTTCAACTGCGCATTCCGGTATCTTCTGTCCCCCGTCTTCAGGATTATATGGAAGATCCTTCCCTCTCTGACGAAACTCAATCGCTCTTTTCTCTGATCTATTTTAAAGATGCGCCTGGAACGCCGTATGCCTATCTTCGATTCTCAGACACCTACAAAACGAATATCGAATTCTCTTCTTACCTTAGAAATCAGAATGAAGCGGCATGGCTCAATATTTTAAAACTCTTGACGATCCAATTTCTGGCTGCCCAGCTTTTTCATATTGCCGATTTTTGGCCTGATATAGGCGAAAAGAACCACCTCTTTTTAAGTCAAATTTCCAAACGTTTTCCCTCTATTCAACAGAATTTTGGCGCCCTTTTTGAATCGAAAAAAATCGATCGGGAAAAACTCTTCTACGGTCTTTTGGCTGAGCATCTGATTTCGAAAGAAATCCCGACTATTCTTACCTCCGATCGCTATAAAGATCTTGTCTCCCATGCCCCTCGAATGAAACAGATCATGAATGATCCAGGCGCCTATTTGGAAAAAATGAACTTCATTGAATATGAAAAGAAAAAAACGATCCAACTTTTAAAACAACATTTTTCGGCAAATCCATCCATCAGTTCAGAAACATCCGTAGGGGAGATGGCCAGGTGGCTGAGGGACCTTATCCTCACCATGAAAAAGAATTTTCTGCATGAGCATCTCATTCTTCATTTCGTCAGTCGCAGAGAGATGTCCCATTTTAAGGCGCTGGAACTGGAAGAAAAATATTTCGATGAATATGCGGAGGAACTCTCTTTGGAACGGGTTCAAGAATGGCTTTCAGACTTTGATTTTGATGCCATTTCCAAAATGGGGGCATCCTTTCGCTTCTTTGACTTTTCAGTCCTGACACTTCCAAAAATAGTGAAAGAGATCCAGGCAATAGATGATGAAATCGAGACACTCCTTCTTCATCAATTTCATGAAAATCTCGCCTGGAGGGATGCCAAAATCAAACATCTGAAAAAAATATTTCCAAATGGATACCGAAACGATGGCATCCCCATCGCTCCTTTTGACAATGAAAATCCGATGGGAATACTTTGGAACAGTTGGGGGATGGGAGAGGAAAAGATTGGAGCAAAACCCCCCGCCTCTGCTCATAACCCCTATGATCCCGATCCGGAATCTATTCCATCTGTGCTCCCCGTCGAACATTTTCCACAAATCAAATCGATTGAAAATAACGAATTCAATTTCAAAATTCTCCTCTCAACACTCCTCTCTCCTTTGGGTTCCGATCTTTATCTCCTCCAAAAAGTCCAGACGCTGGCTGAGGCGGACTCTAAAGAGAAATTGGTTGAAGCATACGAGGCGCTGCTCAAAGAGGCAGAAACCTTTGTCCAGAAACCACGGAAGGAACTTTCCGGAGTAAGTTATGCCTGGTACAAGGTTCGAACCTTCTTTGGCGCTCAACCCAAATCCAGCGAACAGGAGCAACACGAAAAAGATAAGGTGGAGGCCTCTCTCTCACTCCTAAAGAAATTAGGGGAAAAACTAAAGGGAATTGATCATGAAAATCAGCAGACGCTCGACGATTTTTTTGAAACAAAAGTGATCTACCCTATCGATAATCCTTCAACCGATCTCATCCAGCGAGATTTTTTGAGCCGAGCTGAAGACCGCCTCGCATTTTTGAAAACAAAACGAGCGGTTTTAACCAACTCAGGCACAGATACCGCATCCTTCCGAATTCTCGATCTCCCGGTTAAGCTCCCCGCCCCGCATCTGAATACTGAAATTTCAGAAGAAAAACCGTTTATTCGACATCTCGATACGCTCGAAAAACAGAATGGGATTCTTGTCGAAGAGGTCGAAACTTTTTTAAATCACTATCGCCAAAAAATGACACAATTCTATATCGAAACGCAGTCTCTCCCCTTCCCGGTCGAGCGTCTCCATTTTTTTTCAAAAGACAATTTTTCCCAGTTTGAAGAAGCTTATCGTTCTCAGATTAAAACCGTTTTTGAAAATAAAATTTCAGATGACGCGCTAAACGACATGCTTAAACAAAATGAAGAGATCGTCCGTGAACTCCGCGCGATCGAACTGAGGGTAAAATCAACTTTTCGGGATGAAATTCCCTCCACAGGATATGAACATCCCGAATACTTTATCGGCTATGAAAAAAACCGCCCCCCGCTCGATCGTGACCTTAAAAGAATCGTCGAGCTCAGGGAAAAACGAAAATCGATATATCTCGACCGCGGGGGTGAAAGACTCGACGGATGGATCAAATCTTATATTCAGGAATGGCTGATCCGCGCGGTCTTAATAGAACAGGATCTTTTGATTCGAAAAAATATCTATAAGATTATTCATGCTGAGACGATTGACGATATTAAGGAATTTATCCTCGATCCCTTTATCCTGAAGCAGGCATTGCAAGAGGTTGAATCGATGTATCCGGAAGAGCGTTGGCGAATCGAGGCTTTCGAAAAAATGCATTTAGATCTGGCCGATCGATTTTCCCACACCCTCCTTACCACCTATTTTGAAAGTTCCGCCCGAAGCAAAGCATTCTGGATTGGAATCGCCCTTTCGATCGCATTGGCATTTGTTCCGGGGGGACAGCTTCCATCCTATGTGATTGGGGTCATTCTGCTCTCTGATTTTGGACTGGAACTCGGTCACGAACTTTATGAATCGTATGTCCCCCTTCCCGATATGCTTGAAAACAAGAAGGGATTCTTCCGGTCTGTCACTTACGGAGAGGGCCCCGGAGATCCATCGGAGTTTCAAGCTCTGGAAGACGGCATCTGGTGGAAAAAAAGGATTGCCATCGGAAGCACCCTCATCTTCTTTATCCCCTGGGCACGGGCGGAATGGCATCGAACGATCGATCTCGTTCACCAACAAACGAATCTATTCACTTCTTTTAAAATTCCCTATTACGCCAAACTTCTTGGAATTAAACATGGCGAACAGTTGAATCTCTCCCTGATTCAAAAAAGAATGGCAGAGAAATTTGGCCTCTCATTGGGAGATCTCGTCAATGCGAATGAAAAGACAGTGGCAAGCTACCTTTTAAATAAATTTGGGAAAAAAGAAGGAAAAAAATGGCTTCAACTCTTTCGCTTCTTTCAAGATAGCGAAGTCCAAAAATATCTTTGGTTAGAGACCTATCATAAATGCCACGATGCCATTCGGCTGATTGGATTTGAAGAAGGACAATGGCCAACGCTGGAACAGGCCAAGGCTCAGGCAAAGGCCAGAATCGAATTCTATCTTTCAAAAGAGGGGCATCCGACCATTGCGCCTGAATTTTATGAACTCACCCGAAAAAAGGTCAGAGATATCGAAGAGGCACTTCATCATCTGGAATTACAGGGGGGGGTCCTGGAAGAAGCCCCTTATATTGTAAACCCAAAACGGGCATTGGATACGTTGGGTCTGTCACTCCAAAAGCTGCCAAGCTGCGCGGAGCTGGATCGGATCTATCATCTCGCCAAAACCAGGGGAGATGCTGAAAGATTGGGAGCCGCGAGGTATCTTTGGAATCTTTATCAAACATCCAAAGAAGACAAACGAAAGATCAGTCTTCAATTCGAAACGCTTTACGAAAAAAAAGAGATCTCTCCCGAACTGAAATTCTTTTTGGAACTCCTAAAAGAGATCCCAGAATAAGAAAAAATATTGCGAATGTTATCTCGAAGGCGGTTTAATATCGTCCCATGAAGCAAAAGGTTTGAACCCATCCGGTGTGTTTTGATAAATTCCAAAATCGAGGGCTTCCCCCATCGGTTCTCCATTTTCTCCCATCTTAAACCATCTCCCTCGAGTCTCATCCCAAATAACATCTGTTCCATCTGCCAATTCCCCAACAAATTTTCCCTTGTTACGAATATTTGTGGGAGATCCTGGAGGATAAATGCGCTTTAATCGTGATGTCTCTTTGCCATCTGTCAATGGATAATTAAACGAGTCGAAGGGATCAGGCGTATTTTGATGCATAATAGTTTCAGGATTCAAATAATGGCGGTCTTTTTCAGAAACGGGTTTGATAATTTTCCCATCTGGACCTTCCCAACGGCCATTTTTGAATCTGAATCGTTCATCTGGAAGGACATCCCCCCTTTGAGAATCCATCATAACATCGGTCCGAACGCGGCCTTCATACCACGCCAGGTGTTCGCCATTGGGAGGCATAGCGGTAGACCGGTGGTGCCAGACATCCATATCGTTTGTGAGCACCAACGTTCCTTCACCCTCAATTTCGCCATTCGGTGCAACAATTCTAACTGGAATTTGTGAATCTACTTCTTGCCTTCCATTTGTGCCAGATAAGCTTTTAGGCTGTGGGTTTCTTTCCCCACTACTTCTGGGAACCAGAGGCGTTTTATGAGAAGGTGAATAAGATTTAAAGGGTGAATGAGGACTGATGGGGAGATCAGAAGGAATGCCAACACCAAATTCACGACGAATAGGAGGTGGAGTAGTCCTAAAACCATCCACAGGAAGATCACGGATGGATCGATCAAGAATTCCCAATTCAGGATAAACAGAAATAGGGGTATCCGTAAGCTGCCTCCCCCTCGCAATCTCATTCCCCCTCTCAACCTCATCCCAAAGATCAGCCGTAATCTCATCCAATGAGCGAGGTTTTCTTTCATCAACAAAAAGATGAGAATTCTGTCGGTAAAAGCGTGTGTGTTCAATACGCTCTATCTGATCGACAGGCGCAATTTCAACCACGTCTGGCCGCGATGAGATCCTTCGCACTTCGTGATCAGGATGACCGTTCATTTTTATTTCTTCCAAAACCTTTTTGGCATCCTGCGCCGGAAGTTGACGAAGCGCTTTGAAGAAGAGCCCCACATCGAGAGCCGTCAGGCCCCCCTCCAGGACAGAAAACATGAGTTGCATTTGCGCATCGGCGATCAATGCACGCACCTCTTCGGGATCCCCTTCATTAGCAGAGATTAAAAAGAGCTCTGCTATTCGGGCATCGTCAAATTTTTCAGCCGTTCTCATGGCGCTTCGAATAAAGAATCCAGCGCCAGCGGCTGTACCCGCTCCGCCCGCAATAGCCGCGGCAGTTCCAAACCCGGCGAGGCTGAGACCACCGCTCATCAATGCCAGGCCTCCAGCAATGGCTATTCCAACCGCTGTAAACGCGGTATCCCGAATTCTCTCAAGTTTTTCTTCATCATACAGTTCGCTGGAGAGTTCACAAACGAGGGATGCCATTTCGGGATGTTCAGCCAAAACCTGCCCAATCACCGAGGGATAGTTTTGAATTGCTTTTTTGATAAAATCTCTGGGATCTCCAGAATGAAGTTCATCCAATTTTTTGATGGTTGCTTTTACAGAGCGGTAATATTTGTCGAGAAGATAATTCAGTTTTTCATCCGGCAGCGATTTTTCATCGAACCCCTGTTTTAATCCATACGTATAGAGATTTCGAATCTCCCACCCCCACGTGAGAGGATTTTCATCTGTCATCTTCTGGATCAGCTCTTCTTTTTGGACCGCTCTTTGCGCATATCGGGTTTGAGCGAATTCCTCTGGTGTGAGAACGTGGGATCCTATACGAATACGCACCCTCTGATACGCATTTTTCACGGAGTCAGGGAGAACGTGTGGATCTGTAACGATTTTTACCGCCTCGCCCTCTCTTCTTAGATTAAATCCATGCCTCCGCATCTCAATATCGAGGGCTTTTAAGAATTGATCCGTCATCTCTTTCGAAAAAAACGTATAGTTTTGAGAATTTCCAAAAAAGTCTTGGATGAGGGAGTCACACTCTTTTGCTTTGAATTGAACGAATGGATTTTTAGAATCTCCCCAATCGGCATATCTCGCTCCATATCTCTTTTCCATGCAAACCCGCATCAGATTTTCAAAGACGGGAGTTTCTTCAAGTTTCACATTGAAATAAAGGGGGGAGTCGGGTCTCCCATTCAGCGCCTCCATGACCGATTGAATGGCGATGCTGTCCGAATGTGTTACTCCACGCAAGGCGCTGGCATCATCGTAAGAATAAGGGGACTGTCGTCCCCGATAGAGATGCACCGGCTCATCTTCATAGAGTTCACTATTCCTCTCTCTCCTGAAAACACCATCACGCAGACGCTCTGAAATAGCGATATCACGCCCAGCTTCTTCAAGTTGATGGTTGTATTTCGCAATTCGTTTTAAACCCTTTCTGGTATCATAAAAAAGTTTTGCTCTGGCGATCATTCTCTTTATTTCTGTTGGATTATGTTGAGCCAAAGATTCTAATTCTTTTTCTAATTTTGAATTCGATTTTGCCTCATAATGGGAGACCGCCTTGATCGCCTCTGTCCCCTCTTTTGGAATGTCACCGGTGTATTTTTGATAGACTTGATAATAGAGGGTGATGAGATTTTCTTTCGATTTTTGATAAACCTGATCTGCGAAGACTCTAAGAATAGGTTTCAGTTCTTCCGTTCTTTCTTCTTCAACCAAATCCTTGATTTTAGGACTGTGAATGATCTCATCGACATGGTTTCCCAATTTTTCGATCGTGCTCGAGGTTTTGAGCTGATTTCCGGAACAGACTGTATATTGAGAAAGGACGGCAGATTGAAATTCTTCCGATATGGCCTTCGTCTTATCTTGCTTTTTACATGCCGCTGATCCGAGGATTCTATCGACCTCGAGGACGCCGGTTAGAGGGTCGATGATCTTTTTTCGAATGTCATCCGCCTCTTTTGGGTCGATGCCGGCAGCCGAAACCAGTTTATTGGCTTTGTCTAAAATCGCCTGAAGCAGCCGCCTGTCTTTACTCCCCGCGGCGACCCTAAGCCCCTGAATAAGCGTTGCCTTTTCAAAATTGAGCCTTAAAGAGTTAAATCTTGTATCTTGAGAGATTTGAGGCGTATGTTTGTATTTTTCAATCAGGGGATAGGCTGAACGAATGGCCGTATCGCTATTTTCAGCGCTCACAATGGCGTCGTTGAGTTCCTGAAATTTTTTAAAGAGGTCAGGATCTTTAAGATCGTCTGCAACGGCGCTAAAAGGGATAGATGTCCCCAGATAGACGATGCATGTTGCCATAGCAATCCATTTTTGAATGTTAAGCTTCATTTTTAACGACACCTTAAAAATTTTGAAAAATTTGGGGCTTATCCCAAATTGAACTTGTTTCAGAAATTTGGACTTTGGATAGTCCCCCTACCCTATAAGAAAATGCAAAGTGGATGCCAAACTCAAAAAATTGTTTTTGAAATACACTTGTAATTTCAAATAGTTATATATTCATATTCTTAAAATAAGATGAAAAAATGATGAGATTTTCGTTAAAAATGACTACTTTTTGGATTCTAAAAGCAGTTTGGGTGGGGGAAAGATTTTTTTATTAAGAATATTCATGGCTTAGTGAATTGTACACCTTCAAAACAAGCATTCTCCCTCTCCAGTCTGAGGCTATACCCGAACGTCCCCAAAAATAAAATCAGACAACCCGCCATTAAAGAAAAACCCCCAAGATTAACGGAAGATTGAGAGAGCATCAGCCCCACGAGTCCATAGACCCCCATCTGAATGAGACTTGTCGTTCGATGAAGAAATACCCACAGACCGAGCGAATCATTTCTGCGAGCCGCGGCTCTGCGAGCTGCGGCTCCATGCTGTTTTTGAATCTCAGCCCTGATTTTTCCTGAAAGGAGGGAATTAAAAAAGCCCGCCATGACAAAGGAAAGAGAAATCATCGTAAAATCCTTTAGGTAGATAAAAGCTGATAAGCTCATCAAAAGAAAAAAAGCAGACACCCTGATATTGAAAAAAACCGTTTTTATTTTTTCTGAAGAAAGCATAAAAGATAAAATATTCCCAATCCCCCAGCAGCCGACAACAAATCCAATTTCCTTCGCCCCGAGTCCCTGCCCTTTGAATATCGCAAATTCAATCCCATTTAAAAGGAAATTGGCTGCCATCAAAAACCACCATATAAAGACAATGCGTTTCAAAGAGGGGTTATCTGCCACTTTTAAATATTCCTGAAATAAAGAAGAATTAAGAGCGCTCCTTTGATTGTCTTTCTCTTCATGGGCGCCCCTGTATGCCGCTCCTTTCAGAAAAAAAAGGAAAAAAACAGCGGAAAGATAACAGACGGCCGTAAAGAGAAAGAGGGCATTATACCCAAAAAAGACTGTTAGAACTCCTCCCGTCATCGGCGCAAAAATGAGCGTGCAGGATTGGATAGCTCCCAATCTGGTATGAACTTCAGAAAGTTTATCGTCACGAAACCAGAGAGAAATCCCCTCGTTCAAGAGAGGGAGCACAAGCGCGCTGATAAGACTGATCGCAATCAAATAGATATAAATCTGCACCAGCCCCGGCGAGAGGAATAACAGAAAAATTCCCAATGCCATGAGGAGGTGAGAAACAATCAAAGTCCTCTTCAATGAACAATCTTTTATTAATCGGCAGAGTAGATTCGAAAATAAAAAAGAAGGGAGTGTTTGAATAAGAAATGTCCACGGAACATGATGGCTGCCATATTTTTCCTGAACAAAAAGAGCAATACCGAGGTAAGTCACCCAGCTTCCAAAACTCCCAAAAAATCTCGATAAATATAAACTGTAATCTGTTTTCATGATGTTTTTTCGTCAAAAAAGAAGTTCTGAGTCAGTCTCCCATCCTCTATATCTTTCCCAAATGCATGTGTATGCGCGTGAAAGAGTTCATTCCCCTTAAAAAGGACCAGTCTGTTGAATCTCATCCCCACAAACATCACCTGTTCCCACTTTTCAACATCCAACGTATCCCTTCCAATAATCTCTTTTTCGAATTCATCATAATTTTTAAATCCCAGTTTTCGAATCTCTTCTTTGGAGGGAGGACCGACGAGCCCCGTCTCCTTGTGTTTATAGAAAGCGGTCCCTCCCTGACGCTGGTCATCATTATTTAAATAGATCACCCCCGACCAATCGACAATTCCATCGACATGAACTTTAAGCCACGATCGATCATCATCAGTCATGACTCTGAATTTTCCAAAAGTAAGTCTATCTTCATCGATAACAATCTCCCTCCCGAGAATCGCCTCAAATTTCTCTTTAACCCCCTTTGAAACATAAGCGTGAATGCTTTGTTCACCCGGATAATTAAGTTTTGTCACATCCTGGTAATGAACATTCAGCGCGAGGGTTCTCACCGCCCCGGGATCTCTATAAAAATTATCTGAAACATAAAGCTTTCGATTCATTTATTTTGTTTCCCAAGTGTCATCGTGTTAAAAAAGAAGAGTTGGGTAAGCCTTGCTTTTTCCGGACTTCCGCCAAATAACGGGTAACCATGAAATCTTTCTGATCCCCGAAAAAGAAGAAGCCTGTTAAACCTCATTGCAACAAAAGCATCTCTTTCCCATTTCGACTCGTCGAGAGAATCCCGACGCACGATTTTTTCATCAAATTCTCCCGCAGAACAAAGTCCCAGCTTTTTAAGACCCTCCGTGTCCGGATGACCCAAAAGCTCTGTTTCTTTATGTTTATAGAAAGTGGTTCCTCCCTGACAGTCTTCATCCAATGAAAGATAGACGACGGCGCTCCATTCCGCATCATCCATGTGGACAAGGGTTGACCGGGGACGCATCGAAGCGCTGCTTCGAAAGCGTCCAAATACGTTTCTGCCCAAATCAACTTTTATTTTGTTCCCAACGATCTTTTCGAATTTTTCAATGAGCGCACCGGTATAATAACAGTGATAACTCTCCATCCCCGCATAATTGGGACTGAGCGTTTGAGGCGGATAATATTTTGCTTTTAGGGCCAGCTCCCGGACACCCAAAGGATTTTCATAAAAATCATCTATAACAATGATATCTTTCATTGGAGTTTTTCCACTATCTTTGACAGAAGAGATAAATCTTTATGATGCAATTCTTCTTCGAAAATCACCAAAGCCGCGACATGAGGCAAGAAATAATGAATAAAATTTTCGGGATCAGCCTCGTAAATTAAAGTCCAGCATTGAAGAAAATATCGAACAAACCATTCTGTGGGCAAATGCGAATCCATTTTTTGAGACGATAAAAATAATGGAAAAATAATGGCCATTTCATTTCTTTCTAAAAGAAGCGCATGAAGTGTTTCCCTGGCCATATCGATATTTTGCATGAAAGGAATGAGATCTTTGGCCTCCTTTAATCCCTTCCAGGATTTTATTTTTTCTTCACCAAAGTGATTAAGCTTGTGAATAAACTCAGGCCATCTCGCCCTCATTTGAAGGGTCGTCCCCTGAAATGACAGAGGTATCTCAACCACCGGTCTCGGTTTTATGACAGAGGGAGATTTCATTTTACCGAGTCTTAATCTTTGAATGTTTAAAACCAGACGATCCCCCTCCTTCAAATCTGGATGAAAATCACCTCTCGTGATCTTGGGAAAATGATCTTTTTGAGTCGCCATGAGGGTGTAATTTCTTCTGTAGGGGAGAAAGCCAACGGTCTTAAACAGACCGCTCAGATGATAAAGCGAAAGATGGGTTGTTGTATCAGCCGCAATCGGATTCAATTGAGGGGGAAGCCCCAGAGAATTGATCGCCACAATCCCATTCCTCTTTAATACCCCTTCAAGCAAGGCGTAAAATCCAGGATCCGCAATGAGATCAACATGTCCTTCTTTCGAATAAAGATCGACCCAGACAATATCAAATTTCTTTTCGGATCTCCTTTTTAAATACTCAAAGGCATCGGCATGGATCGTCTCAAATAGGATGCGGGGAAAAAAAGAAGAAAATATCTCTTTGGCAGCGCCGATGGTGTCTTCATCATGGTCAACGGTAACGATTTCACACTCAGCCCCGCTCGCCAGAAAAGGACGAATGGCGGCCCCCTTTCCCAAACCTAACATCAAAATTCTTTGCCTCGAACTCAACAACAACGAAGGTAAAGAAAACTCATCCCAGTAATTTCCGGAAAAAACTTTATGAGGCAAAAAATAAGATTCAAAAGAATGGGGATTATCTTCCCCCACGCGCTTAAAAATCGGCTCAGCTGAATTGAAATAAAACATATCAATAGGAAAGGGGGGCAGAAAAGGGACCGTAGGATGCTGGTCCCTTTTTAAAACTCAGGCAACTTCTAAAATCGATTCGATTTCTTCCTGCTCTTCTTTTGACAAAGTGGGCTGCGTCACATGACAGAGCATATTGTTTTCAGAAGTCATCAAATACTTTTTTTCCTCTGAAAAAATCTCGTTATTCATATCTCCTCCTTTCAAGAAAATATTCCTGATTGCAGTTAAGATCCCCGTGTCATACTATGACGAGGAAGAAAAGTAAATACCCCCGGTAGATACGCCACGGTGGCGGAAT
>CAYMPL010000047.1:0-16224 GCA_964392415.1 uncultured bacterium | reverse complement strand
CCGGGAGAGCGCCCGCCGGTCCCCTTTCATCATTGAACGAATCAGATCCATATTGTTTTTCTAGCATACTCGAAAGATTAAACCCAACCATTCTTAGCTAAATCGCCCCCCCGTATCTTCCGATAAGGAGACGTGAGGGAATAGGTATGCTCTGGATTGCTTATTTATTGATAGGATTCAGTATTTTTATCTTATGCTATGAGTTTTTTAAGTTTGGCTCTCAACGAAAAAAAGAGCCAAGGGGAGAGGTTCCATCTTCGGCTGTTTCAAAGTCGCTTATTTTGAGGCTTTCCCGGCCTCTGATCCAGGCTTATCTCCTGCCATCGGTTGCCAACTTCAAAATCGATAATTTCAGAAAAGAAAAAAAACAAAAAATCGCATCGGCTGGACTAACAGACGAACTGACAGCGGATGAACTCTTCGCGCTCAAACTTCTCTTGGCGCTTCTTCTTCCGCTCATGGCGCTGATCTACAATTTTGCGCTGAATGTCGCAAATCCGATTGTTTTAATCGTTATTTTTGGCGCTGTCGGCTACTATTTTCCGGAACTCTGGCTCAAAAGCGTGATCAAAGAACGTCAGCTTGAGATTCGTCTGGCGCTCCCCTTTGTCATCGATCTTTTAAGTCTCTGCACTGAAGCGGGACTCGATTTCATGGGGGCTATTCAGCGTGTCGTCATCAAGGCAAAAAGAAGTTCTCTCATCGACGAGCTTAAAGTGGTTTTAAATGAAATTAAGCTGGGAACCACCCGGGCTGATGCCCTTCGAAACATGGCAACACGTATCAATATGCCGGAAATCTCTTCGCTGGTTGCCGTGCTTGTCACTGCGGAGCAGATGGGATCGAGCATCAGCGCGGCTTTAAAATCGCAGGCGGATCAAATCCGAAACGATCGGTTCATTCGGGCGGAAAAAGCGGGAGCCGCGGCTTCACAGAAAATTCTTTTCCCCCTCATCTTTTTTATTGTTCCCGCTGTTTTTATTGTTGTGCTGGGCCCCCTCATTGCAAAGCTTCTTCAAAAACTATTTTCAGGGGAAATTGGAGGTATCGGTGGCGGATTTTTTTAAGCTAATAAAAAATAATGAAACACTGACAACGCATGTTGTCCGCGCATCTACTTTTTTTGAGAAAGCCAAGGGGCTTCTCGGAAGAAAGGAGATGGCAAAAGATGAAGTTCTGTGGTTATCGCCGTGCCGTTCCGTTCATACCTTCTTCATGAAGTTTCCGATCGATGTTATTTTTTTGAACCGGGAAGGAAGAATAGCCGCTTTGATTCCCCATCTTAAACCCAACCGGATGACATCGATCTATATCTTTGCAAGAGAGGCGCTGGAATGCGCTGAAGGAACCATTGAAAGATGGGGATTAAAAAAGAATGAAATCCTGGAACTGAGGCGAATCGATGTATAAACTTGTTCCCATCCGGGGTATTCCGGGTCAAAAAGAATTCATCCTCAAAGAAGGAAAAAACGTTATCGGAAGGACTGAAGAATCTGACATCTATCTCGATTCAGAATTCATATCAAAACGACACGCGCTTATTACCATAACGGGTTCAGAAATGGTCATTGAAGATTTAAAAAGCCGAAACGGAACCTTTGTGAATGGCATCATGGTTCAAACCGCAAAGCTTAAATTGGGCGACCGGATTTCGTTTCAGGATATCATTCTTGAGCTCTGCCCTGTCGAAAAACAAAAAATCAGGCAGCCAGCTCCAGGGATACCCCTGCCCCCCTCTCAACTCCTGTCAAAATGGGATCAATTTCAAAAAACCATTCATCCCTATCTTGAAAAAATGGCTGAACGCGTTGAATGGAAGTACCTGACCATGGCTCTTTTTCTTCTTTTTATAGGCATCTCTTTCTTTGTCACCGCCCCTCCCATCGTCACTGAAATGCAAACAAAAATTCAAACAGAAGCAATCAAACGAGCGGAATTTGTTGTAAAGCGCATTGCTAGAGAAAACCAAAAATACTTTTCTATTCAAAATAACAGTGTCGTTGCCGATCTTTTAAATCTCTCAACTTCCGCCGCAGAGGATGAAGAGAGAATCCTATCGGTTCATATGGTCGATCCCAAAACAAAGAGGATTCTTGCACCCGCAGAAAAATTGAATCAAACGATTGATGAATCCGGGATTCTTCGCGGAACAGAAGCGAGGTCACTATTGATCGCAGAACTCGATTCAAGTCGGGTTCTGATTTCCCATCCAATCTTTGTATATTCGGCCGAGGCCAACGAAGAAGTTGTCGCCGCTGTTGTCCAGGCTATCTATAACATAGAAGGAATCGGCCTCAGTTCTTCAGAGTATTACGGGCTTTTATTGAGATCCCTCCTCTTTATTCTCCTGATAGGGGCGCTCTTTTATTTTTTATTCACGCATCTCACCTCTATCGAATTCAAAAAAATGCACCATGAAATCGAAAGCGCCGCTAAAAAGGGTTATCATCATCTTGAGCTTCGCACAAAATTTGAAGAAGCCAAAAATATTGTGCATTCCATTAACAAGATTTTCAAAAAAACGCGCGAGCTTATCTCAAATCTTCCGGAGGGGCTCCGAAAACAAGAGAGCCGCACAGAAAATACAGATGAAATCTTAAGGCGGCTGCTCCAGGCGCTTCCAGACGGGATTGCCATTCTCAATGATTCCTATCAGGTCATTCTTTATAATGAAGCTTTTCAAAAAATTGCGATGACAAAGAAAGTTGATATTCAGGAAAAGAACATTTTGGATGTTATTGAGAATCAGGGACTTTTGCAGAATATTTCTCTAAGTCTGGGCCAGGCCGCGCAGGGAAGAATGGTTGCGGAGGAACTGCAAAGCGGCGAGCAATCTTATTCTCTTTCGGTGTCCGCTTCGCGAACGCCGGAAAATGAAATCGATTTCTATATTTTAAAAATTAAGCAGGTGACCGCATGATCTCTTCCCCAGAGCTTTATGAAGCGCAATTGGAAGTTTTGGCCGGGGGGCTCCGAGAGAAACAAATCGCACTGACCTCGGAAACACTTCATTTCGGCAGAGCCCTCGATAATGATATCGTATTGGACGATCCGATGGTCTCCCGTTACCACGCCCATCTGACCTGCGAAGAAGGGCGCTTTTATCTCATCGATCTCAACACTCCGAATGGGACGTCGATCAATAAGAAAAAAATCTTGAACCAGCGGCTCCAGCACGGCGACGTGATTCAGATTGGCAATAGCGTATTTCGCTTCTTGCTCAAAAAGAGCGCTGAAACGAAAGTAACCCCTTTCAGGGAGAATGCCCCCCCTCAAAAAGAAAGAATCAGACCGGAAGAACCCCCTTTTGGAAACAGACGTGGATTAAAGAAACTCCTCCCTCTCTTTTTTGGGGGGAGTGGATTGCTGTTTTTAATCTGGCTTGCGTGGCCAAAATCTGAGCCCTTGCCCCTCATGAAAGAGGAGAAAGCCGAATCGCCCCTCACAGAACGATATACAACATGGTCTAATAATCGGAAGGAGTCCTTCCTGATCAACAAAGAAAAAGCAGATGGCTTCTACAACTCCGGATACCGGGAATATATGGCCAAAAATTACCTAAGGGCGCTAGATGATTTCAAAGCCGCCCTTGAACTCTATCCAGACCACCGCCTGGCCCGGATTTATCTGGATAAAACTGAGGCTTCGGTTACCGAAGAAACTGAAAAAAATTATAAATCTGCGCTCAATTACTTTAAAAGCGGCCAGTATCATCTCTCGATCCACCATTTTCGACGCGTGATGACGCTTCTTTCAAAACGGGCGCCTCCCGAAAGATATTGTGAAGAAAGAGAAGATCGTCAAAATGGCCGCGCGGCCGCGGCAGAAAATCGGGATTACGAAAGATACTGTGATTCAAAACAAAAAATTGAGGAGGCGCTGAAATATCTCTCCTCTCATGGATTTTAAGATATGAAAATTAATCTTTTGATAAAAAAGGATGAGCAAATCGTACGAAAAATGGAAATTTCCCGTTTTCCTTGCCGCATCGGCCGTGCCCAAGACAACGACTTGATTCTTGAGGAACCGCAGGTTTCGCGTCATCACGCCGTGATTGAACGTATTGGAGATGACATCGTCATCACCAATCTTTCTCAAAAAGGAAAGGTCTTATTCGAAGGAGAGAACATTCAAAAGCAAACTTTGGAACCTCCCACCGCATTTGAGATACCCCCTTTCGAAATAACCCTTGTCAGTGAGCCAACCGCCATTAAAAAGTTTGAATCGAAACCCACAGAACCGCTGTTTGAAGAACCCCCCCCTTCTTTGGCAGAGTCGTTCCCCCTTACGATTGAAGAAGAAACCAAGATTTCAGAAATTCCGCCTAGAGCCAAAATTATTGTCATTCAGGGGAAATCTCCTCATGAAGGATATGATCTCATTGGAGATGAGATCATCATCGGTCGCGACCCGGATTGCGATATTTCGCTTGAAGATCCGAGAATTTCACGTGAACACGCAAAAGTTACTTTAAAAGGCCAGAAATTTTATATCGCCGATTGCGGCAGTTCCAATGGGACATTTGTAAATCACAAACAGATTGTTGAAGAAAAAGAACTCACAAGCAGTGATCAAATTCAATTGGGTGACGCGGTGCTGCAATTCGCTATTTTTGATGAAGGCGCCTATTCGCTGACCCGTCGACCTGAACGCTTAAGTCCCGATATTACAGAATCTGGAATGATTCCCCAGTGGGAAACCGAGGTTCCCTCTTATGCGCCGAAACCCCAAAAGATATTTTTTCGTTACAAAAAAATCTTCTACGCCTCTGGTTTACTCCTCTCTCTACTTCTGATTTATCTGATGATAAATCAGAAAGGGAAACCGCAAAGAGAAACTGCTGAAGAGAAAAAAAGGGCGAGGATTACACAAACCGTTGAAGACGAATTATCCCAGCTCTCCAAAACAGACCGTGAATATATTTTGGAAAAAATGAAAGCGGCAAAAGCATCCATAAACAACAGAGAATATCGAAAGGCACAGATTGCTCTCGAAGAGGTGTTTGCCATTGCGCCCGGTTATTCTGAAGCACGGGCACTTTCTGAGACACTCCGTTCCATTTTTGAACAGCAACGGCTGGCCGAACAAAAGTATAGAGAGATTGCGGAGGAAAAAAGGCTGGAAGAAGAAATCAAATATCACCTCTCCATAGCGCTTGAATATTTTAACCGTCAGCAATGGTCAAAGGCAATTGAGGAATACGACAGAATATTAGAAACGGTTCCTGAACATGAAGAGGCGCAAAAAAAACGCTTTGAAGCATTAAAAAAACTGGAAGCGCCCGAGGTGAAACCGGCTGTTTCCCTGACGCAGAAAAAAAATCGCCAGGCAGAGGCATGGCTTGCTCAAGGGACAACACTGGCCCAGCAGGGGGAAACTCAAAAAGCATTGGGAATATGGAGAAAAGTGCTTGGGCTGGAAGGGGTTAATCCCGCTTATTATATAAAAGCAGAGCAATTTATTAATTTCGAAAAAGAGCGGCTCGCGCAAAAATATGCCCCTCTTCTTTCACAAGCCTATGCCCTCATCGAATCAAAAGAATATACACAGGCGGAAGAAATTTTAAGAGGGATTCTCAAAGAATACCCCACCCACAAAGAGGCCAAAGAAGCGCTCTCCAAAGTCGAGGACACGCTTCACCAGCTGGCCCGGCGTGAATACACAGAAGCAATTATCGATGAAAACGTCGGCCGTATCGACTCGGCAGTGAAAAAGTTTAAATGGATTATAGAACGTGTCCCCGCAAGCGACGAATACCACCGAAAAGCCAAAAATAAGCTAAAGAAGTATGAGTGAGCACTTTGTCAACAAGTTGCTATTAGATTTTAATGAATTTTTAATCTTTTTAATCACAGCTTTTACCTCACATTTTCTTGCCTCACTTACCACGGTAATTCTATGCTATAATTTATCAGTTAAGGAACGTCGGCGCTTATTTTTTTTCGGATTTTTTCCGATAATGAAATAGCAAGCTCATTCCCTTCGGAAATGAGCGCGCATCATAAATCTGGAGGATATAAACAATGCGTACGCACTTATCGAACAAAAAAGGACAAAATACGCTCGAATACGTCCTGATGCTTGGATTTGTCGCAACGATTATCGTGCTCTTCTTTACGCTCTTTAAGGGGCAGTTTCAGAGCATGGTTCAGGCAATCAGCGGCAAAATCCAAAGCGCCATTCAACAGCTTCAATAACAGAGGGCGCTGTGAGTGGCTGGAAGTCAGGACAAACCGTTGTGGAGTATCTTCTTCTTTTGCTCTTTGTGGTTCTGATTGCAATCAAGGTTTCTGAATTTATGAGAAACGCTTTCAAAAAGGGGGGGCGTGATCTCAAAAATGTCATCATCGAAAGAAACCTCAACACAGGGATCGGGTTTAAATAAGCTATGAAGTCTGACATTCAAAAAAAAGTCAAAAAAAACTCAGCTGTGATCCCCCGCTACGCTCGGGATGACGGTGGACAGACAGCGACCGAATTTCTCTTTATTCTCGTCGCAATCGTTTTTATTATCCTCTTTCACACACAGCTGTCGCTGAGTCATATCGTTACCAGTTTCTTTCGTTATACCTCGTTTATGTCAGCTCGCGCAGAGGCAGTGAATCCCGGCGGGGGGGACGTTTATATTCAGGCGCTGGTTGGAACACCGACGGAAAGCAGACTTAGACCCGCCGCAACCCTGCTTCCGCCTCAAGGCGATGGATTTGTCAGACGCGGGGATACAAACGACATCACCGTCGATTATGAAGTGTTAACCTATATTCCATTTACCGGGGGGCTTTCAGAAGCGCTGTTTCAGAGGACAAGCCGATCCCCCTTTGTGGCAGAACCCCCGCGGCAGGAAGAAGGAGAATTTTTCGATAATGAATAGCCTCTTTGTAAAGTGGAGAAATATTTTCCGGAGCGCGCCTCAGCTACGCTGCAGCGCGCAAAGGAAATATATCTCTCCACATAAAAAAAGAGGACAGGCAGTTATGGAACTTATTATTATCCTCCCTTTTCTTGTTTTTATTATCCTATTCGGACTACAGATTTTTAAAGCCATTTATGAAGCTCAGGTGAAACAGGAGACCGCAAGGGTTCGGCTCCTTTCAGAAAAAATCCAAAACCGAGCCAATGGGGGGATCAACATGCCGCCAAGCGAAGTGGTTGAGGAAGCATCACGATCCATCGAAACGGGGGGTATACCGATCTTGACCGAAGAGGCTCCGTCCCCTCCGATTTCGATTAAAATCGGCATCTGCCGCGACTTGAACTGTGGGGAGGAAAAATGAAACATCCAAGGGCTGTTTTAATTTCGCTGATTATCGCCGTCGTTTCGGTTTTGCTGATCTGGTCATTTGTAAACCAAAAAACACGAAGCGTCCTCGAGCTCGCAAGAGCAAAAAAAGTAGTTGTCGCAAGCGGGGATATCAATGAGCTGACGCTGATTGATGAAACGATGCTGCAGGTCAACTCAGTCCCTCAAACCTATATTCAGCCTGGAACTTACAGCGACATTAAAGAAGTCGTTGGTTTAATCACGACGGTACCGATAAAAAAGGGGGAGCAGATTCTACAAAACAAACTTCTATTTGAAGAAACCCAGACGAAGCTCTCTACCCGTGTCAATAAGGGGAAACGCGCTATTACTGTTCCTGTGACGGAAATTCATGGCGTGGGGAAGCTTGTTAAACCGGGGGACCGGGTCGATATTCTCTCTTCGATTGATTACGGACAGGGGGATCGCGAACGACGGGAAGTAAAAACAGTCCTTCAGGATGTTCTTGTTATTGCCACAGGACGAAATGTCATCGCATCCATTCCGACGGAAGTGGTTAAAAATCCGATTACGGGGAAGGAGGAAAGACAAGATTTGCGAAGGGTGGTCTATTCGACCGTAACGGTTGAGGTTACTCCTGAAGAAGCCCAGGGGATTGTGTTTCTGCTCACAGCGGGGGAAGGAAATATTTTCATGTCTTTACGAAACACAGACGATCGTTCCATCGAAAAGCTCTATACCACGGATGAAGACAAAATTCTGGGACCGAGAAGTGGAAAGGCAAGAGAGGCCGAGGGGGTCAAAATTCAGAGGGAACCAAGATGGCTAGATTTTAGGGGGACTACGGTTCAATAACCATGCTTTATAAAATTTGCAGATATCAAGGAGGGGGACATTTCCTGCGCGCGCTTGCTGCTTCGCAGAGGCGCGCTCCGGAAAAGATCCCCCTCCTACTTGTATCTTCTATTTTATTTTTCATAATTTTCTCCTTGTCCCTCTCCGTCTTTCCGCAGGAAAAACCTGTCACTATTTCCAAAACCCTGATCAAAGACGTTTCTGAAACCGTTGACCTCGATTTTCTGCCAGGGAACATTTTTGTCGCAAACCCAAAGGTTTGTAATTATGTCGCTCTCAGAGAACAAAAAAAGATTATGTTGATTCCCGTCGGTGAGGGGACCACTTCTTTGACGATTCAAGACACCCAGGGACGGGAACGCCAGAGAATTAAAATCCGTGTAATCGTGAGCGACCTCTACCGGATCTCCAAAGAACTCAAAGACCTTTTGGGCGATATTGAAGGGGTTGAAATTAAAGTCATCGGAAAAAAGGTTTTAATAGACGGTGAAATCCTTCTCCCCAAAGACCTCAATCGTATTATTACGGTCGCCAATCAATACGATCTCAAACAGGAGGTTGGCATTATTGCGGCGCTGAGTCCCATCGCCCAGAAAATTATCGCGCAAAAAATTGAGGAAGACATTCACAAACTTGGCTTTACCGAAGTTCGTGTTCGAGCGGTGAACCAGAGATTTCTCATTGAGGGGAGCGTCCCCCACGGGGGGGCCGATGGAAAGCGGAATTCGCGTATTGCCGTGGAAACGGCAAAAACGTATGTTCCCGATGTTTTTGTAACGGGGGGTGAAGGGGCGGGACTGATCAGAAAGCCGGGTGGGGGTCCCCCAGTTGTTGTAAACCTTCTCATCATCAAACCGCCGCCTGCCGCCGAACCAGCGAGAATGATTCATATAACCGCCCATTACGTTGAACTCAGTAAAGAGTATGCAAAAAATTTTGCGTTCAACTGGTCTCCTGGCATTCAGGATTCAACCGCAATCCAGTTTGAAAAGGGGGAGCTCACAGGAACCCTTACAGGGACTGTCTCAAGCCTTATCCCCAAGCTCAATGCGGCCAAGACACATGGTCATGCGCGAATTCTTGAAGCAAGTTCTCTGATCGTCCAGGACAATGAGAAAGGAAATATCAAAAACATCACGCAGATCCCAATTACCGTCTTTCAAACCACCCAGGGGGGGACACAGCAGGGAACCGAATTCAAGGATGTGGGACTCACCATGGACATTACACCGACGGTCATCCCTGAAACAACAAGTGTCCGCCTAAAAATAAATTTCAGCGTAAAAACGGTTCTCGGTTTTAACGAACGCGGGCAGCCCTCGATCTCCGAGAGCAACATCGAGACGATTTTGACCGTTGATTCGGCTCAGAGCGCGGCCATCGGCGGGCTTGTTCGAAACCAGCTCATTACCGCCTACAACAAACTCCCCCCAAGTATCAGAGACAACCCAAACATTCTTTTTAGCCTCTTTCGGTCTAAATCTTTTCAGAACAACAAGAGCCAGTTTGTCATTTTCATTACACCTGACATCATCAAATCCGCCTCAGAAGGGGCCGAAGAATTAAAGAGGAAGTTTAGAGTCAAATGAATCATATCATCGCGATTGTAGGAATACCTAAAAGTGGAAAATCGACGCTTGGATTGAATCTGGCATCGGGTTTTGAGCGGGCCGCTTTTTTGGACGCACCCGCTTTTTCCCTTTCAACTATCGAGCAATTGAAAAACAGTTATGAAAAGATTGTGGTCGACTGCGGTTCGGAATGGGGAGGGGATGTCAGAGAGGTCTTAGAGAATGCGCACCTCGTACTCGTAACAACAGAGGCTCAGCCAAAAGAGCTTTCCGATACCCGAAAGCTGCTTGATAAACTGTATACGATTCTCCCCCGGGACCTCGTTTATGTTATTTTGAATCATTATCAAACGAAATCACCTCCCGACCCTATGGCCATTAAAAGACAACTTGGCTGTAATATTTTGGGCGCTCTTATTGAAGACCCGATGATCCCTCTTACGGCCGCCCCATTCGTTGTGACCCAGCCCAAAAGCGCGCCATCCCAATACATTTTCCAGCTCAAAAAAATCATTGAAACGAAAAAGATTCTGGAAAAAGGAGAAGCTATTCAGGTGAGAAGGGGGGGGCTAAAAGAAGGCCGGCCTGAGGAACCACTCCCCTTTAAACCGCAGTTTTACCGTCGCTTTGCAAAAGAAGAGCCAGGAGCATTAAGCGACCCGAGAACTCAAAGGAAAATCGCCGTTATGAAACAGCTCTCTTCAGAACTGAATCTGAAGAAGCTCGATACCGAAACAGGAAACGATCCCAAAAAAATCGCGCTTCTCAGACAAAAAACGCGCCAAGCGGTTGAGGCGATTATGGAGAGAGAAAAAATCGATTCCGGAGACAAGCCAGAGAGAGAACAATTTATTAAAGAGATTTTGGATGAAGCGCTAGGCCTTGGCCCCCTTGAACAACTTTTGGCAGACTCTAGCGTCACAGAAATTATGGTCAACCGAAAAGACCAGATTTACGTTGAAAAAGAGGGGAAGATTTTTCAAATCCCTATGACATTCACCAGCGATCAGCAGCTATTGGGAATTATTGAACGAATTGTGGCGCCGCTTGGCCGGCGAATTGATGAAAAAACCCCTTACGTCGATGCCAGGCTCCCGGATGGTTCACGGGTCCACGCAATCATTCCGCCGCTCGCGCTTCAGGGGCCTGTAATCACCATTCGAAAATTCCCCGAGCGGAATTATACGGTCGACGACCTCAGCCGCTTTGGTTCGCTGACAGAGGAGATCGCTGATTTCATGCGAGCCGCCATTGAGGCTCGTCTCAACTGTGTCATATCGGGAGGAACCGGTTCCGGTAAAACAACGCTTCTCAATATCCTTTCTTCTTTCATCCCCTCTCAGGAGAGAATCATTACCGTCGAAGACTCAGCCGAACTTCGTCTACCCCAACCGCATGTCATTCGATTGGAAAGCCGCCCCCCGAATATTGAGGGGACGGGCGCTGTTACCATCCGTGACCTTGTCCGAAACACCTTAAGAATGAGACCTGATCGAATTGTTGTCGGTGAATGCCGTGATGGTGCTGCGCTCGATATGCTTCAGGCAATGAATACAGGACACGACGGTTCTCTGACAACGATCCACGCCAACAGTCCGAGGGACTGCCTCTCCCGTCTAGAAACCCTTGTCATGATGGCTGGAATGGATCTCCCCTCCCGGGCCATTCGCGAACAGGTTGCTTCAGCCATTGATTTTATCGTTCAGGTGGCGCGGTTTTCAGACGGCTCCCGAAAAATTATAAATATTACCGAAGTTACAGGGATGGAAAAAGATGTCATAACGCTCGGGGAGGTAGTCGTTTTTAAACAAAAGGGGATCGATGCCAATGGGCGGGTTTATGGAACATTTGAATTTACCGGATATGTCCCTCGTTTCATTCATGAACTTGAAAAACAGGGACTTCGGCTCCCGAAAGGCTTTTTTACAAAGAAAACCGCGGAAGGGGGATCTTAAAATGTCCGCGGCGCTTCTTCTGGGATTTATTCTCTTTGGCATATTGATCTTTGTGATCACACTCTCTTCCTACGGCTACCTGGAGGCACAAACGGCAGGGAAGGCAAAATGGGTCGCGGAAAAACTCGATATGATGTTCATCCCCATCCCGGCCAAACGCCTCTACCCTATCTTGATGATTGGGCCTTTCGTTGTTGGCGCTGCCCTCTTTTGGCTCTTCTCCCCTTTTTACGCCTGGGGGCTTCTTTTTGGCATCATTGCCATTGTTTTGGGTTTTATACTGCCACGCCCATTTATCGAAATACTTCTCAAAAGACGAACCCGAAAGCTAAACATTCAGATGGTCGATGGACTAACGCTGATGGCCAATGCGCTGAGAGCAGGCCTTAGCCTCATACAGGCCATTCAGCTTCTCGTTGAAGAGATGCCTGCCCCCCTCTCCCAGGAAATGAATCTTATCCTATCAGAACAGCGAATCGGGGTCCCCGTTGAAAAGGCGTTTCAAAACTTCGCAGACCGCATGAACAACGAAGATATTGACATGTTTGTCACAGCTGTCGTTGTCCTTCGGGAAACAGGCGGGAATCTGGCCGAAACATTCGACACCATTGTTCATACCATTCGCGAACGGATAAAGCTTGAAAATAAAATCGTGGCGATGACGACCCAAGGGGTGATGCAAGGGACGATCGTTACGATGATGCCCTTCGCTCTCATGCTTCTTCTCTCTCTCATCGACCCCTCCCACATGAAGCCGCTCTTCACCACGGTCCCCGGCTATGTGATGCTCGCCCTCATGCTTGTGCTCCAGGCCATTGGCGGACTGATGATTAAGAAGATTGTGACGATAAAGATTTGATCGCCAAATACCGATACAACCACTGATGACACAAAGGGGGCAAACGATGAAACTATTATCAAAAATAGGTTTGGGGGTCTTATTTATTTATATTATTTCAGTCGGCTATGCCTTCGGTCAGGGACAGATAAATGTTCAAAATGGAAATATAAACCACTTCTACCAGGATTTTTTGATCCCAGGGCATGGTTATGCATTGACACTGGAACGCTCATTTAATTCGCTCTCCAAGTACAACGGCAAATTCGGGAGAAAATGGGGGAGTAATTTCGATATCGATTTTAACATCACTCCTGAAGGGACTGTAGAAATCACAGAATTTGGAGGGGGTTTTAAAACCACCTTCAGCCGTGAGGGCTACAGCCAACAAGATGTTGAAAAGTTCATGGAAAAGGTCTATTCGGCGCTCCCCCCAGCGTCGAGAACTGAGAAGCTCAAACAATCGTTAAAAAAAGATGTAAAACTCCGTCACAAGCTGGCCAGCGATTATAAGGTCTCGGTAGTCGTTGCTGATGGGGCAAAGCTCTTCGCCAACGATCGCGGCCCTGAAACACTTGAAAAGATCAAAATAGAAAAGGCTAATGCCCCGCAGTGGGTCCGAACTTTCTCCGACGGAAAAAAAGAATTTTTCAATAGGCAGGGGTGGCTTGTTCGAAGAGAAGATACCAACAGAAACTTCCTGAAACTTGATTACGACGCAAATGGAAACCTGACGAAAGTGACAGATACGGCTGGAAGACAAATCAATTTCACCTACTATCCAAATAGGAAGGTGGCAACCGTCACCACCCCCACTGGCAAACAATGTATTTATAAATACGACAAAGAGGGGCGACTCATTTCCGCAAAAAATGCGCGCGGATATGAATTTAAACACGAATATGACAGTAACCATCAGATGACAAAGGTGAGCTACCCCAATGGTCTCGCCGAATCTATGAAATATGACGGCGAGGGAAAGACTGTTTACCATGATGGCCCTGAAGATATCCGGACCCGCTACAGCTATGACACCAAAGGGGATCCAAACCGGTTCTTTTTTGTCACTGTGACAAAAGAGATCGGAAAAAAACCGAATCACATCACAACCGTCGATAAATACGAATACGAGTTCGGGCTGAGAGAGAATGGCACGCTCTATACCCATAAACTGGCAAGCGTTCTCGAGGGAGTAAGAACGGAGACAATCTATACCCCCTGCTGCGGAAAACCGATCTCGATCAATCAAAATGGGAAAATCACCCGTTTTGATTACCTGCCGAATGGCGCCCTCAAAAAGAAAGTATCCCCTAATGGAACAATGATTGCGCTGACCTATGACGAAAAATTCAATAAGGTCGCCAAAGTGGAAACCTCTGATCCCAAATTGAAGCGAACCGAAATAACAGAATATAAATATGATCAAAAAGGAAATCTTGCTTTCGCAACAAACAAAAGCAAAAAAATCGCAATTCAGCTGGTCTACGATACGAAGGGACGAATTCAAAAACTGGTCGATCAAGGGGGAAAGACAATCCAATTTAACTACAATGAACTTGGAAAGCCGACGAAAATTTCTTTGGAAGGAATCGGCTCAATCATCGTAAGCTACAATGCAGCGGGTGAAATCACCGATGTGCGGAGCACGGGGGGGCGAAAAATTGCTGGCGAAGTTACAAACGCGTTCCAAACCCTCCTCGATATCATCCGCCCTGCAGGGGTGAGTTTGAACATCTAAGGGTTGAACAAGTGGATAAAAAATAGGCAAAAAATACCCTCTTTTTATCGATTAAAGCTCAATGAGAATGATAATTAACCTATTGAAATCACTTATAAATTATAACCATCCAGAAAACAGATCCCCTCTGGTACAGTCATTGCAGTATTTAATGAGTAAAGCGACTGAAACCCTGGTTTTAGGGACGAAAGCTATAAGGTATCATCAATAAGGAGGATAAAATGAAAAAGCTCAGTTTATTGATTGTTGTGTTGGGCTTATTTGGTATTTCGGAAGTGTTTGCCAAGACCGCAGATTCTATCGAAGATATGACCGGTCGGGATGGTGAAACATGCTCTGTTATGCCAAGTGAAATTGGGTACACCGCAGTAAAAGAAGAAATAGTTGGCGATGTGGTTGTACCAGCAGACAAGAAACAAATCGAAGTTCCTGTCGAAAAGTAAGTTTTGACACTCTTGCTTTCCCTGTGAGATAGAAATGGTGTGGCAGATTTAGAACGCCATTCAGAGGAATTTCAGCCGTTCCCATCCCGGGAAATCCTTACTGTTTCAGAACTTACCAAAGAGATTAAAACGTTATTAGAAACAGGATTTGAAACCGTATGGGTGAAGGGGGAGGTTTCCTCGTTTAAAATTCCCAGTTCCGGGCATTTTTACTTCAACCTCAAAGATGAAACAGCGCTCCTTGCCTGCGTGATGTTTCGCTTTAAGAATCAATACCTCAAATTCGATCTCAAAGACGGTCTGGAGGTCATTTGTGGCGGCCGTATCACCCTTTATGAACCCCGGGGGAGCTATCAAATTGTGATTGATGTCATTGAACCTGTGGGACTGGGAGCGCTGCAACTACGGTTTGAACAGCTTAAAGAAAAATTAGAACGGGAGGGATTGTTTTCGCCCGCACATAAAAAACCGATCCCCTACCTCCCTCAAAAAATTGCGCTGATTACCTCACCCACGGGGGCAGCGGTTCGTGACATCCTCCAAATTTTGAACCGCCGCTTCAGCAATCTTGAAATTCTTTTGTTGCCGGTCTCTGTTCAGGGAGAAAAAGCGCCCCCTGAAATTGTGGCGGCAATTCAAAAAGTAAATCAACTCTCCCAACACGACGTTATTATTTTGGGACGAGGAGGAGGCTCACTTGAAGATCTCTGGGCATTTAACGAAGAAGTCGTTGCCCGCGCAATATTTGATTCAAAAATACCGATCGTCTCTGCCGTGGGACATGAAATCGATTTTACGATTGCAGACTTTGTCGCCGATCTCAGAGCGCCTACCCCTTCCGCAGCGGCAGAGCTTGTGGTAAAAAACAAGGCCGATCTTAAAAATCTTCTTTTTAATCAACTCAAACGGATTCAGCAGGCCTATTTAAAGCGCCTCCATTATCAGAGAAACCGTCTTTCGGAGTTCGCGGGACGCTTAATCGATCCGCGCAGACAACTTGCAGATTGGAGATTGAGACTTTCAGATCTTCAGGAGAGGCTTCATTACACACTCTCGCAAAACATTAAAAATGCGCGCACCTCGTTTGAGAAACTCTCCCCCTCTCTTAAAGTCTATATAGAACGCTTTTTGGAAAGACAGCGACAAGATTTACGTCGCTTTATTTCTTTGCTTCAAAGTTTAAGCCCGCTGGCTATTTTGGAACGGGGATATAGCATCACAGAGCTCTTTCCTGAAGAAAAAATCGTTCGGAGTTTTCGGGAAATAAAGACAGGAGACCAGATTAAGATTCAACTTCATGAAGGAAGTTTAATTTGCAAAGTATCACGCACATCGCCCTGAAAAGCTATGATGATCTGCACACGCTCTATTTATTTGAAATTAAAATAGTAGAAAGATAAGATGCTTTAAGAGTGGATAGACGGGCACTGAGATGGAGTCTTATCAGCAGTTTTCTTTTTGTCCTCTTTCTTTTTCCAAAAATCGAAGCCGCATTTCTATCAACTAAGAGGGGTAGAATCAAAAAGTGTGGAAATAGGGATAAAGGCGGCGTAACCTTTTTTG
>CAYMPL010000046.1:0-17621 GCA_964392415.1 uncultured bacterium | reverse complement strand
TATACTGACATAATCATTCGGCTGTTACTGTGACACTTTCACTCGGCTACCACATATTAAGCCGGAGGAATTGACTTCCCTCGCGATTGAGGCTAAACTCCCGCGTTTATGACCAAGATTTCATTCACCAAAATGAGCGGGGCGGCGAATGATTTCATTATTATTGATAACCGCAAACAATACTTAGACGCGGATCATCTTAAGGACTGGGTACAAAAACTCTGCACCCGTAAATACTCAGTGGGGGGGGATGGTCTCATTCTCATTGAGTCTTCTGATAAAGCCGATTTTAAATGGCGGTTTTTCAACTGTGACGGCCTCGAAGCTGAAATGTGCGGCAACGGTTCACGCTGTGCCGCAAGATTCAGTTATCTTGAAGGCATCACAGGTCCAAAGCTCTCTTTTGAAACTCCCGCTGGCATCATCCACGCCGAGGTCAATGGCCGCTCTGTCAAAGTAAGAATGACAGAACCGACGCAATTAAAGCTCGACATCCAATTGAGCACGGAACGTGGAACGGTAACCCTCTCCCGAATCAATACAGGGGTTCCTCATGCGGTACTTGAAATGGAACGGCTCGAGGATTTCACGCTTCAAACGCTCAAAGAACTCGGGCAAACCATTCGGAGCCACAAATATTTTCAGCCGACTGGCGCCAATGTTAATTTCGTTGAAGCCCTTACAAAGGAGCACAAACCGACTCTATGGGTAAAAACGTATGAACGGGGGGTTGAAGATATCACACAGGCCTGTGGAACAGGCGTTGTTGCATCGGCGCTGATTGCGCACGCAAAGAAGTGGATCCATGCCTCCCCTGTTTTAGTTAAAACCATGGGGGGGGATCTTACTGTCTACTTTGAAGAAAATGGAAAGAGCTACACAAACGTTTGTCTGGAGGGGGATGCGCGTGTGGTCTTCCGGGGGGAATTAACAGATGAATCCGTTTAAAGGAATCTATACCGCCTTAATCACCCCTTTTAAGAACCATAAACCTATTTTATCAATCGATGAGCCATCGCTTCGATCGTTCATTGATTGGCAAATTGAGGAAGGGGTGGATGGATTTGTCGCCTGTGGAACAACCGGCGAATCGGCTACTCTCTCTCATGAAGAAAAAAAGCAGGTCATTGAAATTGTCATAAAACAGGCAAAAAACCGGGTGCCGGTTATTGCAGGGACAGGGACAAACAACACAGCGGATTCTCATGAACTTACGGCATGGGCAAAAAAACAGGGGGCCTCTGCCGCGCTGATCGTAACCCCTTATTACAATAAACCAAGCCAGGAAGGGCTCTATCGACACTTTGAAGCCATTTCTAAAATCGGCCTCCCGCTGATCCTTTATAATGTCCCCGGGCGGACAGCGGTCTCCTTAACGCCACAAACCATCGGCAGACTTTCTAAAATTGAAAACATTGTCGCGATTAAAGAAGCGACTGGCTCGCTTTCGTTTGCATCTGAAGTTCTGCAGGAAACCCAAGGAAAAATGAGCTTGATTTCCGGAGATGATTTTACGTTTTTGCCGCTTTTAAGCCTGGGGGCTGACGGCGTTATCTCTGTTGTTTCCAATATTACGCCTCGTCTCTTTAAAAAACTCTATACCTCTTTTAAGAGCGGCGACCTCGCCACAGCCCAATCGATTCACTTTAAACTCTATCCGCTCATTCAGGCGCTTTTTATGGAAACAAATCCTGTTCCTGCAAAGACGGCGCTTTCGCTGATGAAAAAGATATCTTTGGAATTTCGTCTCCCCCTCTGTGAAATGGAATCTAAAAATTTAGAACAACTTAAACATACCCTCCAGAAATTGGAACTGATTTAAACCATGAACAACGATTCTCACAGAGTAAAACAACCGCTGGCATCAGCTCGCCTTGGAATCGCGGGGGCTGCCGGAAGAATGGGAAAAGCGATGATTTCAGAGCTTCAAGCGGGAAATTATCCGAACTTAAAGTTGGTAAGAACTTTTGTATCGGAAGGGGATCCTCTCAGAGGAAAATATCTCAACGAATCGGTCAGGTATGAAACGGTCTCCGAAAGTTCGCTAAAAAATATCGACGTTTTTATCGATTTCACAGAACCAGACGCTACCCTGCAGTTTATCCCTTTGCTTCGTGAATTCCGCTGCCCTGCAGTCATTGGAACCACTGGGCATTCGAAAGAACAAAAAGAAGAGATTAAAAAACTGTCTAAATCCCAGGCTGTTCTTTTGGCTCCGAACACAAGCATAGGGGTCCATGTTCTTATATCTTTATTGGAAAATGCCGCAAAACTACTCCCCAAAACATTCACACCCCACATTATTGACGTTCATCACCGTGATAAAAAAGATGCCCCGAGCGGCACGGCAAAGCAGCTTTCAGAAACGATCCGTGCCGTCAGAAACGATGTGACAATAGAAAGTATTCGCGGGGGAGATGTCATGGGTGAACATACGATTTTATTTCTCGGCGAAGGGGAGCGTCTGGAGCTGACCCATCGGGCCGCTTCACGAACTATTTTTGCCCGGGGCGCGCTGGAAGCGGCTCAGTGGCTTATCACCCAAAAGCCGGGACTCTATTCGATGAAAGATTTTCTTGAGGGAACGCGTGAATGAAGATTGAACTTTCAGATCGTCTTAAAAATCTTCCACCCTATCTGTTTGCTAAAATAGATCAGATGAAAAACGAGGTTAAAAAAAGGGGGGTCGATCTCATCGATTTTGGTGTCGGGGATCCTGATCTCCCAACGCCCCCATTCATTGTAGATGCGCTTAAAGAGGGACTCGCCCAGAGCCAATACCATCGTTATCCACCTTATGCTGGAACGGAAGAATTTCGATTCGAAATCGCAGAGTGGTTCTTCAAACGTTTTCAGGTTCGTCTCGACCCGAATAAAGAAATTCTGGTTCTCATCGGCTCTAAAGAAGGAATCGGTCATCTCCCGCTCGCGCTCGTCAATCCTCACGATGGTGTCCTTTATACAACCCCTGGTTACCCGGTATATAAGGCAGCCACGCAATTTGCGGCCGGAATTCCGATTCCGGTTCCCCTGAAACTGGAAAATAATTTTCTTCCCGATCTTTCAAATCTCGCGGAGGGGGCAAAACTTTTCTATTTCAATTATCCAAACAATCCGACGTCGGCAACAGCCTCTCTCTATTTCTTTGATGAAGTTGTCCATTGGGCAGAAAAAACAGGGACGATTCTCTGTCACGATGCCGCCTATTCCGAGATTTATCTCTCCCATGAGCCTTCGCCAAGCATTCTTCAAATTCCAGGAGCCAAAGAGGTTGCCATTGAGTTCCATTCCCTTTCAAAAACCTTCAACATGACCGGCTGGAGAATTGGTTTCGCGGCGGGGAATGAAAAATTGATTGAGGCGTTGGGAAAATTAAAAACCAATCTCGATTCTGGCCAATTTAAGGCCATTCAACACGCGGCTGCAATAGCCCTGCAAAGGGGGGACGATTTTGTTGAATCGCAGAGACAGATCATGAGAAAAAGAAGAGACTCACTCCTCGCTGTCTTAAAAAAGATGGGAATTGAATATTTTGAGCCAAGGGCAACATTTTACGTTTGGGCAAAAACACCAAAATCGACCCCATCGATTGATTTTTGCAGTGAGCTTCTTATGAAATATGGAATCGTCACCACACCGGGAATTGGGTTTGGTGAAGAAGGGGAAGGATTTTTCAGGTTCTCACTCACCGTCCCTGAAGAAAAAATTGATGAAGCAGGAAATCGCCTATATCGGCATCGGCTCTAATCTCGGAGACCGTCTTAAAAATTGCAAAGATGCCGTCTCAAAAATAGACAATCATCCCAAAATAAAAGTAACTAAAATCTCGTCGTGGATAGAAACCGATCCTGTCGGATATGCTGATCAACCCAAATTTATCAACGGGGCAATCGAAATCAAAACCTCACTTTCACCGGTGGAGTTATTGAAAGCCCTAAAGCAGATTGAAAAAGAGATCGGGCGGAAAGAAACCTTCCGCTGGGGCCCCCGAATCATCGATCTCGATCTTCTGCTTTATGACTCTCTCACGTTGAAAAGCGAAGAACTCACCCTCCCCCATCCTGGAATGAACGAACGAGACTTCGTCAAAATCCCGCTTCAGGAGATCAATAAATAAGCATCTGCTTCACATACCGCGCAATCGCTAGGCTTGCGGTGAGACCGGGGCTTTCGATGCCGATGAGATTGAAAAAGCCTGGGAGATCTTCGGAAATCACAAAATCCTTTTCTTCGCTTGAATCAAACGCACGAAGTTTGGGACGAATCCCGCAGGTCTCATAGGTGAGCATTTCGGGTTTGAGGCCGGATAAAAGTTGAGAGGCATCTTCGTAAAATTTCATCAGTTTCTCCGGCCTTTCAGAAAAATCTTCTTTTGAATGGCTGGGTTCGCTATCGGGACCTAAAAATGTTTGAGAGTTGAGGTTGATCGTCAGATGAATCCCAAGTCCGCTTGCGTCGGGTTTTCGGACAGGGTAGACCAAAATATCGATTAGGTAAGGAAGATTCACTTTAAAATAGTCGCCTCGCCACGGATAAATGGTATAACGATCGCCTCCAGCGAGTTTTGCAATATCATCGGCATAGAGACCAGCGGCATTGATGACGATATCCGCTTCGAGATCTCCCCTGGAGGTGTGGATGAGGGTGCTCGAAGTGTTGCGTTCGATTTCAGTTACTTCACAATTGAAATGAAAGAGGGCGCCTCTTTGTGCGGCATCCGCATAAAAAGAGTGGCAAAGGGCCACGGCATCGACAATCCCCGATTGCATCGAATGAAGGGCGATATCACCTGTGATATAAGGATTGATCTTTTGAATTTCTTTTTTTGAAATCCATCTCAGATTAGAGGGTGAAACTCCACTGGTTATCGCGTTCTTATAAATGTTTTTTAGCGCCTCTTCCTGCAGAAGAGGCGCAACGATCAGCTTTCCTGTTTTTCGATGGGGAACCCCTTTCTTTTCACACCAATCATAAAGCGCCCCGCTGCCCTCCATACAAAGCTTTGCCTTGAGAGAATCGGATGGATAGTAAAGCCCCGCGTGGATAACACCACTATTTCGGCTTGTGACCCCCTCCCCTGTTTTTGAGTTCTTTTCAAGAACATGGACTTCACGGTTGGGTTCTGAGAGCTCCTTTGCAATGGCGCAGCCTACGACACCAGCCCCTATGATGATAACCCGCATCAAATCTTTATGATTTTATCCCGGAAACTTTTTAAACCACGCATCGCGTTTCGGCAATCGACGATAATTTTCGCTGATTCCGCAATGGCGCCCCAATCATAGTACGAATGGTCGGTGAGGACCGAAACACAATCGTAGGAGGCCAAATTCTGATGATCGGCCGAATCTATCCGGATCGATCGATATGAATGCCCCTGATGTTCAAATTCCGGGCAATAGCGATCTTCGTAGAAAATCTCCGCGCCGCGCCCTTTTAATCCCTCGATCACATCCAGCGCCGGCGATTCCCGGATATCTCCCACATCTTTTTTATAGGCGACCCCCAAAATAAGAATTTTCGAGCCATTGATTGAGCGTTTAAATCGATTGAGGGCATCTGCGATCTTTTCCACAACAACCGTTGGCATCTTCGAATTAATATCTTTCGCAAGTTCGATAAACCTTGGGTTGTAGCCCTGCGCATTGAGCTTCCAGGAAAGATAATGGGGATCTACAGGGATACAATGCCCCCCTAAACCGGGTCCCGGGTAAAAAGGAAGAAATCCAAACGGTTTTGTCGCCGCGGCATCTATAATTTCCCAAACGTCGAGCTTTAACCGGTCTGCAATAATCGCAATTTCATTCACAAGACCAATATTCACGGCACGAAAGGTGTTTTCCAAAAGCTTTACCATCTCAGCCGCCCGCGAGCTCGAGACCGGATAAACTTTTTCCACCACCATTGAATAAAAAGAAACCGCCATCTCCGTGCAGTTGGAGGTAATTCCACCGACAATTTTTGGCGTGTTTGCAATGGCGTATTTCTTATTCCCGGGATCGATTCTCTCAGGTGAAAAGGCAAGGTAGAAATCTTTCCCCACCCGTAGACCGGTTTTCTCCAGTTCCGGCAGAACAACTTCTTCCGTAGTACCGGGATAAGTGGTGCTCTCTAAAATGACAAGCTGTTCTTTAGAAAGATAATTTCTGATTTTCTTTACAGCAGAAACAATAAATGAAATATCAGGCTCCTTCGTTTTTCTAAGCGGCGTCGGAACGCAAATAGAAATAACATCGCTATCGGCAAGAAGAGAAAAATCAGATGTCGGGGTAAACCGCCCTGATTGAAGGGCATTCCGAATCTCTCCATCGGAAACATCGGTGATGTAAGATTCAGCCGATTCTAAATTTTTGATCCTGTCTTTATTAATATCTATGCCGACAACTTCAAAACCGCTCTTAAGAAATTCAAGCGACAGGGGGAGCCCCACATAACCAAGACCGATGACCGAAACCCTCGCCCTTTTCTCTCTAATGCGCTGAGAAAGATCCATCTTCATATCCATGCCTCACAGGCATCTTTTTGTCAATTTTTCGAGACACTTTGAAGACAATCCTGATAAAGCTGATCCATTTCTTTGATGAGACGCCCCTCATGAAAATTTTCTAAAATTACTTTTTTTCCAACATCACCCATTTCCGCTTTTTGTTCCGGATGAGCCAAAAAAGATAAAATCCTTTCAGAAAAGGCACACTCATCCCCGATCTCCACAAGATGGCCACTCTTGCCCGAAACAATCACATCTTCCACGCCTCCCACACGAAACGCAACTACCGGTTTTCCACAGGCCTGGGCTTCGATCAGCGAAACGGGTGTCCCTTCATTGAGAGAGGTCAGGCAAACAATATCAAGTAGATCATAAATCAGCTTAACTTCTTTCTGCCAGGAAAGCAGTGAAATATAGGAATCGATCTCAAGCCCTGAAATCTGTTGTTTAAGAATGTCTTTTAACTCACCATCTCCAACAATGACAAAATGGACATCCTTTCTATGCAGCAATACCTTCTTTGCTATTCTTAAAAAAGAGGCATGGTTTTTGATAGGGATGAGTCTTGCAACAAGCCCTATCAGATATCGATCCTTTGGAAGTCCAAATCTTTGCTTGAGCCTCTCTGAATCCGCTCTCTCCTTTTGAAAAGGGGTCAAATCGAAACCAAGTCTGATGACAACGGCCTTTTCTTCCCTGCAAATTCCAAATCTTTGCGCCAAATCCCTTTTCTGTGACTCGGATATCGCAACAATGGCTGTGGTAAAATGCGCTAAAATTCTTTCTGCCATGATAATCAAAAAGGTTTTTATCTTTCCAAAATAACCTCCAAAGAGATGCCCGTGAAAGGTATGAATACGCACCGGAACGCAAGCCAAAACTGCGGCTATTCGCCCCAAAACGCCCGCTTTTGAAGTATGGGTATGAACAATCGCCGGTTTCTCGCGCAGAAGAAGTCTAAAAATTTTCCAAAATGCAATCCAATCATTCCAAATACGAATGTTTCTTCCAAGCTCCGGAATAAAAACATGATGAAAAGAGCGTTTTTCCTCCAGCAAATAAGACATATCGCCTTCTTGAGCGCCGACTTTGCCTGTCGCAAGAATCGTTTCATATTTCGGAGACAGTTTTTCACTCAGAAGCACCACATGAATCGCGGGCCCCCCAATATTCAGACGCGAAAAGATTCGCACGATTTTAGGTGTCATACAACTTGACTTTATTTTCACCCCTCTATAGTCTTTAATCTGTTGGCTTTGTAAAAGTCGCCTATGTTTTTATTTTTCAAGGTATTGTGGTTGTTGCTTCTCATCTCTTTTTTTCTATCTTATTTGTTGACTCCATTGGCAAGAAGATTCTCGATAAAAATGAATATTTTTGACTACCCCTCCTCGCGCAAAGTTCATACCCTTCCAACGCCGAGGCTTGGCGGGATTGCGATTTTTTTAAGTTTTTGCCTGAGTTTATGTTTTTATTTCATCGTGAGCACCCAATGGCATTTTAATAAGGACCCCTTTACGTTTTTGGAATCCAAAACATTCCTGCTCCAGCTTGCTTTTTATTTTATTGGAGCCTTGATCATACTGATTGTAGGTATGCTGGACGATATTAAAATGATCGACTATCGTCTGAAATTGATTTCCCAGATTTTATCGGCCATGATTATTGTTCTCAGCAGCGCGCGATTTCATTTTTTTTCACATGAAGTTCTCAATATCCTCTTATCCGTTTTTTGGATCGTGGGTCTCACAAATTCCCTGAACCTTCTCGATAATATGAATGGCCTCGCCTGCGGCTTAACCATCATTATTCTTGGTTTTTTTGCGGCGCTGGCCTATTTTACAGATCATGCGCCCCTGGCCCTCTTTCTCGCAATCCCAATCGGTAGTCTGCTCGGTTTCCTTCCGTACAATTTTCCGAAAGCAAAGATTTTCCTGGGCGACGGGGGGAGTCTCTTTCTTGGGTTTTCTCTTGCAGCATCCTCTATTTGGCTATTCGAACATCTTATTCGGCATCAAGTAAACATCTTAACGGCCTCGAGTTGCCTTTTGCTTTTGGCCAGTATCCCTATTTTAGATACACTGACTGTTGTTATCATTCGAATTAAGAACCGTCAGCCTATCTATGTGGGCGATACGAATCATCTCTCGCACCAACTTGTGCGCACCGGCCTTTCAGCTACCACCGCAGTCATGATTTTGTATGCTTGTACTTTTGTCACAGGGGCGATAAGCTTCATTTACATTTTGAATTGACTCATGTCTTCTTTTTTAAATTTATCCAATAAAAAAATTTTGGTGACAGGCGCCAACGGTTTTCTCGGACGCCATCTGATGGCGGAGCTCAGCAAATACAGCAGTTCCGTGGAAGCCTACCCGGGAGACGTGCGGACCATTGAACAGAGTAAGATCGCTTCAGATGTCGTCTGCCATCTTGCCGCGCGGACAAAGGCAAGGACCCAAGATGAATACGATTCCCTTTTTGATGTGAATATCGGAGGGACGTTATCGGTGATGCGCTATTGTTATCGACACAGGGCCTCTTGCGTATTGATTTCATCATCTGCTGTCTATTTACCGTCAGATGAAGAGATTCCCCTTTCGGAAAAAGCGCCTCTTTCCCAGAAAACGACTTATGGGGCTTCAAAAAGCGTCTGCGAAAAGATCTGTGAATATTATTCGACCTATTTAAATGTTGCTGTCACAACATTGCGGATTTTTAATCTGTATGGGGAGGGACAAAAAGAGCCCTTTTTAATTCCTTCCCTGATTTATTCTGTTCGTCAAAAAAAAGCGCTTACATTAAATACACCCTTTTTGGTGCGTGATTTTATTCATGTTCGCGATGTCGTCTCTGCGATTCTTTATTCACTGACAGATAGACATTCCGGCTGGCGCTGTTTTAATGTGGGGACGGGACACGGCCTCTCCGCGCTTGAAGTTCTTCATAAGATTTTAGAGTTTGAGAAAATAGATTTATCAGAATCCCCAATTAAAATTTCAGACAATCCGGAAAAAGATTTTGTTATTGCGGATACCCAAAAACTTAAAAAAGCTTTCGACTGGGCGCCTCGGATTTCGTTTGAGGAAGGGCTGGATGTCATGGTAAGAACTCAGTTATGAGAAAAAATATTGTGAAAGAAAACAACAGAAGAGCGGATGTGATCATTCTTTGCGGCGGGATGGGGACGAGGCTGCGGGAAGAGACCGAAATCAAGCCAAAGCCGATGGTTGAGATCGGCGGAAAACCGATTCTTTGGCATATTATGAAATATTATTCTTCGTTCGGATTCAATCGGTTCCTGATCGCGCTTGGCTATCGGGGTGAATACATCAAAAAATATTTTTACGATTATCGCTATGTCGCGAATGATTTTACTCTCTATCTGGATCCGGAAGCCCCCCCCCGACAGTCCACCTGCAGACACGGTCACTTTCAGACGAAAAAAGTTGGGAAATCGTTTGCATCGATACCGGACTTAACGCGCTGAAGGGGGCTCGGATTAAGCGGCTGGAATCTTATATTCAGTCCGATATTTTTCATCTCACGTATGGCGATGGCTTGAGTGATGTCGATCTGAATATGCTGGAAGAGTTTCACAGAAACCACAAACGGCTTGGCACAGTCACTTCCGTGCGCCCCCCTTCCCGTTTTGGAGAAATGCGAATAGAGGGGGATCGGGTTTGTGAGTTTGAGGAAAAGCCACAGATTAAAACAGGCTCTATCAATGGCGGATTTTTTGTTTTTGATAAAAAATTTCTCGACTACCTTAATGTGGACGATTCGTGCGAGCTCGAATTTGGGGTTCTTCAAAAACTCTGCCGCGATCGTGAGTTGATGACCTATAAGCATGATGGATATTGGCAGTGTATGGATACTGCCAGGGATGTCGAATATCTGAATCGCCTCTGGAAGAGCGAAACCCCCCCCTGGAAAAAATGGAATCATCCCGCAAGATAGACGCGCTGATCATCGGAGCCAATGGCCTCGTGGGGGGCGCGCTTGCGAAAAAACTTTCCAAATGCGGTTATCGCTGGTTGGGAACCTCTTGCAAGAGAGAAAATAAAAATTTAAGAAAATTAAACATCGTAAACGAACCGGAGCCGAGGCTCGATCAGCTATGTTCAGAGGTATTGCCAGCCGCCATTTTTCACTGCGCGAATCTTTCGGGAGGCGTCGATTTATGTGAGCGGCAGCCGGAGCGAGCTTACGACTTTCATGTTAAAGCGACCCAACTGTTGGGACGCCATGCCCAAAGAACGGGGGCGATTTTCTTTTTTATTTCTACCGATTATATTTTTGACGGCAGCAAAGGCGATTATCGGGAAGACGATAGTCCCCACCCTTTAAACGTCTATGGAATGTTGAAACTCGAAGCGGAGAAATGGATTCAAGAAAATCTGGACCGCTATGTCATCCTCCGGACAACGAATGTCTACGGCTGGGATCCTGAAACGATGACCCCCAATTATGTCATGAATCTTTATCGGTGTCTCAAAGAAGGAAAAACATTCCATGCCCCCTCCTATTTATTCGGCTCCCCAACATACGCGCCGGATTTGGCTTCCGCAATGATCGAGCTTTTTGAAAAAAAAATAACCGGGATTTTTCATGTCGTTGGCAGCGATTACGCAGATAGATATACATGGGCTGTTCAGGCGGCAAAACATTTGGATTTAGAGGGTTCTCTGATCAAAGAACAGATCCATCCCGCTGTTTCAATCGCCTTGAGGCCTCAAGGCGTCAGATTAAATACTGAAAAGTTTAGAAACCGCTGTGTAACCCGTTTACACAATTTAACTGAAGGGCTTCTCCTTTTGAAAGACGCTTTAAGATGAATGCTGGAAATCTTTTCATTTTTTTATATCATCGTGTTCTGCCTGAAGTCCGATTTAATCCTCTCAATACGATGATGACAATCAAAGAATTTGAAAAACAGGTGGATGCGCTGGCCTCTCACTATTCCATTATTTCGATGGCAGAGGCGCTGCAAAAAATAAAGGAACAGTCATTATTTAAAAATCACGCCGTTTTAACATTTGACGATGGCTATTGTGACAATTACGAAATTGTTTTCCCAATTCTAAAGAAAAAAGGGATCCGGGCGCTTTTTTCCGTCGTTACCAATTACATCGGAAGCAATCGTCCTTTGTGGGATTGGGAGTTTTTGTCGTCTCTCAAAGGAGACTGTCCGGAATCCGTAAATGTCGGAGAGAAAAAACTTAAACGCCGCTTTTTCGAAAACAAACTTGCTTTTGGCCGTCGGGTTCTTGAACAGATGAAGAGAGCGCGAACCGCTGATATTGAGCTTGTATTGCGCCAATTAAAAAATGGCGCCTCATATGACGATTCTTTCGCAATAGATCGTTGTCTCAACTGGGATGAACTTAAAACGATGAGTCTCCATGGGATGGAAATTGCGTCACACAGCCTCTCACATCGCTCCCTCAGCCACCTCTCACTTGAAGACGCTTTACACGAAATCAGGGAAAGCAAGCGCGTTCTTGAAAAAAAAATGGGAACAACCTGCGACACCTTTTCTTTCCCCTTTGGGAGCAGCAGAGATATCTCCGACTCTCTTATGAAACATATTGAACAGGCAGGCTACCTTTGCGGCCTTCTTAATATCGATGGAATCAATGACATGACAACCGACCCCTTTGGATTTAAAAGGATAATTATGTCATAGGATTTTTTGTATGTCTAAAAAGGTATCGATCATCATCCGAACAAAAAACGAAGAAAGATGGATAGCCCAATGTTTGTCGTCTGTTTTTGCCCAGGGCTATAAAAATTTTGAAGTCATTGTCGTCGACAATGAAAGCAGCGATAAAACATTGGAAAAAATAAAATCCTTTCCTGTCTCAAAAATCCTTTCCTGTATCGACTACCTGCCGGGAAGAGCGCTCAATATCGGAATCGCGGCATCTCAGGGAGACTCTATTGTCTGCTTATCCGGCCACTGTGTTCCTGTGAATGATATCTGGCTTGAAAGTTTGTTGAAAAACTTCGAAGATCCCGATGTTGCGGGAGTCTACGGAAGACAGCAGCCCTTTTCGTTTACCCCTGATCTTGATAAACGCGATCTGACCCTGATCTTTGGACTCGATCGCAAAGTGCAAAGAAAAGATAGTTTTTTCCACAATGCGAACAGCATGATTCGAAAAGATCTTTGGCGGCAAATTCCGTTCGATGAAACCGTAACCAATATTGAGGACCGCGTCTGGGCGCAAAAAATGTTAGAAAAAAACTTAAAAATTATCTATGACCCGGCCGCAAGTGTTTATCATTATCACGGGATACATCATAAGGGGAATCCGGAGCGATGTAAAAATGTGGTCCGGATTCTTGAAAAAATTAAATCCACTGAATATGCGCCGATAGACATGAATTCATTTAACACCCTTGCGATTATTCCCATTCGCGGACCCATTATCGTCTCAGATAATACCCCTCTCATGTCTTATACGATTCATCGCGCCCTCGAATCGAAATACATTAAAAGGGTTATCGTTTCTACCGACGATGTTGAAATTGCCGAGACCGCAAAAAAAATGGGAGCAGATGTCCCTTTTCTGCGCGATCCCTCTTTTTCAAGAGATTATGTTGATCTTTCTTCCGTTTTACAATACTCATTGGAAAAGATTGAAGAGGGTGCCTCGATTCCAGACTGGATTGTCTCTTTGGAAATTACATTTCCCTTCCGCGCCCCCGATTTAATAGACCGACTGATTGAAGAGGTGGTTCGGCATGGCCTCGATAGCGTCGTTGCCGCAAGACTCGAAAATAAAGCCATTTGGAAAAAAATGAACGGCGAAATAAAGCAGCTTGAGGAAGGGCTCACCCCCAGAAAATTTAAGGAGCCCCTTTATCTCGAATTAAGAGGGCTCGGGGCTGTCACCCGTCCTGAATTCTTAAGAGAAGGACATATTTTTGGAGACAGGGTCGGTATGTATGAAGTGAATAATCCCCATTCACTTTTGGAAATCAGAACAGAGAGCGATTTTAGGCTCCTAAACCCTTTGATTAAAAATTTTTTCTCATGAGACCCTTGAATATTGTTGTCATCGGTTCTGGCATGTATGTCTGCGGGCGGGGTACCGAAAGTGCTGGAACCATCATGCCGGCCATTTTTGAATGGGGGAGAACGCATCCTATTCACAACATCTGGGTGGTGGCGACCGATCCCAACCGTCTCATGATTTCAAAAGAACGGATCGAAAGACTTAAATTACGGATGGGGGTAGCATCCCCTGTTTCATACGCGCCACTCGAAATAAAAGACGAAAAGGCTTATGAAAAGATCATTCAAAATATGGAGCGCCCGGCCTGCGCGATTGTTGTTGTGCCTGACCATCTGCATGAACCGATCACCTCGTATGCCCTCAAACATCGTTTGCATGCCCTTGTGGTAAAACCGCTGACCGCCAACATCCGGCAAGCCCTTTCCCTTATTGAACTCCAGAGGGCCAACGGCGTTTATGGCGCTGTCGAATTCCATAAAAGATATGACGAAGCCAATCTCAAATTAAGAGAAGTCATTCAGCAGGGCGCTATCGGCGATCCCCTCTATGCGGTGGTAGAATACAGTCAACGAAAGACCATCCCGGAAGAAATTTTTAGGGGCTGGATTCCTCATACCAATATTTTTCAATATCTGGGGGTCCATTATGTCGATATTCTTTATTTCGTCACAGGGGCAAAACCGCTGAAAGCGATGGCCACAGGCCAAAAAAATTGGCTGATCTCGAAAGGGATGGATACATACGATGCCATTCAGGCTGTTATTGAATGGGAACTCCCCTCAAAAAAACATTTCACCTCCCATCTATTGACAAATTGGATTGATCCCCGTTCGAGTTCAGCGATGTCAGATCAAAAAATTAAAATCATTGGTACAAAGGGGCGGTTTGAGTCAGATCAAAAGAGGCGGGGAATCACCGTCGTCAGTGATGAAAAAGGGATCGAAGAACCGAACCCCTATTTTTCAACCTCATTTGAAGAAGCTGACCGGCTTTCCTTTTCGGGATATGGCATCCGAAGCATCCATCAATTTTTAAACGATGCTTCTGATATTGAAATGGGATTTAAAAAAATATCGGATCTAACAAACCCAAAAGGGAGACGGCCTACTTTCGAAGAGGGGCTTGTTTCAACCACCGTTATTGAGGCCGTTAACCAAAGTCTCGAAGATAATGGGAGGTGGGTTGCAGTAGCAAGCCTATGAAGAATTTCTTGCCGCATATCTTCCTGCATGGTAATGAGCACTCTCACCATGAAAATCTACACCAAAACAGGAGACAAAGGCGAAACAGGGCTTTTCACAGGAAAGCGCGTCCCTAAAAACTCGCCTTATATCGAGGGATATGGAAATGTGGATGAATTGAATTCTTCGATCGGGCTTGCTCTCTCCTTCATCAAAGATCTGGAGATTCTTGAAATCTTAAAGGCAATTCAAAAGCAGCTCTTCAGGGTGGGAGCTGATCTCGCGACCGCCTATGATAATAAAAAATCGAAAGCGGCTAAATACATTGAGCGGACATCTGAGAGCGATATTCAAAAACTTGAAAAAATTATCGACAGACTCGAAGAAAAACTGCCGAAGCTTAAGAATTTTGTTTTGCCAGCGGGCTCGCGGGGGGCTGCAACCCTTCATCTCTCGCGAACCATTTGCCGAAGGGCGGAACGTTCGGTAACCACACTCCTTCAAGCAAAAAAAGCAAATCCGCAAGTTCTTATGTATCTGAACCGGCTTTCAGACTTGCTCTTTGTTTTGGCGAGGTATACAAACCTCTGCGAAGGGCAGACAGAAGAAATCTGGGAGCCTTAAACCACAAGGAGAAACATTCATGGGTGATTACATAACCGTTTTAAAAACAGGGGATCTTGCCCCGGGAACCTCTACAACCATTGAAGTCAAAGGGGCAAAAATAGCCCTTTTTAATGTGGGGGGCTCTTTCCACGCCATCGACAACACCTGTCTCCATCGGGGTGGTCCCCTTGGAGAGGGCTCTTTAAACGAAAAAACAGTCACCTGCCCGTGGCACGGCTGGGAATATAGCGTGGAAACAGGAAAGTGTGAAACAACCCCCAATCTTTGCGTAAAGCGCTACGATGTTAAATTAGACGGAGATAATGTAAAGATCCTGATTGAGTGATAAAAGTGCCGTAGATTTTAATCTTTTATATTGTATTGCCAGAGGCTTTGAAGGCCTTTCAGCGTGAGATGGGGTTCAAAGTGATGGGGGGTGGCAAGGAGATTTTTTATCATATGTCCCAGCCCTCCAGTTAAAATAATCGTAGGTCTTTTTTTAATTTCTCTTCTTATTTCTTGAATCATCGCATCGAGCATGATGGCATAGGATCGTACCGTCCCAGATTGCATTTGAGAAACCGTGTTTGTGCCGAGAATTTTTTTGGAGGATTTGAGTTCAATCCGAAAGAGCTTTTCCGCCCGTTCAAAAAGCGCTTCTGCGGAAATTTTTAATCCCGGAATAATCACCCCTCCCCGGTATGCTCCACCATGATCGATATAATCGATCGTCGTAGCAGTACCAAGATCGATTACCAAAAGGGGACCCCCGAATTTTTCATAGGCCGCAACCGCATTGACAATCCGATCAGCTCCTACTTCTGAAGGACGATCGACTTTTAAGGAAATGGGGGAGTTTAGTCTCTGGGTGACGAATAGCACTTTTTTAATTTTCCATTTTCTGAGACAAAAACGGATAGTGGGGTTCATTGCCGGAACAACTGAAGAGACAATCGCCCCGTTGACATGACGTTTTATATCTTTTTTCTTCGAAAAAAATGACTTAAGCAGGCAGGTATTCACTCTCCAGGAAAAGATCGGGCTTTTTCCCTGAAAAATCCCAATGACGGCATCCGTATTCCCAACATCCAAGGCTAAAAGCATATAAGATCGCCGGTATAAACTGGCACCGTTTCGCCTGACGGAATTTGAAGAAGGAGCGCCCCATTTTTATCGATCCCAAGCGCCAGCCCCTTTATCCTCTTTCGATGATCACGCACTTCCACCTCGCGCCCGATAATGACACTCTTCTCTTCCCACATCTCTTTGATCACAGAAAAACCCTGTTTCAGATAAGCCGTATACCATTCATCAAAAGACTGAAGAAGCTGCTCCAAAACCTGATCAAGCTTGAGCGGTTTGCCAAGAATCTGATAAAGCGATGCCGCTGTCTGTGAAAGACTTTTTGGGAACTTTTCCTGATTGATGTTCATCCCGATCCCGACAATCACAAAATCAATTTTGGAACCGGTCGTTGCGATCTCGGTTAAAATCCCCGCGATCTTTTTCCCATCCACCAGGACATCATTCGGCCATTTCAGAGAAGGGGCCATCGCCAAATATTTTTCGAGAGTCTTTGCAACCGCCAAAGATGCCACAAATGTCAGATGTGAGGCCTCTTGTATAGCGATTTTGGGACGCAGGATCAACGACACATATAAATTCCCCGGCTTAGATAACCATTTCCTTTGAAGACGCCCACGCCCATGTGTCTGCTGCTCTGCAACGACATATTCCCCCTCTTTTGCCCCTTTCTTTGCAAGATCATGGGCAACCTCATTCGTCGAAGAAATTTTTTTAAAATAATGGACTTTTGTAAAAGGCATCTTAATAAACCTCTTTTACAAGCAGACTAAAATCAAAATTCGGCGCAGAATGTGTCAGCTGGCCAACGGATATGCGATCTACCCCCATTTCAGCAATTGTGCGAACATTCGAAAGATTTACCCCCCCCGAAAACTCAATCTTTGCCTGTTTTCCAATCAATTGGACCGCCTCTCTTGTATCCTCCTCTGAAAAATTATCAAGCAGGATCATATCGGCTTTTGCTTCCAGAGCTTCTTTGACCTCTTCCAGATTTGTCACCTCAACTTCAATTTCCATCTGCTTTTGAAGAAGCCTTCGCACCTTTTCAACGGCTGATGTGACAGAAGACCCCTTTAAATGATTTTCTTTAATTAAAATCGCATCATAGAGGCCAAAGCGGTGGTTCTTCCCCCCCCCCCATTTTCACTGCGATTTTCTCCAAAAGGCGAAAACCCGGGGTTGTCTTTCGGGTATCCATGATATCAACCGAAAGACCCGAAACCTCTCCAACAAAGC
>CAYMPL010000045.1:0-17647 GCA_964392415.1 uncultured bacterium | reverse complement strand
TAATGCTTTATCGTTCTTAGTTGTTCCCGGACAACGGGTTCTAACTGCTCAATGATAGACTCGATTGGAACGAGTTTCATGCTGTAGCCAGCCCTCTCGCCAAAGCTTGTAAAGAGGCTCCCCCGAGCCGCGGGATATGCCCCCGTTTCTATGGCTGTAACCTGGTCAGAAAAGTGAACCGGGGAAATATCTGTTTTTGCGGTGGTTGGGTCTGGGAAAATATAGCGGTGTTTGTCCCAGTCATTCGGGACGAGGATCGGCTCATTCCGATTTTGAACGGTGTGTTCCAGCGTTTGCGTCACAGCCTTGAGATCGTGCAGCACCTGTGTGTCGTCGATGGTGCGCTCTTCGTCGATCTGGATCATCGGGATTCTTCCAGCGGGTGTTGAGAGGGTATAGTCGTTGGCATCTGCGCGTGGGCCGACCCGGCTTCCAAAGGGCTGAGCGGCTGCCACCGCTGTCAGCTCCCACGGCATCAATCCCGGCAAAAAAGGGAGTTCAGGCTGGCTTTTGACCATCAGCAAATAGAACGTTTTTACATTCGGATCTTTTTCAACACCGACGATGAAGTCGTCAACGGGGATCGAATTGTCCCGCTTCGGTCTCATCTTGTTACCCCGGATATCAAAGGTGGTATAGAAAACAAAGAACGGGGGGGTGATCGGTCGGATGTGGATATAGCCATTTTGGGGTCTGAGCGGAATGATACCGATGAGTCGTTCCTGAAGATTTGCATTGAGATTATTGAAAACCGTTATTCTCGCAAGTTCATCATAGTCTACTGGAACCTCAAAAAGCGGCGAGACGTAGTGGTCCATCCGAAATCCCTCCGATCGTCTGGGATCAAAGCCAGCGTTGCGATTTGCAAAGTTGAGCCATGCGGGGGGTGGGGTTTGCGGGAAGCTTTCCCGGCCGACCTGATTTAAAATTCGTGAAAGGGTATCGGCCCGGTTCGGGTTGAGATAGGTATTGAAAATGTCTTCCGATCGTCTCTGATGCCCAATGACCTCGTTAAAAGCGCCATTAATGTTGATCTGGCTGTATGCTTTCCAATTCCCGATGGTTTCTTTTGTCAATTGAATAGCTCTTAGATGAAGGGCTGCCAAAAGAGTCGCTGAAATCGGCTCAATCGCCATGGCAGCAATGAGCCCCGGCGGGGGGCCGATGACTTCGGTGGAGACCCCTTCTTTCGAAACCTCGCACGCTTTAAATCCCCCCCGGTTACCTTTCTCATCAAAATTATCGCCAAAACAATAGCTTGGGATTGTGTTCATCACCTCTGTCCATTTCCCCTGGCGCGCGAGATTTCCCCTCCGTTTTCGATCTCTCGGATCTGGAAATGCCTCATGCCGATCGTTAAACCCTACCCAATAGCGATAGATAAAATCTTTGAAATTTTTCCGGAGTTCGTAATTTTTCCATCCGATCATGTTTAGAATTCGCGCCTGCTCCGCCGCGGCGGCAAGCGCCCCCATGTCGGCGGCGTTTTGGAGGTTAATTTTGTGATGAACAAGCATGCCGATGTTGATCGCCATCCCAAAGAACATGAAAATCAGGCTAAACATCATGAGGACAAAAATCGCCACTTGTCCGGTTTTATTTTTTAATCTTTTTTTAATCATTATACCCATTTTTACAAAGGTCATCCCGAGAGCCGAAGGCTCGAGGGATCTCCCGCATGTCCCACTTTACCAATGAACGTACAATGACCCCATTTTAACACAAAAATAGACAAAGAGGAGGGTGATCCTTCGCTACGGGCTTCGCCATTCGCTGGAGGATCACAAGACTTCGCTCAATGGAATGACAAGATTTTGGAAAGAGCCTGTTTCAAATCTTCAATCAGATCTTCTGAGGCCTCTATGCCAACAGAGAGACGCACCAGGCCGTCTACGATCCCCAGTTTTTCCCGGATCTCTTTTGGGACGGAAGCATGTGTCATGATGACCGGATGTTCAATCAGCGATTCCACCCCGCCGAGACTTTCCGCAAGAGCAAAGAGTTTGGTCGATTGAAGAAATTTCAGCGCGGGTTGAAGCCCCCCCTTGACGACGACACTGATCATCCCCCCATATCCACTCATCTGTTTTTTGGCGAGGGTATGTTGGGGATGGGAGGGGAGGCCGGGGTAGATTACCTTTTCTATCGAGGGATGTTTTTCGAGAAATGTCGCGATTTTCATTGCGTTCTCTTCATGCGCCTTCATCCGAAGGGCGAGCGTCTTAATCCCTCTCAGCACAAGCCAGCTGTCGAAGGGGGCAGGAACAGCGCCGATCGCATTTTGAAGAAAATAGAGACGCTCCGAAAGATGGCTGTCATTTGTCACCGCAGCTCCGCCAATCAGATCGCTGTGGCCATTGAGAAACTTCGTGGTCGAATGAACGACGACGTTAGCTCCGAGATCGAGCGGACGCTGAAAATAGGGGCTCATGAAGGTATTGTCTACGATCGTTACGATTTTTTTGGATCTGCAAAACGAAATCGCAGCATTAAGATCGACCAGTTTTAACATCGGATTGGTCGGCGTTTCAATCCAGACCGCTTTCGTATTTTTTTGAACCGCTTTTTTGATGTTTTGAGCATCCGTCATATCGACAAATGTAAATTCAAGACCATTGTGGTTTAAGACCTTTGTGAATAATCGATAGGTTCCACCATACACATCGTCAGAACAAATAATGTGATCGCCGCTCTTGAAAAGATGCATCACGGTTGTCATGGCGGCGCACCCTGAGGCAAAGGCGAGTCCGAATTTGGCATTTTCCAATGCGGCGAGATTGGCCTCCAACGCCTTGCGCGTCGGATTGGAGCTCCTCGAATAGTCATACCCCTTGTGTTTCCCCGGCGCCTCCTGAACGTATGTCGAGGTTTGATAAATCGGCGGCATGATAGCGCCTGTGGAAGGGTCTGGCGACTGGCCTGCGTGAATGACTTTGGTTTCAAATTTCATATCGGCTCATCTGAGTGTTTTGGAATAATAAGTCAAGAGATCGATTTTTGTAATGATCCCCCTGATTTTTCCCCCTTCGAAGACAATGACATTTTTGTTTTCTTCAATTTTTTTTGAAATAGTATCCAGCGAATCATCGAGGGAGGCCTGGTAATAGAATTTTGAGATAATCGGTTCAATTGAATCCTGGGCTTTATGTGTTTTATCCAAAAGATAGCGAAGGAGTTCCGCCTCTGAGACAATTCCCATCAGTTTTTTTCCATCCATGACCGGGATTTGAGAAACGCCATATTCGCGCATCTCACGGATAATATCGATCATTTTTGACTGTTTGTCCGCAACGATGATTTTTTCCGGTTCTGCTTTCAATCGCAGGATATCCTGCGCTGTTCCATACTCCATCGGATTTTCCAAAAAGCCGTTCTCACGCATCCAGTCGTCGTTAAAGACTTTGCTGAGATATCTGTCGCCAGAGTCCGGAAAAAGAACAACAATGATTTCCGGTTTTTTAAGGCCCTGCGCGTATTTGATGGCGCCGCACATCGCAGCGCCGCTCGAGCCCCCCACAAAAATTCCTTCCCGGGTGAGAAGCTTTCGGGTCATGAGGAGCGATTCTTTGTCGCTGACCTGAATGACCTCGTCTACATATTTGAAATCCATGGTTGTGGGAAAAAAATCTTCTCCAATCCCCTCAATTTTATAGCTACTCGGCTGAATCACTTTTTTGTGTTTAAAATAATCGTAATAGACAGATCCCACAGGGTCGACGCCAACGATTTTGACTTTCGGGTTTTTCTCTTTGAGGAGTTTCCCAATGCCGCTGATGGTCCCTCCGGTTCCTATTCCGCAAACGAATGCCTCTATTTTCCCATCGGTTTGCCGCCAGATTTCCGGCCCCGTTGTTTCATAATGGGACTGTGGGTTTTGCGGGTTATGGTATTGATTCGCATAAAAGGCGTTCGGGGTTTCTTCCGAGATCCGTTTTGAGACGCAGTAATAGCTTCGGGGGTCTTCGGGATCGACATCCGTGGGTGTGATAATGACCTTGGCGCCAAATGCCCTTAAGTTTTGGATTTTTTCCTGGCTCATTTTGTCTGGCATCACAAAAATCGTCTTATAGCCGCGAATAGCCGCCGCAATCGCAAGACCAAATCCGGTATTGCCTGATGTCGCTTCAACCAGGGTCCCCCCCGGTTTTAAAAGGCCTCTTTTTTCCGCGTCATCAATGATAAATTGCCCGATACGGTCTTTGACCGATCCCCCGGGATTCAGCGACTCCATTTTTGCGTAGATACTCGATTTTATCCCGCCCGGTATCTGCCCCGCTATCTGGTTAATCCGCACAAGCGGCGTATTGCCAATTACTTTTTGGATATTTTCATAGACTTGCATCGACACCTTACCTATATGAAATCCGTAACGACGAAGCAACTTGATTTTTATTTTCACTGCTGATAGCGGTGCTGTCGATGAAAGTCCTTGGGAAAGTCCTTGGGAGAGACCCCGATTTGGGGGTCCGTTATCAAATCCTTGAGCATCTTGCGACCGGAGGGATGGCAGAGGTTTATAAGGCGAAACTGATTCAGCCAAATGGTTTTTCAAAAATAGTGGTGATCAAAAAAATAATGAGTCCATACGAGAGCGACCGGCGATGGATCGATTCATTCCTTCGTGAAGCAAAGATCATGTCTCTTCTGAATCATTCGAATATCGCTCATGTCTACCATATGGGGGAGAGGGGGCTTAAGAGAGGGGGTAAATATTTCCTCGTGATGGAATTTGTCGACGGGGGATCGCTTTATCATCTAAAAAAGGGGGTCAAAAAAATCCCACTGGAATTTGTCTATTATACAGCGCTTGAGATTTTAAAAGGGCTTTCCTATGCGCATAAAAAAGGGGTGCTGCATCGGGATTTAAGCCCCTCCAATATCCTGATTTCCAGAGAAGGGGAGGTAAAGATATCTGATTTTGGGATCGCGCAATTGAGTGATCAATCTCAAGCGACTCAGGGGATGAAAGGGAAACCTGGCTACATGTCTCCGGAGCAGAAGGAGGGACGCGAGCTCTCGGAAGCGAGTGATCTCTATTCTTTGGCTTTGGTTCTTTATGAGCTGATGACGGGCGAAAAATATGGGGGGGATCCTTCGCGCTCCGCCACGCGTGGCTGCGCGCTCAAGATGACATCAGCGCTCAAAAAGGCGCTTGCTGATCCACCCAAGGATCGTTTTGCCACGGCTGAACTTTTTGAAGAAACGCTGAGAAAGGAATGGGGGAGAACGCAGATTTCACAAAGAGAGTTTTCGAAGTTTCTTTCGAACTATGCCCCCTGGTCTCACGATAAAGAAGAGACTGAAGCATTATCAGCGCCCCCTTTTGAGATTCGATCTTCGTCAAAAGACTGGATAATCGAACCTTCGATGTCCACAAGGCGAAAGTTTTCTCTCTTATTACTCAGCGCCCTTTTTATTCCACTCGGCCTTCGTTCGGCAGACTTCTTTCCACACGGCTTTCTTTCGACGAACATTCGTCCGTGGGCCAATGTCTATTTTGAGAATACCCATTTGGGGATGACCCCTCTTATTCATCGCATGATGCCGACCGGGAAATACAGATTGAGGTTTGTGAACCGCGATCTGAAAAAGACAAAAGTTGTTTCGGTGGATGTAAAACCAAATGAGGTCTTGACGCTATCTTTAAGATTTTGATTTCTTTCAGAAATGGGCTTGCGACTGACATTCCACTTCCCACCGCTTTTTTGCTTTTTGATAATAAGGATCTTCAACCATTTCGGTTTTTACAATTTCTTCCCATTTTCTACACCCCTCTTTTGGATAGCTTCTAACCAGCACATATCCCTCAAGATATTTTTGTTTTAATTCTCTCTTTTGACTGCGGATTCGATGGTATTTTTTTGCAAGGTGCGCAGCCTTTTCTCTGATATCGATTTGAGAGTGGCGTTTGCCAACTTTTAAAAGATGAGCAATTGCCTCATCGATCTTTCCTTGTTTAAATAATGTTTTGGCAGATTCAAGGGGATCTCTTGGGGTTTTTTTTCTGATCAGTTTTCTTATCTCTGGTTCTGAGATGACTGGCTTTTGCTCTGGTTCGAGGTTCATTCTTTCCACTTGGATATTTCCCGGGTGGAAGAAATCACGAATCAGAAAAAAGAAAGAGATGAGAGAGAGGCATCCAATAGCCGCCAAAAACCCCCAGTGCTCTCTGATCCAAAGATTCCAGCTCATCGGTTGTTTCAAGTCATCTGAAAGTGTAATTTCTTCCAGTTTCACTTATCCCCCTCCTAACAGCTGCAAAAAAATCGGAAGCATTAACACAATCATCGTTGCGGGGAGAATCAGCAAAAAAAGGGGGATCAGGAGTTTAAATGGTTTTCTACTCACGGTTTTCTCAAATTCTAAAAAAAATTGATGTCTGATGTTTTCTGCCTGATCCATCAGAAGATCCGAAATGGAGATCCCCTGTTTAAGGCCATAGAGGAGTGTCTGGCAGAACTGTTCGATGAGCGGATGATTCCACCGCATTGAAAATTCCCGAACGGCTTCTTCCTTTGATTTTCCGATGCGAAGCTCTGAGAGAAGATATTGAAATTCTTTGCGAACTTTAGAAGGGGGGGAAGAAGATTCGTTTTCGGTGATAAGGATAAGCGCGCTTTTAAAGTCAAGTCCCGCTCTCATAGAAAGAGAAACGAGATCGAGGCAGAGTGAAAATTCTATGAGTGGATGATCTTTTGAATCCATTTGAGTGCTATTACCTCTATGACAAGGGCGGTCGAAAAACCGACCACTCCTGCTGTTTGTTTAAGCGTTCCGGTGATCAAATCGGGGGCGATCAGACCAAAAATGAGCAAAATAAACCATGGCAGGAGGACCGCAATCATGGCTTGTGTCCTGGCAGGGAAAGTAAGAAGCGCACTTTTTTCGCGAAATCGGATTTCTGTCTGATAGAGCTTTGAAATCTGTTCTAAAATGGGTGAGAGGGAAATTCCATTTCGTGTCGAGAGCATGATCGCTTGGCGAAGAAATAAGATAAAGAATTTTAACTTGCTGTCGTTCCTTTCATTTTTCGTGGCAAGCGAAAGTGATTCTGAAAGGAGCCGCCCTGTCTCTGATTTTGAGATGATTTTTAGAGCCTGCGGCAGCGCATAGCCCGCTTTTAAAAAAGAGGACAGTTGCAGAAGCAGTGACGAGAAGCTTTGTTCAAGGGTTTTCAACTTTCGTCTTTTTTGGAAATAATCATAGATCCAGCGGCGATGGTCGAAGAAGATGCGAATAAGGGAGTAAAAAAAGAGAAAAGAGATGGTGAAAAAACTGGCAACAAAAAGGTATTTTGCTAAAATCATCCTGCGGTGGTCAAAAGCAAATAGTGTGCCAAAGTAGCAAGCTCATTTCCTTAAGGAAATGAGCGCGCAGTATAATCGGTTATTTAAATTCTTCCGTGATCTTAACCTGCTTTACAGCTGATTTGTTCTGCCATTTTTTAAGATAAAGACCGGTGCCGAAAAAAAGAATGCCAAAGAGGGCAAGGAAGGCGTTAAATTCACCCATCAAAAGGACGGCTCCCTTTAAAAGAGACCCATAGAGAGATGACCGCGCGTATGCCTGCATCGCTTCATCATAGAGTCCTTGAGAGAGATAAAGCTTTGCATCCGCCTCCTGCTGTGTGATGCCAAGCTTGACAGAAGCAATCACAATCAAAAAGGCTGCAGTTCCAATCCCCATTAACGTGAGCAGACGTTTCATCAGCCCTAAACTGATTCAAGTTTTATGCCAGCTGTTACATCATGAATAAGCAGGGTGTTGAAAAAGCGTCATTCTGAGCACGAAGTGTGTCATTCCGAGCACGAAGTGCGAGGAATCTCCGTCGGAGATGTTTCGCCTTGGGCTCAACATGACCTTTTTCACCTCTTCTTTTTCCGCCTAAATAGTTGACGGGGTGCCAAAAAATGTCACTTTTTTTGCGTATGAACCCTGTAATTAGGTTCGGCGTAGATGATCTGGCCGGAGTTTTTAAGTTCTTCAATTGCCTTTTGGACGTCGAAATCGCCTTTCCAGTGATAGACGGAAATGCTTTCGATATAGCTTTCTTCTTTCACCTTCAGTTTTGATTTGAGCTTCTCTCTTGCCTCGCTTTGAGCTGTAGGCTTGAATTTTACAAGAAGCTCGCCTGGAAGATACCCAAGAGCGGGGGGCTGGTTTTTCCCCGATCCCTTTGGAATAAGCAGGATAGCAGCCATGAGAAGGAGCACAACCAAAAGGGGGATCCAGACTTTCATGGTTTGACTTAAGGTACCCCCATGATAAAAGATTTCAAGCGCCATGTCTATCTTTTCTCATTTCTTTAAGAAATCTTCTGAGATCACTTTGGGAGAGAGGCTTTGGAAAGGGCTCGGATCGATAAAACTGATGATTGTGATTCTTTCTCTCCTGGCAGTCACCGCGATTGTTGGAACTTTTATCATTCAGGAACCACAAGCGCAGAAACCGATCACAGAAATTTATGATGCGCAAACCCTCCACTGGCTGGAGAAATTTGGTCTACTCGATCTCTATCATTCGCCGTGGTTTGTGGCTCTTTTAGCGGCATTTGCCATAAATTTAATCATCGGCACCATTCAAATATGGCCAAAAAATATTCGCCTGATTAAAAAGCGCCCCTTTCCGTTGCATCGAAGAGCCATAGAGCATTTTCGATTTCGGAAAAGTTTCAATGCCACCCAATCGCAGGTTGAACTTAAGAAATCTTATCTCGATCTGCTTTCAGATCGTTTTTATCGGGCCGAAATTCTTTCAAAGGATCCTGATGGTTTTCAGATTTTTTTGCAAAAAGGGCGGTTTTCCAAACTGATTGTTTTTTTTATTCACCTGAGCCTCATGGTCATTATTGTCGGGGGATTCATCGGCGCTTTTTGGGGGTTTGAGGGGAATGTGAATATTGCGGAAGGGGAAACGGTCAACTATTATTTTTCCGGGCCAAAGCTTGAGCGAAGGGTTCTCCCCTTCGCGCTTCGATGTGATGATTTTCAAATTGAATATTATCCTGGAACCGACCAGCCAAAATCTTACAAGAGTGATCTCAAGGTTATCTCTGAGGGAGAGATTCTTCTACAAAAGACAATCAGCGTGAACGACCCGCTTCGTCATCAGGGGATCAGTTTCTATCAGGCAAGTTACGGGCTTCTCGAGAGTCCCACATTTTTAATACGGCTCATGGATCGAAAAACAAACAAAGAATATCTAAAATCTGCCAAGCTTCATGAAGAGGTCCAGGTCAGGGAGGAGCGGGTGCGGTTTAAGATGACCGATTTTACCCCCTCGTTTGAACAGTTTGGTCCGGCGGCAAAGTTGGAAGTTTTTGAAAAGGGGAAAGGGCCGCTTGAGGTTTTGGTGCTCAAAGATTACCCCAAATTTGATGCGTTTCACAGAAAAGCGCGTTATACCTATATTCTCGATAAAATTGAGGAGCGGTATTTTACGGGATTGCAGCTCGGGGCGAATCCCGGTTTTAAAACGATTGTGGTCGGATCTGCGATGTTGATATTTGGACTTTTTTTATCGTATATATGGGCATTTCGAAAATTTTGGGTCATGGTGGAGGGGCGCGCCCCGCAGGGGAGTCGGGTTACAGTCGTGGGAAAAACAACAAAATTTCAATCTCATTTTGAAAAAGAATTTTCAGAGGTGGTTCGCCGCTTACAGGAGGTTTCCTAATGACTTCTCAATATCTTTGGAGTCTCAAATTTTTTGATGCCGCAGCGATTTTTTATCTCATCTCCGCGTTTCTTTCTTTGATGTTTATTGCCGTCCGGTCTTTGACGGTCACAAAGATCGCGCGGCTGCTTGTTTCGGCGGGATGGCTCCTTCATACGATCGCGCTTTTACTGCGCTGGCATGCCGGGGGGATTGAACACCCGCCGTGGTCAAATCTGTATGAATCGATCGTCTTTTTTATTTGGGGGCTGCTTCTTATTTATCAGATTATTCAATATCGACATCATCTTCCGCTGCTCGGGAGTTTTGTTCTGCCGCTTGCGATTATCGGCCTTGGGATCGCCTCGTTTGGAACAGATAAAGAGATTACCCCTCTCGTCCCAGCCCTTCGAAGCAAATGGATTTTCATTCATGTCTTTATGGCTTGTATTGCCTACCCCTGTTTTTTAGTCGGTTCGGTATTGAGCCTTCTTTATTTAATGAAAGATCGGGTTCAGAGCGACTATTTTGGGGCGTTTGTTTCTTTGCTCGCTTCCATTGCCCTGCTTTCAACGGTTGGCTATCAATTCATGAGAGATGGATATTGGAAAGTGGTTCCATCTGTCGGATATCTTTTTTTGCTGGCCTCCGCCCTTTATCTGGCCTCTTTTTTGTTTTACAGCCTGTCGATTAAGAAAAATGGCAAGAAAAATCAGCCACTCTTTTCTCAATTCGCAAAGGGACTCTTTTTGGCGGCTATTTTGGCTCATCTTTTGGATGTCATACACCTTGGTTACCGGATTCAGGTAATGCCATCCGTTTCTTTTCGATCTCAGCCGTTTCAATTTGGAATCATTATTGCCGCGCTGGTGATGGCGCTCCTTTATCTCTTATATGACAGCTTTGAAGAGAGATTTGTGCAGCTTTTGCCAAAGAAAGAAATTTTGGATGGATTGGCTTATCGTGTCAATCTTTTTGGACTTCCGATGGTGACCCTTCTTCTGGTGACCGGCGGAATCTGGGCCCATTCTTCCTGGGGGCGATTTTGGGGATGGGATCCCAAAGAGACATGGGCGCTGATTACCTGGATCGTCTATGCGATTTATGTTCATAGCCGCATCGTTCATGGCTGGAGCGGCCGTCGCTCCGCCATTATTTCTATCATCGGATTTTTTGTCGTGATGTTTACCTATATGGGGGTCAATGTGCTTCTTTCGGGACTTCATTCTTACGGAAATCCGAATCCGAGCTAACGCCCCGCCTCCCGCCGCATGGCGGTCGCAAGGTCATAGAGCGTGGTTCTTGCGACAGAATCCTTGAAAATGGCCGATAAAATTTCCACAGCCAGATTGCTCCGTTCGAGTTTGATATAAATGTGGTAAAGAATAATCGATCGATGGGGATCGACCGTTCCATTTTCGTCTATATAAGGCTGAATCGTAAAAGAGCCGTTGTTCATGAGGACCCCTTCCTGTTTATATTGAGGAGCGTCTTTAAAAAGGGGGTCGATCTCCCATGCGACAATGATGACTGGGATGACACTCTGAATCAGTTCCCCCCCTTTTTTCGCGCGCACGCCAACTTCTTTTGTATCTCTGCTCATTTCATATCGAAGGGTTTGTGAAAATTCGGATCCTGAAATTTTAATTTTTGAGTATTGGAATTTTATTTTATCAGATAATTTATCAGATAAGATGATATGTTTTTTTAACAACTCTGATTCTTTTAACTGAATACTTTCCATGAAAATATGGCTGGCATACTTTTTAAAATCGTCCAATTTGAGAAACATTTCCATGAGTTTTGAAGGGGGGCTGTCAGAAACAGCCAGCGCCACCCCCTCAATCACCTCCGGATCAACCGCTCCTAATTTTTCAGAAGATATCTCTGCTCTGATTCTATTTTTTTCCTTCTCGGAAGTAATATTCTTTTCGGTTATCTCTTCTTCCGCCAGCCGATAAATCTCCTGAATGGCGAAAGTAGGTTTCCGGGAAATTTGGATCGGAACAGCGCCGCCTTCGATATCCTGCCGTGAGATCATGGTTGCGATTTCCCGTCGTGTCAGTGTGTCGATGATGGTGGTAGTCACTTCGTTATTCTGATAAAGCTCTTCGATCAATATGGGATGACACATAAAATCAGAATTTTTTTGATGAATGCTGTTTGAGGAGGAGGATACCCCCTTTTCTGATATCACTGAAAACGCAATAGCGATCAAAAGAGTGATGTGGCGTTTCAGTTGAAGAGACTTCATGTCTTTGCCCTCAGGGTCATGGCCCTAAAATGTCTTTAATTTTTTTAAAAATCGTCTGGCAAAGAATTCTTCCGACCGATTCTCGGAAGAGTTCATTGACGCTGCTTAAGTCCTTATGAAGTTCGTCCATTCTTGTATACGTATGATAGACCGCAAGGACGCTTGAATCCGAGATCTTTTCGAACCCATTTGGGTCCTTTTCAATGTAGGGTTCAAGTTCCAGATAGCCGCCGATGACAAATACCCCTTCATGAGAAAAGGGATCTTTGTTTTCGTCCTCGTCGGAACCAAAAAAACGTTCATCGATCGTCCAGGCGGTCGTGATGATAGGAATCGTTGTCGGTTTTCCATTGAGTTTTTCGGTTCTTTCGCTTTTTCTCCAATGATTTAAAACGGTGTATTTGATCAGCGCGTCGTCTAATTTAAGATGGGCGTAAAAGAGGCTTTCGCCGGCCTTTAGAACGATGTTTCGTTCTTTTAATTCATCGTCTGTGAAAACGTGCGATTTTCGAAAGTAAATAGGAAATAATTTTTCATAAGGATTTTGATCGATAAAAATAGAGTGGATTTTATAGATATCCGTCTTGTGAATAATAGCAAGCGTTTCCAATTCATCAGCCTGAATATCTTCTTTGAGTGGATGGCGATCAAGCACCGTTTTTAGTTCGTCTTCTGTCAGCTCCCGCCCCACTTCTCTTTTTTTCTTTTCAATCGCGTTTTTTTGTTCACTCAGAGAATACCCCGTTTCCTTGCGGACATTTCGGATAACTCTGTTTTTTATGTCACGCTGTGATGGCGTTAATTTTTCATCAGGGATCGAAGGATCAATTCCTTCATTTTCGAGCTCTTCATCTATTTTTTTCTGAATCAAATGCCGGTTCCAGACCGAATAGGGATAGCGTCCTCCGGACGGTTTTTTATTGCCATATCTCAAAACCGCTATTTCACCTTCCTCGAGCGCTTTTCGTGTGACGATATTCTGAGTCCCCGCTTCAACTCTGTCATGTGTATAGAGTTCAGTCTTCATGAGCCCCTCTCTTATAAAATCGTCGATCTCTGCCTTAACTTCATTGGGGCCTTCCGGAAGGGGAGGGATTTCTTCGGCATTTGCGATTGCCAAAAAGAAAATGATTAATGTGATGATCAGAAGTTTTAATTCTTTCATATGTGTTTCCTTCATTGGGTTATACTCCTGTATGATGTTTTTTTTGAGCCAAAAGTATTTTTGAGAGAAGCTGTAATGTTCTTTCAAGCTCCCCCCGATCAATCAGTTCTTTGATAAAAAGATGCGTCGACTGAAATGTTTCTTCATCGAGAAGTCTCTCAACCATTTTAAGAAAGGGGATCATTTGGTCCTTCTTGATTAAATGGGTGAGGAAGTTTTCGTAAGATGCGGACCGTCTTTTGGTTTCACGATATTTTAAAAAGACGGAAATGAGTTTATTTACAGAATCTGGGGTTAAGAAATTTCCCAAATGAAACAGGAAGTTTTTAAGGTGCTCCGGCTGTTGGTTTACAAGAGAAGACAGGGTTTTAAGAACGGGTGTTAAGGGTCTTTCGGCGTGAGTCGGCAGAAGAAATTCGCAAGATGCCAGTTTCAGAAGTTCTCCTTTTTTATCTGAACTGAGCTTCTGAATTTTTAGCGCCAGCTCTTCTATTTCTTGCGGATCTCTTGCAATATGTAAAAGATGTTCTATGTCGGCCCGGAGGATAAAATGATCTTTATCTGTGAGAATGGATCGATAAAGACTTAGAAAATTTTTCTTCGGTTTGCTCTGAAGAAGAAAGTAAAAAAAGCGATTGATGATTTCTCCCTCTTTTCCGATGTGCGCGATGAAGTTCAGGGTTTCATTAAAAAAACCGGATGCCATCGTCTCCATGAAAAGCGGCATGAGCTGTGTCATGATCTGATCCTTTTCTCCCCGGTTGTTTATAAATTCTCCGGTATGGATCCATTGAAAAAGATTCAGGATTTTTTCATCCTGGGAAGCTGCGTTGATGGCTTTGAGCAAAGGGAGAAGAACGGTGCGGATATCCGCGATCCGGTTTTCCTCAATCAGAAATTTTTCCAGTGGTTCGGCAGATTCGACAAGGGTGATCAGCGTGATCTGGTCTTTCATCGGCATTCCTTTGGCAAATCCATGAATAACCCCGAGTATCGTTCCAGAAAACCAGGTTGCCCCGGAGTGTTCCACATACAAGGACCGCATAAAGGTATCCAGTGGACGGTTGAATTCAAAAAAATCGCGAAGCTGACCCTGCATGAACTCCTTTATGAATTTATCCAAAAGTTCATTATCGAGATTCAGAAGCAATTTTTCTAAAAAGAGGGCGATGCTTTTTGCGGACTTTAGTTCGATTAAAAACTCATAAAAAGTTTTGTTTAAAAAAATCGGTTTTTCATTGATCCAATGGAGGGCTCTTCGGACTTCTTCATTTAAAAAATGTTGGTATCTTGCCTGCAGTTCAGGGAGTTCCTCATAGAGCTTTTCTTTAAAAATACGGAGTTTTTCAGCAATTTCTTGGGGTGTCCAGCGCGGCTTATCGGGATCTTTTGGATCACGCTCTTTTTTCAGGAAATTTTTATATTCATCGTATCGTTTTTTAAAATCGATGGTTTTACGCGTCGTGAAGTTTTGAAAATATTTGGCATATAGATTATTTTCTGGATTTTCGGTTACGGTATAAGATTGGAATTTTTCTTCAGGCGATTTTCGATGGAATCTTTCGTCCATTGCTTCGAGGTAGGCAATGTTCATAAAGAGACTGTAGGTGGTTACCACTTTTGAGGCTTTCGCATCGGGTCCCTGATCTTTTTTTGCGTCAAATGCCCCCTTTACGGCCTGAAGAAAAATATCGAAGGAAGCGAGAATATTTTGTTGTCGTGATTCATCTTCGTCTTCGAGGAATCCCCGATGGAGGCTTGAGATGAGCTTGACCAGCGCTGAAAGGTCATTTGCGGGATGTTTGCTAAGAACTTCATAGGAGGCTTTTTTCTCCTCTTCTGTCAGTTCTTCTGGAGTTTCTTTTAATTTTCTCAGGCGTTCCTCCGTAAGAATGGCGGCAGTGGAACGGTTTGTAAGATCGGTAAGCAGGCTGGCAAGTTTTGGAAGTTTGCCATCGCGCTGAAGTCTGAAAAGTGCTTCCAGCAGATTTCTTAAGGTTCCATGGTAGCCGAGCTGGCTCAGATCTTCGATGCTAAAATGGTCGCCAAAAGCGGGGCCATTTGTCTCTATTCCAGATAAGCCTTTCAAGGTCTCAACCAGTATATGAGATCCAGATATCCCCTCTTTATTCTGATGTTTTAGAAAAAGACCGAACGCAGAAAGAAAATGTTCAAGCGAGCCGTTCTGGAGTGAGGTTTCTGCTATTTGAGAAAGTTCTTGAAAATCAGGATAAGTCACAACGGCTTTAAGAAGGCTTGTGAGATCGATATTATCTTTTAATAGCGTTTGGAGAAGAAATTTTAAATGAGTATTGAAATCGGGGGTTTCAATAAATTCTTCAATAAACCTTGAAATAAATGCGAGAAATTCTTTGAGGCCGCCGTTCTTCTCGAGGTGGCTTAAGAGCTCCAACGTCTGGCTGCGGGCAGCTGGGTTGTTTGCAAAGATATCATTATAGATGTGTACAAAAAAGGCTGTATTGCTTTGGTTTCCGATCAGAACCGGTTTCAGCGGTTCAAGTCCCCCCTTTTCATTGAGGCAATGAAAAAGGGCGGTAAAGTCGGATGTCGATAGCTCGCCAACGATTTTAATGCCATTGCACGGCGTTTGTTGTGTCTGGTGAGAGGGGGTGGAGAGGAGTGGGGGAACCACGGCGCGTTTACCACAGCCAGAGAGGGGGATAACAGCAATAGCCAGGGCAATAGAACGAAGGATGAAATAGAATGAAATGCGGTGCATAAGGTTAAAAAATAGGTCCCTTTTCTATCATAGGAAAGGGAGGAGAGTCAATGAAGGGCAAAAATAGGCATCTTGTTTAAAACATTGCCAGTTATTATGGGAAGGGAATATCGATAATAGGGGTGCATAATTTTACTAACCTAGTGAAATATTTAATCTTTTTTAAATTGGCTTCTCTTTTTTTATTGGTACGGCACTTGCAGGATTCATAGCGTGTCATCCTGAGGGCGAAGCCCGAAGGATCTCCGATGAAGATTCCTCGGGGCGAAAGATATCCAAATGACAAGGCGTTTTATCATCATTTTATTTGTTTTTTTTCAGTTTTCGAATTTCCTGCCGGAGGTGTTTGCGGAGGAGGATGGGGGGATCATTGAGGTAGAAAAAGAGCTTTTGCCGGCAATAAAAGAGGGGCTTCAGGCATTTGAGCGGTTTCTTGCCGATGATTTGATTTTGGAGATCATCGCGTTTCAAAAATCTCATGATCCGGCTCAGGTTGAGATATTAAAGGATCTTTTCATCAAGAGAGGGCAAGGCAGAGATGATGATGATCTTATGAGGGAACATCAGACTCTTCATAAAATTTTTGGAGAGTTTCCAATTTATAAGGAATGGAAACAAAGGGTAAAAATCCTTTTTGAAGTAGGGCATCTTTCGGAATCCCGTGATGTAAAATCCTTTGAAAAACTTATATCTCAGATTGAAGACCCCGATTTTAAGGCGATTCTTGAAAGTTCGTGGAAAAGAATTGAAGAGGAAAAAAAGAAAAGAGAGGAGCTTATGGCTCTGACCGGTTCTTACGAGATAGATTTTGAACGCTACGCCCGACCCTGGCAGAAAAATTATTATGAGACTGTAAATCGGATTTACCCAGGAATGAAAAGAGCATTTTGTTTGGCGCTTTATCACGATCTAAAAAATTCCATCTGGAAAGATTCCGACCTTGCACCCATTTCAAAGCGACTTCAGAAAGAAGAATTTGGCGATAGCGATAAAGATTTTATTCTTAAATTTTACGAAAACGCGCGTGAACGGGAAGCCCTCTTATATCAATTTCGTGTCGAGGAACAGGGAATAAGGTTCGGATTTAAAAAAGAAGATCCATGGACAACGATGACAGGGGCCCCTGCAACAACAGCGCCTTTTTTAAGTCGTGGGATGATGGGACTTTTGGTTGAGGTCGGCGTTGTTTCAGGGGTTATGACAGGTTCGACTCTTTTCATAGGACCCAAGGGGGTATTGGCTGTGGCTGTCATTTCAGGTTTATTTACATCTGCCGAATATGGCGACCACCATTTAAAAACGGGAGATTTTCCTTCTAAAAATTTCTTTAATCAGTGGGGATTGAATACCCTTAAAATTTTGCCTTTAGCCGCAGGTTTTAAAATGATTGCTATGATATCGCCGCTTCTGGCCTCTGCTATTGGTGCGCCGCTGATGGGATATCAGAGTTATGCGCATTATGAAGACGCCGAATATCTTCAGATGGGGTTATCCGGGGCTTTGGCTTTGGCAGCGGTAGGAGCTGGGATAAAAATCGTCGGTCCCCGCGAGGTTCATCCAAGATTGGGCGAGTGGCGGATTTTACCTAAAGAGAGCGGCGACAAAAATTTCAAAGTTATCCGTTTGGAAGACCACCGTTTTTTGCCCCCTCAAACAGATTGGGTCATTCAGAGGGGGCATGAGAGAGCCCCTCAATTTGGGGGAGGCAGTCGTTTTGATCCGAGAGTCTCTGCATATACCCCTGCCTATAATAGAAGAGCCCCTATTCTTGACGAAGGAGGACCCGCAAGGAAATTAGAACCTCAATGTTTGGAAGAGGTTCCATCTTTTCGGG
>CAYMPL010000044.1:0-18069 GCA_964392415.1 uncultured bacterium | reverse complement strand
CGGATAACCGCTGAAAGCATCTAAGTGGGAAGCCGTCCCCAAGATAAGATATCCCGGGACTTCGGTCCCCTAAAGACCCCTTGTAGACTACAAGGTTGATAGGCTCGATGTGTAAGTAGAGCAATCTACTGAGCTTACGAGTACTAATAGGTCGTGTGTCTTTATCATTGTATGTCATCCCCGCGGAAGCGGGGATCCATTAGGGTTTCTGAAAGCTTAAGATTTTGAGACGAGCAGTCCAGTTGTCGAACATGATTGTTATCTAAAGTCTTGTGGTGTCTATAGCGGAGGGGCAACACCCGATCCCATTCCGAACTCGGCCGTTAAGTCCTCCTGCGGTGATGGTACTGCACGGGAAGCCGTGTGGGAGAGTAACGCGATGCCACATTTATATTAAGAGGAGAATCAGCTTCGTGATTCTCCTCTTTTTTTAAGAATATGGATTCGATAGTTGAACAACAAAGTAAATCCCCAACTGCTCCATTAAAAACCTATGGTCATGCCACACTCCATCTCAAAAAAGGGCTTCGCATTCTCCATCTCTATGGCACCGAAGAAGAGATGGCCTATCAGCACGGGACATTACTGAAAGAAGATATTCCAAAAGGCGCTGCGGGATACCTCGCGCACAAATTTGAAAACGAAGTGAGGTACGATGGGCCGGTTAAAAACTCCCCTCTCCTTCAAGAGATTGCGATTTGTCTTGGAAACGGACTTGTTTTCAATAGATTAATTCGCCAGATGCCGGAAGAAGAAAGAAAAATCATCCGAGCATTGGCCGATGCGTCTCAAATACCAGAAAGCGACTTTCAGCGGGCAGGCGCGCTCCCCGATGCGATGGTCATCTTCTCACAATACATCGGTGGTCGCTATTTTGTTTCTAAGATGTTTCCCAAGATTTTTGGATGCACCGGTTTTGCCGCTTTAGGGCCGATGACAAAAAGCGGTGAGCTTGTTCATGGGAGAAATCTTGATTTTCCCGTTGGCAACTATTGGGACAAATATTCTTCGGTGAATTATCACTATCCTGCAAAAGGACAAAAATATGTTTCTATTGCAACGGCCGGTGTCTATACGCCAGGGGTGACCGCTTTTAATGAATCAGGTTTGATTTTGGCGATACAACAGCTTTTTACAACGGATGTGTCAGCCAAAGGAACACCTGTTGTTCTCATTTGCGCGCGCGTTATTCGACAGGCAACGAATATTGCGGAGGCAGTTTCAATTATTCGTTCCATGAAACGCGCGGGGAATTGGGCGATCATGCTATCGAGTGTAAAGGAAAAGCGCGCAGTGGTGATTGAAGTTTCGCCTCATGAAGTTTTTGTCCGTGAGGAAAAAGATGGCCTGATTACGCATTCCAACTATTGCTTTAGCCCGCGGCTAAAGCAGTATGAGCTTTATTTTAACCATACAACGATTGAAGACAATCTGTATCGCTGCAGTCGGCTCACGGAACTTTGTCAGGAATCAAAAGGAAGTCTTGATGAAACCAGTGGAATCGAAATTTTGGGTGATCATTTTGATTCTCTTACCAAACGACAAAGGGTGATCGGTCGAACGGTTTCAACCATCTATAATGTTCAATCTGTTCTTTTTCATCCAGAAAAGAAACGATTTTGGATTTCAACAGGGCCAGCGCCTTCTAACTTAAGCGATTACCTGGAATTGCCTTGGGAAGGGGATCAATGGGATGTTATTCATGCCGAGAAAACGCTTCCACCGAATCCATTTTCAAAAACAGTTCAATGCGAAGGGATGAGGGAGTATACGAAAGCTTATCATCATTTTTATAATACAAAAGATTTTTTGACTGCAGAGGCGCATTTAAAAAAGGCGCTTCAATATGACAGCGAAGAATTTTCTTATTATCTGGCGCTTGGTTTCACTCAGATAAAACTTCGGAATTTCCGCTCCGCATCTGAAACATTTGAAAGGGGTGAAAAATTGGCTCATCTTTCTCATTATGAACAAGCTTTGTTTTCCCTCTTTCATGGACGGGCTTATGATCTGCTTGGCAACCGGAATAAGGCGCGCAAATTATACGAACCCTATCTTTCTGATTCACGAATCGATTCAAAATTGAGACGAGCCTTTTTAAAATCTTTCCGATCGGCTTATCGTGAAAAAGATATTGAAAAAACAATATTTCAGTTTATCATCAGTGACTTCTTGGTTTATTAGTCATCCTGAGGCCTGAAAGGCCGAAGGATCTCATCGATGATGGCTAGAATGATCGAACCGAGGTAGTTTATGAAGAAAATTAAATTATTTTCCTTATTATTCCTGACGATAGTTCTCTCTCTGGCAGTTCTCTATTGGCAACAACAGCCGATCGAACTGGTTATTCTGCACACGAACGACCACCACGGCTACTGCTGGTCACAAGATAGTAAAGGGGGATTGGCCAAACAACTGACCGTCATCAAACAAGCCCGAAAAAAATATAAAAACGTTCTTCTCCTTTCAGCGGGTGATGTCAATAGCGGCGCTCCGGAGGCAGATCTCTTTCAGGGGGAGCCGAGCTTTCGGGGGATGAATCTCATGAAGTTCGATGCGATGGCCGTTGGGAATCATGAGTTTGATAACGATTTAAGCGCCATTAAAAAACAGGAATCGTTGGCGCAGTTTCCTTTTCTCGCTGCAAACATTTACGATAAAAAAACGGGGCAAAGAATTTTTTCGCCGTACATAATAAAAAAAATAGGTCGTCTGCGGGTTGCTATCTTTGGTCTCACAACCGAAAAAACACCAGAAATTGTCCATGAGAAAAATGTTTGGAATCTGGAGTTTCGAAATCCGATTGATGAAACAAAAAAAGTGTTATCAGAGGTCAAAAGCCAGGCTGACTTTATCATTGCGGTGACACATCTCGGCTATTATCCAGAAGAACCCCATGAATCGGATGGTATTGGGGATATCCACTTGGCCAAAGCAAATCCTGAGATAGATCTCATTGTGGGCGGACATTCGCACACGCTTTTAAAAGAGCCTGTGGTCATCCCCGCGGAAGCGGGGATCCATTCAAAAACCGTCATTGTTCAAGCCTTTCAATACGCGAAGAATATCGGAGAGCTTCGTTTGAGAGTCGATGGCGATCATATTGAAAGCTACGAATATATGATGCATGAGCTTGATGAGAAAATCGCAGATGATATTGAAATGACAGCGTTGCTTGAGCCCTATTTGGCAAAGGCCAAATCTTCTTTTGATGTTGTGGTAGGCGAAGCCAAAGTGACGCTCAATGGTCGCAGAGAAGATGTTCGTTCGTCAGAAGCAAATCTTGGGAATTTGATTTCGGATGTCATTAGAAAGGTAACGAAAGCGGATGTTGCCCTGCAAAATGGAGGGGGAATTCGCGCCTCCATTGAAAAGGGGAAGGTGACCTATGGGGACATTCTCAAAGCATTTCCGTTCGGCAATCAAATTGTGACTGTAAAGTTAAACGGAAAAGAATTACTCGATATCCTCAACCGTTCGGCATCGCTCACAAGACCTGCGGGAGGATTTCTTCAGGTATCGGGTATTTCGTTTATCATAAAAAAAGATTTCATTGAAAATGTACGTGTTCAGGGAAGCCCCTTAAAATTGGATAAAGTTTATACTATTGCAACAAGTGATTTTGTAGCTCAAGGAGGGGACGGGTACTTGCTTTTTAAGAAAAAAGAAAAAGAGAACACAGGCATTAGTTTATCAGAAGCGCTCAAGAATTATTTTCAATCCCGCCCCTCTGTGATGTCACGTGTTGAGAATAGGATCTTAATTCATTAAACCACTCTTTAAGAAATGATCGGACTGTCTTGTGGTATTTGTTGGACTTTTTTGTAGAATATAACTCGATCGTCTGCGGAATTATCGGCCAAATGATAGAAATTAGGGATTGTGCCGACATTCTGGAATCCCGCCTGCAGGAAAATATTTTGAAAATAGGTGTTGCGTTTTAAAATAGGTTTTTTCGCTGACATAAAATGCGAGATTCAAATCTCGGAGGGCGACGCACACAGAAGAAGGTTACACAGTCAATCGTATAGGCGTATGAGCTAGTTCATCAACTTTCTGCTTTTTAGTCTAGACAATACAACTACAAGGGGTGGCTTCGTATAGGATGATTATTCCTTCCTGTCAATGGCTAATTTAAAATGACATAATGGGAATTCACTTTGCATCGTGAAATCAGCCATGCTATGAACCGAGTCTGATATGGCTGGCCATTCGAAGTGGAAAAAAGTAAAACATAAAAAAGAGGCGGCGGACGCGAAGAAGGGGAAGATCTTTACGACACTGATCCGCGAAATTACGGTTGCCGCGCGGAAAGGCGGGGGAGATCCTAATTTTAATCCGGCGCTTCGTTCTGCGATCATTGCCGCGCGCGAACAGAATATGCCTTCTGACAATATTGACCGCGCGATCAAACGGGGGACGGGGGAAATTGAGGGGATTATCTTTGAAGAGGTTTTGTATGAAGGATATGGGCCCGCAGGGGTTGCGATGATTGTCGATGTGTTGACAGACAACAAAAATAGAATCGTCTCGGAAATTCGCTCCTGCTTTACCCGTTACAATGGGAATCTGGCATCGAGCGGGAGTGTTGCCTGGCAGTTTTCCAAAAAGGGTATTTTGACGATCGACAAAAAAGTGGCCAAAGAAGATCTTGTGTTTGAAACAGCGCTCAATGCCGGAGCCGAGGATGTTTCTGATCAGGAGGATGGTTTCGAGGTCTATACAAAACCGGAGAATTTTGAAAGCGTGAAGCAGGCATTTGAAAATGCGAAAATAAAGATTGCATCGTCTGAAATTGCGATGATTCCGCAATCTACGATTCATTTAAGTGGAAAAGAGGCTGAGCAGATGGTAAAACTGATGGAGTCTTTGGAAGATTTTGATGATGTTCGGAAAGTGTACGCGAATTTTGATATTGATGAAAAAGAGATGGAAAGACTCGCTCAGGCATGAATGAAACGAGGGTCCTGGGGATCGATCCAGGCTCCCGGTTTACGGGCTACGGTATCGTTGAAGAAAAAGAGGGAAAGCCTGTTTCCATTGCCTTCGGTACTATTGAGATCCCGCTAACTGGGGGCTTCGCGATTCGTTTGAAAGAGATTTATCGCTCAATCACAGGGGTGATCGAGCAATATCAGCCGTCTTCTTGCGCTGTTGAGACATTGTTCTTTGCAAAAAATGTAAGAAGCCTGATGAAACTGGGAGAAGCGAGAGGGGCAGCTTTGACGGCCGTTGCAAATAAAGATATTTCTGTTTTCGAATATTCACCGGCTGAAATTAAACGGGCTGTTGTCGGTTATGGAAGATCTGAAAAGGCACAGACACAAAAGATGGTTTTTTTATTGCTGGGATTGAAGGGAGAGACTGCTGCGTTCGATGCATCGGACGCGCTTGCTGTCGCTATTTGCCACATTCATTCCCAGAAATTTAAACAGGCGCTTTTTAAACAGGGGGTTCTTTATGATCGGCCAGCTTCGCGGTGAATTGATTTCGAAGCGAACAGATGTCGTTGTCATCGATGTCGGCGGGGTGGGATACCTGGTTACCATTTCCGAATCAACCTATCATAAGCTTCCCGCTGAGGGGGCTAAGGTAGAGTTAAAAATTTATACCCATGTGCGCGAAGACCAACTTCAACTTTACGGTTTTTGGACAGAGGGAGAAAAAGAAATTTTTTTAACCCTTCTATCTGTAAACGGCATTGGCCCGAAGATGGCGTTGACGATTGTCTCTGAAATTTCTCCGGCTGATTTAAAGCAGACGATTCTCAATAACAATCTTCAGAGGCTCACCTCGATTTCTGGAATCGGGAAAAAAACAGCCGAAAGAATTATTTTGGAAATGAAGGAGAAAATTCAAAAAATTTCGATTGTGATTCAGTCCGCGGATTCGATAATTGAAACCGATTTGCTGAAAGATTTGGTCTCCGCGCTTTCAAATCTTGGCTATAAACAGAATGAAGTGGATCGCGTTGTTTCGAGCCTCAAACCAAAGATTGCAAAAGAATCGACGTTTGAAGTCCTTCTGAAACAGTCGTTGAAATTGCTTCGGGGATAACAGATGGAAAATGAACGAACTGTAAGTCCAGAGCGTTTGATAACAGATGAAGAGGTGATTGAGCAAACACTTCGTCCCCAAAAACTTTCTGATTTTGTCGGGCAGACAAAGGTGAAAGAAAATCTCTCCATTTCGATTGAGGCAACCAAGAAACGGGGGGAGGCGCTCGATCACGCCATTTTTTATGGTCCCCCTGGGCTTGGAAAAACAACGCTTGCGCAGATTATTTCAAAAGAGCTGGGGGTGAATATGGTTTCGACCTCAGGCCCTGTTCTTGAAAAACAGGGGGATCTGGCGGCGATTCTTACGAACCTTCGCGATCGGGATATTCTTTTTATCGATGAAATTCACAGATTAAATCGTGTGGTGGAAGAGGTTCTCTATCCCGCAATGGAAGACTACTGTCTTGACATCATTATTGGGCAGGGACCGGCCGCGCGGTCGATCCGGCTTGATCTTCCGAAGTTTACGCTGGTCGGCGCAACAACGCGGGCCGGACTTTTGACGTCACCTCTGAGAGGGCGTTTTGGAATCATTCATCGTCTCGATTATTACGGGCCTTCAGAAATTGAACAAATTGTGGCAAGATCTTCTAAAATTTTAAAGATCCAGATCGACAAAGAGGGGGCGGAAGAGATTTCACGACGATCTCGCGGAACGCCGCGAATTGCAAACCGCCTGATCCGCCGTGTGCGCGATTATTCACAAGTGAAAGCGGATGGAGTTATAACGAAAAAAGTTGCTCTGGAAGGGCTTTCCATGCTCGATGTTGATCCAAAGGGATTTGATTTAATGGATAGAAAGATCCTTCTTACGATTATCGAAAAATTTGGAGGGGGGCCAGTTGGGATTGAAACAGTTGCAGCGGCGATCAGTGAGGAAAAGGATTCTATCGAAGATGTCTATGAGCCTTTTTTGATTCAAGAGGGATTTATTCAAAGAACACCGCGGGGGCGGGTGGCGACGCAGCTTGCTTATCAGCATTTTGGGATTACTTATTCGAGTGGTTTGTTTCACACCATCCAGACTGGAATAAAATAGATGGGTTTATCTTCGGATGTTTTTTGGGATATTGCTTGGGCTGTTTCCTGATAAAATTCATTTCTCGTAAAAACAATTCCAAAGGAAGTATTCTTTTGAGAGAGAAAATTTAAGATTGGCTTCAGATCATCTTTCTGAATTCGATTCTTATATTTCACCTCTAGGGGAATAAGCTGATTCTTGAGGGGAACGATCATATCCACCTCTTTGCCGCGCTGGTTCCAAAAGGAAGCCTGGGGATGCTTTTCTTTCAAACGATTAATGATCTCGGTTTCCACCAAGTGCCCCATGAGGGGATTATCCGAAAGGTTCTCCTTTGTAAAATGATGAAGAGCACAGGTGAGATTGGGGGAGGCAATATAATTTTTCTTGAGCTGCCGCTTTGCCCTTCGATGCTTCTTTGTGTAATTATACAAGAGATCCACCAATGAGGTTTCCATAAAAGCATGGTGGTATTCCTTGAGTGTGTTTTGAGCTATCCCTACCTCCCTGGCTATGTTTTCATATTCAAAAAAGTTTCCAGTTTCTCTTGCTAGGATACTGAAAAAAAGACCCAATTCATCGGTTTTCCTAAAACCGTAAAGCTTAGGCAGATCGTACTCGATTAGTTTGGAGACAATCGATTCACGGATGTATCGAAAAGATAGCGATGTCTCTTTCCAAGGGGCTATTTCTGGAAATTGTCCCTGAATAAGAAATGTTTCAAAAAGGCTTGGAGCAATATCCCGATTTTTTGCGTAAAATATCTTATGAGTATCGATAAACTCCCCTATGTCCTCTTCCAGGTTAAAATCCCCTTGCATGGGGTCCATGGAATGATTTCGATTGAGAAAAAGATACTCCTTGAACGAAAGGGGAGTCACCTTTTCCTCAAAAGCACGCCCGGCCAAAGATTCCCTGGTTGCCTTTTTGATAAAAAGAGAAGCCGATCCCGAGACAACAAATTTTATTTTTTTATTTAGATCGTAGTATTTTTTTAAAACACCCTGCCAGCCTTCGACACACTGAAGTTCATCTAAAAAGAAAAAAAGTCGCTGAGGGGTGTGAACATCCTCTTTGAGAATGCTTCGGATATAGAGGCGAATAATTGCCTCCAGATCTTCCAACTTCGGAGAGACGAGTTTTTCCTCAAATTGATAGCGGCAAATTCGCTGCGGGGGAATTTTTTCATTTTGGATGAGGTGTGCAACCAATTGGAGCATAAGGGTTGTTTTTCCAGTTCTGCGAAGACCGGTAAGAGTCATTATTTGGGAAAGGGGAAGAAGTCTGGAGAGCGGGGCAAACTGGCGACGGTGAAAGAGCCCTCCTTCCAGAGGAATAATGCCATTCCAAAAAGGGTTAAAATCGTAAAGCTCCCGAATAATTTTAGCCTCATCCATTCTTTTATAATAGCTATGATAATCATAAATGTCAATTTAATGGTTAATATAATAAGAATAGATGCAATGGCTTTTAGAGGGAGACCCCACTTTGGGATCCGGTATCACAAAAAATCTTCATATGAGCAACCAGGGCTTTTTTCTATCACCATGTCAATGGAAATAGATAAAGATAAATGATTCCAATAGCTTACAGTTTCCACCCGTGGAAATAAAAAAGGTTAATAATTTCAGATAGATATATCATTCTGCCGTGCAGATAAGCAAATTTTTAGCATCCTTTATATTTTTAGCACCCCTTATATAAATGATGCAGTAAAGTCATCACGGCGCTCAAAATATGTCCCCATATCATTTCAACCTTGCACTTTTTTGAGGAAGACCCATAACAGTGTGAGATTTTCGACACACTTGTTGCAAATTTGCAACAGGTTCGGTTGTCATTCAGGCTTTTTTCATATATCTGTTCAGTTTAAAATTTAAGATAATTATTTAAAATGATTAAGAATTATCGATTTGTATTTTAAAATGATTTTTTGGCATAGATCTTGCGTAAGGAAACAGGCTGATGGTCTATCAGCGAACGATTAAGTCTGAGATTCAATTTAAGGGGATCGGCCTCCATACTGGGAAAGAGGCAACGGTGACATTGAAACCAGCCAAGCCAGACCGTGGGATTGTGTTTTTTCGTACAGACTTGGCCGATTTGGGAGAGGTTCGCATTCCTGCTCTGAATCGATATGTCACAGATACCGCGCTATCGACAACCATCGGTCGGAACGGAATAAAAATCGCAACGATCGAGCATCTGATGGCTGCCGTTTGGGGGATGGGAATTGATAACTTGAAAATTGAAGTTTCCGGTCCTGAGATCCCAATTCTTGACGGGAGCAGCGCCCCCTTTGTTTCGATGCTCTCCAACTGCGGTATCGTAGAGCAAAAAAGAGTGCGGCAGTATTATATTATTACCAAAGCGCTTTCTCTCCGAGAGGGGGAGCATTTTTGCGCAATGGAGCCTCATGCGGAGTCAAGGCTTACCTGTTCCATAGAATTTGATCATCCCGCTATTCAGAAACAGTTTTTTCAGATGACATTGAATGAAAAGAATTTTTCACAAGAATTGGCTCGAGCGCGAACATTTGGTTTTTTAAAAGATATTGAAATGTTGCGACAAAGGGGACTTATTGCGGGGGGATCGCTCAAAAACGCCATTGTCCTCGATCATGAAAAAGTTTTAAATATGGAGCCGCTTCGCTTCAAAGATGAATTCGTACGTCATAAAATGCTCGACTCAGTCGGCGATCTTGCCCTTTTTGGCATGAGAATTCTTGGCCATTGGGTGACTCACAAAGCGGGTCACAAGATTCACGCGGAGTTTTGTGCCAGACTTTTGAAATCGGAGTGTGGGTATATCGCTGAGTTTTCTGAACACAAACCTACCGTTATTCCTGTATTAGAACCATTGTTGCAAACAGCCTAAGGAATAGAGATCATTAATACTGCGCGCTCATTTCCTTCGGAAATGAGCTTGCGACTGCTTGAAACACTCTCACTTCCATGTTAGCGATGATTTATCCGTGAAAGAAGTCATCGATAGGTCTGTCTGGCGCTATAAACGCAAAGAAGCGAGACGCCGCAAGCGTGAATGGGTTCTTATTGTGGTTGTCGCACTCCTTTTTGCATCCATTACCTATCTTCAGGTCTATCTGGCGGGGCTCAGTCAAAAACTCCCGTTTATCAATAGTATTCTCTTTTTTGCGCTCATGAATCTTAACATTATCCTCATTGGCCTCCTCGTTTTTTTGGTTTTTAGAAACGTTGTCAAGCTTTTTTGGGAAAGAAAAAATAATATTCTCGGTTCAAAATTAAAGACAAAGCTTGTGGTGGTTTTTGTTGGATTCGCCTTGATTCCAACCGTGCTTCTTTTTACGGTTTCCGTGTTTTATATCAACAATAGTTTCGGAAAATGGTTTAGTTCAGATCTTACCAACTCGCTTCAGCACGCGCTCGACGTGAATAATTTCTATTATCAGGATCTGCGGGAGAGGGGATTTGTTCTGGGAGAAAAAATCAGTCAGGATATTTCAAAGAGGCAGCTTTTTTTAAAAAACAACCAGGAGTCGCTTCGTGAAGTTGTCTATGAACTTCAGAAAGAGTATGCCTTCGATGCGATTGATATTTTTTTAGATCTCGAAGAGGATGGGATCGCATTCTACGGTTCCCGGCTCAAACAACAAGAAGATCTCCCCCCGTTGGAAGAGTCGTTTTTAAAGGAGGGATTTTCCGGAAGACAAGCCTCCAAAATTCAGCCCTTCGCGGGCGGGGATTTGGTTCGATGCGTGATGCCGGTTTATCATCAAGAGCAACGGGATATTGTGGCAGCTTTGGTGATCAGCTCTTATGTTCCGCCGGCTATTACAGAGAAAATATCGAAAATAAACAGTACGTTTCATGAATATCGGGAAATTAAACCGATTAAGCGCTCCTTAAGAACTATTTATATTACGATCCTTCTCTTAATGACGATTTTGATTCTTTTTACCGCCGTCTGGTTTGGTTTCCATTTGGCGAGGGAACTTTCGACACCGATTCAAAATTTGGTAGAAGGAACACAACAGATTGCGCAGGGGAATCTGGATGTCGAGATCGATTATCCTGCCGATGACGAGCTTGCAATTCTGGTGCGTTCTTTCAATAAAATGGCAGGCGATTTAAAAGAGGGAAATAGAAAGCTTGCAAAAGCTGAGCGCGCGGCAGCCTGGAGGGAAGTCGCCAGACGTGTCGCGCACGAAATCAAAAATCCGCTGACCCCGATCAAGCTTTCAGCCCAGAGACTGCGGCGAAAATATCTTTCTTCCACAGATTCCGTATTTGATGAATGTACGCAAATGATTATCACGCAGGTTGACGAACTCAAAGAACTGGTCGATGAATTTTCAAATTTTGCGAAACTTCCGCAAGTCAATTTAAAACCATCTCAGTTGAGTCCTATTGTAAAGGAGGCAATGGCTGTTTATCAGGAAGCGCACAGGCATATTGCTTTTGAGATAAAGATCGATCGGGATCTGCCACACCTCGATCTCGATCGCGATCAAATAAAGCGTGTCTTCATTAACCTTATCGATAACTCGGTGTCAGCTATGACAGGGGGAGGGAGAATTGTGATTGCAGCCAGATACCATCCGGCTTTACAATCGGTAGTCGTTGAGGTATCGGATACTGGATCGGGAATTCCAGATGGAATAAAGGCCAGAATTTTTGATCCCAACTTTTCAACAAAAGAAGGGGGAACCGGACTTGGGTTGACGATTGTGAAAAAGATTATATTGGACCATCAGGGATATGTTCGTGTTGTTGACAATCGCCCAAAAGGGACAAAGTTTATTATTGAACTCCCAATTCATTCAAAAATGATAGAATCGGTTTATTTCGATGAACGCCCACATCTTAATCGTCGATGACGAGCAGAATATTCGAAGGACCCTCCGTTCCGCGCTTGAAGAAGAAGGGTATCGTGTTTCAGAGGCTTCAGATGGAAGGAGCGCGATTTTATCTGTTGAAAAAGAACGTCCAGATCTGATCCTTCTGGATATCTGGATGCCTGAAATGGATGGGATGGAGGTTTTAAAAAAATTGCGGCCGCTGGGTTTGAACAACTCCGTGATTGTGATGTCAGGACATGGAACGATTGAGACCGCGGTAAAAGCGACAAAGCTGGGAGCCTATGATTTCATTGAAAAACCGCTTTCACTTGAAAAGCTTTCTCTTGTCATTAAAAATCTTTTGTCCGCGAATCGCCTGCAGGAAGAAAATAAGTTTCTGCGCCAGCAGGTTAATAAACTTCACATGATGATTGTGCACGATCTTAAAATGCGGGCGCTGAAAGAACAGATGAAAATTGTTGCGCCGACAAATAGCTGGATTTTAATCACCGGTGAAAATGGGACCGGAAAAGAGCTTGTCGCGCGAAGCATCCATGAGCAGAGCAAACGTCAGGCAAAGCCTTTTGTGGCTGTAAACTGTGCCGCGATTCCAGAAGAATTAATTGAGTCCGAGCTCTTTGGACACGAAAAGGGGGCATTTACGGGCGCCACCTCCTCCCGTCGCGGTAAATTTGAACTGGCCGATCAGGGAACTCTTTTCCTGGATGAGATTGGGGATATGAGTCTCAAGACACAGGCCAAGATCCTTCGCGTGCTTCAGGAGAGAAAATTTGAACGGGTGGGTGGGACGGTAACCTATGAGGTGGATGTTCGTGTGATTGTTGCAACCAACAAAGATCTTCCGAAAGAGATTGAGAAGGGGCATTTTCGGGAGGACCTTTATTATCGGCTCAATGTGATCCCCTTTCATGTTCCAGCCCTTCGCGAACGAAAAGCAGAAATCCCGCATCTTGCGAATTATTTTTTAGAGAAAATCGCAGAAGAAAATGGTAAAAAGCCAAAACGGGTTTCGGAAGAGGCGATGGAAATTCTTAAGTATTATGATTGGCCCGGCAATGTGCGGGAGCTTAAAAATGTGATTGAGAGGCTTTTTATTATGACGCCGTCGGATGAAATACAGGTTGAAGATATTCCGATAACCCTTCGTGAATCGAGTGAAGAGAATCTGGATGAAGATAACGATTTTAGGCAGGCCAGAATAAAATTTGAAAAAGAGTATTTGATCAAAAAACTTCAGGAATTTGATGGCAGTATCTCAAAAACAGCCCAGGCGATTGGCATGGAGCGGACGAATCTTCACCGGAAAATTAAGGCGTATCAAATTGAGGTGTGATGATGGCAAGTCAAAAAAAAATTGTATTGGGCAATGTTGAAATCGGAGGGGGAGCGCCTGTTGTTGTCCAGTCGATGACGATTTCTCCCACGTACGATGTCAAAAAAACGGTAGCCGAAATTCGGGGACTGGAAGAAGTTGGCTGTGAAGTCATTCGTGTGAGTGTCCCCGATAAAAAATCGCTCGAGGCGATTCCAGCCATTCTGAAACAAATTTCGGTTCCCCTCATTGCAGATATTCATTTTGATCATCGGCTGGCTCTCGGATCGGTTGAGGCAGGTGTTCAAGGCGTAAGAATTAATCCTGGCAACATTGGCTCCAAAGAAAGGGTGCGTGCCGTCATTCGTGCCGCCAGAAAAAGGAATACGGTGATCCGGATCGGCGTCAACAGCGGATCTTTAGAACGGGATCTTCTTAAAAAATATGGCTACCCTTCGACCGACGCGCTGGTTGAAAGCGCGATCCGTCATGTCGATTTTTTTGAAAAAGAAAAATATACGAATTTTAAGATTTCTCTCAAATCGTCAGATGTCCGGACAACGATTGAGGGATATCGAAAATTAGCCAAGGCAGTCGACTATCCGCTCCATCTGGGGGTGACTGAAGCAGGGCCCGTATTTGCAGGATCGATCAAGTCGGCTGTTGCCCTCGGAGCATTGCTTGCGGATGGCATCGGCGATACGATCCGGGTTTCGTTGACCGCTGATTCACGAGAAGAAATTAAGACGGCGCGGGAAATTTTAAAGGCATTGGGGCTTAGGAATTTTGGTCCAGAGGTCATTGCATGCCCCTCCTGCGCGCGGGCTGAGATTGATGTCATCGAGCTTGCGAACCGTGTTGAGAAAGCGGTGTCGCATGTCAAGAAGCCGCTCAAAATTGCGGTGATGGGGTGCGCGGTCAATGGTCCGGGAGAGGCCCGCGATGCGCATGTCGGAATCGCGGGGGGGAAAAAAGAGGGGCTTTTATACCTCGATGGCAAAACGGTCAGAAAAGTTCCAGAAGCCGATCTTTTTCAAACATTAATGGATAAGGTTCAGGAAATGGAAAAGGGGACCTCATGAGATTATCCAAGTATCTTCTTCCCACACTCAGAGAGGTGCCCGGTGATGCCGAAGTCATGTCTCATCGGCTGATGCTTCGGGCCGGAATGATCAAAAAGGTAGCCGCGGGAATTTTTACGTATCTTCCGCTCGGATATCGCGTGATTAAAAAGGTTGAGAACATTATCCGCGAGGAGATGAATCGATCAGGCGCTCAAGAGCTCCTCATGCCGATGCTTCAGCCGGCTGAACTTTGGGAGGAGAGCGGGCGTTGGGATGAGATGGGTGAGGAGTTGGCTCGGCTCAAAGACAGAAACAATCGTCAATTTTGTCTGGGACCGACTCATGAGGAAGTGATTACCGATATTGCGAGACACTTCCTCCGTTCTTATAAACAGTTACCGGTTAATCTCTATCAGATTCAGACAAAATTTCGGGATGAGCTAAGACCCCGTTTTGGTCTGATGCGTGGTCGGGAATTTTTAATGAAAGACGCATACAGTTTTCATGCGTCAAAAGATGACGCATTGAGAGAGTATGAAGTGATGTATCAGACGTATGAGCGAATTTTTACCCGCTGCGGTTTTGAGTTTAGAGCGGTTTCGGCAGATACAGGGAAAATGGGGGGGGCTGCTTCTCATGAATTTCAGGTTCTGGCGAAATCGGGCGAAGATGAGATTCTTTCGTGTGCCGATTGCAGGTTTTCGGCAAATGCGACGTTCGTTCAGAAAAAAGAAGGGGATCTCTGTCCTACCTGTCACAAAGGAACATTAAAAAGCAGTCGTGGGATTGAAGTGGGGCATATTTTTTTCCTTGGAAAGAAATACAGCGAGGCATTAGGGGCAACTTTTTTAGATTCAAATGGCAAGCAGCTTCATTTTGAGATGGGGTGTTATGGAATAGGTGTCGGAAGAACCATGGCAGCCGCGATTGAACAGCATCATGATGAAAGCGGAATTCTTTGGCCCATTCCCCTTGCCCCGTTTGAAGTGGCTGTTATTCCGCTTAATATGTCTGATCCGGAGGTTGTCAAAGTCTCTGAAGAGGTGTATCAAAGACTTCTCGAAAAGAATGTCGAAACGCTTCTGCATGATAAAGAAGAGAGCGCCGGCGTTAAATTTAATGATGTTGATTTGATTGGGATTCCGATTCGCGTGGCAGTAGGCCAAAAGGGAATTTCAAAAAAATCAGTTGGAATAAAACTCAGATCAGAAAAAGAAGAAAAGATGATTGCGATCCCCGCCGCAGTCGATCAGATATTAAAAATTCGGAATGAATTGTTCAGAAAAATTAATCATCGCACTTGATTTCTCATCAGCCCGGGAAGCCCTTTCCTGGGTAAAACGGTTTATCCCCACTGTGAAGTATTTTAAAGTTGGAAAGCAGCTTTTTACTACAGAAGGACCCAAGATTGTTCGGGATATTCAAGAAGAGGGGGGTGAGGTTTTTTTAGACCTTAAGTTTCACGATATTCCAAATACGGTCTATGAGGCAACGAAAGCGGCAATGAAGCTAGCGCCATTCATGATGAATGTTCATGTATCAGGCGGTATGGAAATGATGAAGGCTGCGAGGGAGGCGGTTGATCAGTATGGCTCACATCGAAAAAAAACTCTGCTTATTGGGGTGACTGTGCTGACAAGTTTTACAGATTCGTCTCTCTCAGAATTAAAAATCGATACCCCTGTTCAGGAGCTTGTGGTTTATTACGCGGGACTTGCAAAAAAAGCGGGTCTGGATGGCGTTGTCTGTTCTGTTTCAGATGTTTCAGCAATTAAGAAGAAGATTGGAAAAGATTTCGTGACCGTAACCCCCGGGATTCGTTTGGCAGGGGAGAACGTTTTAAAAGAGGATCAAAAACGAACTGCGACGGCAGAGTCTGCTTTGAAAGAGGGGACAGATTATCTTGTTATTGGACGATCTTTATTCCAGTCTAAAAATCCCCTCGAGCGTTTAAAAATGTATCATGTTGAGCCCGAAGGGCGAAACATCTCCGATGAATAATCTGGAGGATAATGGGGTGACTTATGTCTGAAATCCTTTTTGGTATTCATGCCATCCATGAAATTTTAAAAGTGAGGCCGCAGGATGTTCGTGAAGTGGCGCTATCAAAGGAGCGGACTTCAAAGAATATCGAGCCTATACTAGATCTTTGTAGAAGAAATCGGATTTCAATTTCTTATCTCAATGATTCATCACTTCGGAGTTGGCTTCGAAGAATTCCAAGAGAATCAGATCCTGTCCATCAATCGGTTTTTGCAGATGTGAAAGAGCGGCGCTATCCATCGCTTTCAGAAGTCGTTGAAAAAATGGAGGCTGATGAAGGACGTGGCTTTATATTGGTCTTGGATGAAATTCAAGATCCGCATAATCTGGGGGCGCTGATCCGATCTGCCGTCTGTGCCAAGGCTCATGCGGTCGTCATTCCCAAACATGGGGCGGCACAGGTGACAGCGACGGTTGTAAAGGTCTCGGCTGGTGGGACAGAACATCTTTCTATTTGTCGTGTCCCCAATATTTCCCAGGCTTTGGATGTTCTTAAAAAGAGCCGATTTTTTGTGGTCGGTCTTTCAGCAGACGCTGAAAAATCCATTTTTGAAACCGACTGTTCTCAGCGGGCTGCTCTTGTTATCGGAAACGAAGAGCGTGGTTTGAAAAAAGGGGTAGCGGCTCAGTGTGATCTCTTAGCTCGAATTCCGATGCCCGGCGCCCTCGATTCCCTCAACGCCTCTGTCGCTGGCGGCATCGCGCTGTTTGAAGTCGTGAGGCAGAGGGATAGTCATCCTGAGTCCGGCGAAGCCGGACGAAGGATCTCATCCTGAGCCCGGCGAAGCCGGACGAAGACCTTCGCGTCTTTGGCGCTCAGGTGGCGACTTTACCGCCATTTTTTTAATAATAGAGACTGTTTGAGAGCGATTCGATGAAAGGGTTCCCTGGGAGTATTTTGATCTATAATGAGCAGATCAATTTTTTGATCACCGATGCGTTCCTGCATTTCAATATTGATCCGAAATCTTAAATCTTCGATTTTAGATAAAATGTCATTGGAAACGCGCAATAGTAAATCAATCAAAGGCAGGATCATCCAGTTTGGCTCTGGTTCTGATATACTTCATCAAAAAAATATCTGTGACACGCGCAAAACGAGCCACAAAACTTTCCCACGTCTCCAGCAGTTCGGGATCTGCATTGTTTAAATCCATGGAAAGCGACTGAATTTTCTTAAAACTGTATTTTAAATATTTAAGGGCATTTAAAATGGATATTTTATGTTCGTTTAAAAGCTTTTGATCATCTGTCATGAAACGGTTCTACCCAGATCTTTACTCAACTCTTTGATATAAGAAATCAGATATAGATTCAATCGGATTATTTCGTTTTATCGGATTTCTGTCAAGAAACGAGCTTCTCAAAAAAAATCTTGCTTTTTAAAGTCAGCCTGAATAGTGTGGTTGGGTTTTGGTCGGACGAGCATAACTGGGAGTGATGCTGGCGTAGCTCAATTGGTAGAGCAGCTGATTTGTAATCAGCAGGTTGCGGGTTCGAGTCCCATCGCCAGCTAAGGAAATAGCATTTGGATTTAGAGAGAGATGCGGAGAGGTGCCCGAGCGGCCAAAGGGAGCAGACTGTAAATCTGCCGGCTTATGCCTTCAGAGGTTCAAATCCTCTCCTCTCCACAGGCTTATTTATGATGAGGGTTTTAGCAAAGGTTTTGCGGGAGTAGCTCAGTTGGTAGAGCATCAGCCTTCCAAGCTGAGGGTCGCGGGTTCGAATCC
>CAYMPL010000043.1:0-18124 GCA_964392415.1 uncultured bacterium | reverse complement strand
CCTATTCAAAATTTTAACAAATGGTTTGAATAAGATCAATAAGATTAGCTGAAGTAATGCCTCGGTTATGGGGGGAAACATGGAAAAATATAAGGGGGCGATATCTTCCCTTCGCGCGCTTGCTGCTTCGCAGAGGCGCTCTCCGGGAAATATCGCCCCCTTATTTATTTAACTTATTCTCCCCCATAACTGAGGTCTTACTAGCAGTTTCCTGAAAAAGTCATTTTGGCTGCAAAAATCATATTTGGCCTGCGACTGCGTCGAATTTCGGAAAAAGTCCTCAACGTACTTCTGCGAGTACGTTTGCGGGCTTTTTCCTCATTCTCCTTGTCTCGGCTCAAATCTGATTTTTTCGCTTCAAAAGCACTTTTTCAGGAAACTGCTAGCTGAATTTGTTTTTTCTTGCCTTTCTTTCGTGGTTGGCTATGGTAGCAAGAGTGAGAGTAGACTTTTGCAAAAAATGTGTGCTTTCAAATCTGCGCCCATCTTCTGTTGCTGAATTTAGGCATCAACCGGGGGAGAAAAAGAAGGGGCTTTTCATTGATGAGAACGGAATCTGTGACGCCTGTCGCTACGCGGAATGGAAAGATACAAAAATTGATTGGAAAAAAAGGGAGGAGGATCTCCTCCAACTTCTGGATAAGCACAGAAGAAAAGATGGCCATTACGATGTGTGTCTCCCAGGGAGCGGAGGACGCGATAGCGTAAAAACATCCCATCTCTTAAAGTACAAATATGGAATGCATCCTCTCACAGTCACCTGGCCACCGCATCTTTATACCGATATTGGCTTGAGAAACTTTCACAAATGGATCGATGTGGGGGGCTTTGACAATATAACCTACCATCCGAATGGTCATGTCCATCGCCTCCTTACGAAACTGGCTTTTGAGCACCTCCTGCATCCGTTCCAGTCCTTTATTCTAGGGCAGAAGAATTTAGCTCCGAAAATAGCCTTGAAATTTGGCATAAAACTCATTTTTTACGGAGAGAACGAAGCGGAATATGGAAATCCGATTTCTGACAACCTACAGGCGACAAGGGATATTTCTGTTTATAGTGTTGATCGAAAAGAGTTAATGGATCTCTATATATCTGGGATTCCGGTGAAAACGTTAATCAGCCAATATGGCCTTACCCGAAATGATTTGGAAATTTATTTACCCCCCGATCGTGAGGAGCTGCTAAAATCTGAAATAGAGACTCATTTCATTGGTTATTATTTGAAGTGGACTCCCCAGGAAAGCTACTACTATTCAGTGGAACATGTTGGTTTTGAAGCCAATCCCGAACGAAGCGAAGGGACTTTTACAAAATATATGAGCCTCGATGATAAAATCGATGGGTTCCATTATTGGACCGCTTTTATAAAGTTTGGTCTGGGGAGGGCAAGCACCGATGCCGCCAAAGAGATTCGAAATCATCACCTGACGCGGGAAGAAGGGGTTACCTTGGTGCATAAGTTTGACGGGGGATTTCCTAAAAAATATTTCACCGACGTTTTAGAATATATGGATATCGATCGAGAAAGGTTTTTTAATATCGTAGATCGCTTTAGACCTCCCTATCTGTGGGAAAGGATAAAGGGGGAGTGGCAACTCCTGCATCAAGTCTCTTAAGCGGACCAGATATCATCGTTCCTTCAGATTTTGCCGTTACCTGAATAAAGTGCATATCAGATCTATAAGGATGAGGGGCTTTGACGAGCGCGCTGCTAAGAATTTGGTAGTGTTGTTTCTTGAGCATCAAGGGATAGTTGTGAATGAGCATGTTTCCATCATAGAATTCCGATTCCTGATCCTTTGAAAAATTATAAAAACGCCGCAGTCTTTCCGAGTAGCCGGTTGGCTCTTGAAGCAAGACATATCGAATGCCATTTTTTGAAAGGAGTGAATAAAGCTGCTCGAGCGCCACCGGTTGAAGCAATGGCGCCGTCCGCGTGTGAATGAAAAGATCAAAAGATTCGCTCTGGTCTTTCAGAAAAGTTTGAATTTGTCCTGTATGAAATTTTAAATTTCTGGCATGAAAGGCATGGGTATTTAATATCCGTACGGGTTCAGCCAGATCAATCCCATGGAATTCGATTTCTGGATAGAGCGTGGCAAGTCGATAATCCATTCCGCCATACATAACACCAAAATTAAGAACCCTTCGAATTTTTGGATCCAACTCTATAAGCTGCTGGAACATCTTAATGCCGCCGTCAAAGATAGCTTTGGTGTCATTTAATCCATCAGATTTGGCTTCATTACAATATTGATTCCATACGTCGATGGAATAATCGTTGTCATAATGTGTGATTTGATCGAATTCCTTTCCCAATTGATTCATTTTCATGATGTTTTTGTAGCGTGCTATCTTTTCATGATAGAGTCTCCTTTCTTGATACATATCAACCAGCCTGCACGCCATTGCTCCAATGATTGACCTTGCCTTTCTTTTCAAAAGATAAAGCCCAAGGGAGATCCAATAAATCTCATATTTTAGCTTTCTTTCTGTCATCTCACACGATCTTCTCATGAACGGTCATCACATCTCTTAAGCGGACCAGATATAACCATCTCCCCTCCCCATCTTTTTTTATAGAGGTTATTTGCGACAGCGATTGCCTGGGAGGGGGGATCCCCTTCGTTTAATGCGCCCAAAAGATCTTGAATGTAGTGATGTACGCGGGAGGCAGACTTCCCATCCATAAAGGGATCTATAGGAGATCTCCTTAAGGGTTTCAAGTCAATTAAGGATTCAGATAGTCGATTGTTCTCCAGCGTTGTTTGAATGGTCTCACAAATTTTATGAGACTCATGAACAAGAGTTAAGTTTGGCAAAATCAATGGATATCGTTCAAGATGATGAGATTTGTCATAGAGAATAAGGGGCTTTCCTAAAAGGGCGCTCAGTGAAGAAAGACTGATGCTCCCCAAACTAAAAACAAGATCCCCTGCCAATCCCGGATAGAGAGCTCCTTTATCGCAGATAAATAAAAGCTTTTTTTGACGATGAAACGGTTCTATTTTTTCTTTAATGCGGGGATAATCGTCGATGTCAGGGGATCTTTTTGATTTAATGATTAAAAAATTGTCGGGATGCGATTCTAACCAGGAAAATAGGCCATCGTATGTTTCTAAAAGGGTTTCCTCCGAAATCAAAACATCGTTTGCGGCAATATTATCAAAGAAGACGACTATTTTTTTATAACAACGGCTCTTTAAAAGAGCCGCCTTAAGTTCTTTAGCTTTCTTAAACTCCAAGGCAATCGCCTCTTCAGCAGGGTATCCGGCTATGACATACGAATGGCATTGAACCCCTGTGCTCGTGGAAATCTCTACCATTCGTTCCCCCCAGCTAAAAAAGATATCATTTTGGTTTCGTTTAAGATCCCATGAAGGTAGAAACGGCTGGGACCAGGAGGTTCCAAGACTTACACCTCCAACCCGCCTGATGGCGATCGCGGCTATTTGGGTTTCCGAATCGTCTTCATTCATTGTCCAGAGGATCTTTGTCCCCGCAGTCAAAAAAAAGGCCTCGAAAAAGCTGAGCTTCATCAGAAAATGGGTCAAATATTGAGAGATCCAAAAATCAATTCCTCCGAGGCCAAAGAGTTTGCGATATAACCAGAGGTTTTTAAAGAGAAGGCCTGGAAAATGGAGCTGGCTTTGAAGGAAATAGGGGCCCCCCATTTTCATAAAAAAATGGTGATTCGCGATTTCAACAAGCCGTGCAGCGCGGTTTTCGTAAAAATTCCGGGCCGCCTCAGGGAGCGCCGGATGAAGCGCCACCATCTCCTTTTTCAAAGGGTCGTTCTTCCGAAACGCCCAGGGGAGACAGTTATTGGTATCAGTCGCGCGATGATTAAAAATCCACGAGCAAATTCCATATTTCTCCAACTTCACCTTTGGAAAACCCAGAGTGGAAATCATTTTTAATAAAAAAGAGAATATAAGATAAAGACAGAGCTCCCCCGACCGAAATAGGAGCAAAAGCATTTCTTTGTCCCGCTGATAATAAGGGATCTCCCGATCCCAGAGATAATGTTTTCTTTTTTTAATCCTTTCAGGATAAAAGGAATAATAAAAAAAAAGAGGAAATCTTTCGTTGTCATCCTGAGCCGAAGGTTCTTTGTCATCCTGAGCCGAAGGCGAAGGATCCTGTCGCAATGGATGAGATGGATGATTCCCATATATCTTTTTAAGGCTGTCAGAAAACAGCCCCTTTTTTAATAAAACAGCTTTTATCCGATTTTTGGACGGAAATTTATGTGACAATATGACATAGAGCTGTACTGGAAAATAGATATGAGCGACGGCATACCTGCTGAAACAGGTGGCGAGTCTCATCCGTTCATAATGAGAAATATCTCCCAGTGTATTTGTAAAATGGGATAATAAGAGCTCCTCGTATTCCTTTCTTTCGCTTATGAGAATTTGATTTGCCTCTTCATAGAGCGAGGAGGAGATACCATTAGATTCAGAAAGAGGATAATAGAGCGGTTGAAACGACCATCCCATTCCCTTGAGGAGTTTCGTTAAGAAAGATCCCAAGAGACTTTTGGTTCGATGAAGGTAGTAAATAGAACGGACGGTGTTAAAATGCCACACCATTGCAAAAAGAGTGCTCACCCCCAGCTGATCGATTATCAGTACAGGCGCATCTGTCTGACAACCTTTCATCACCAGATGCTAAAACCGCCATCGACGATTAAATTATGGCCGGTGACATATTGAGAAGATTTGCTTGCGAGAAAAATGAGAGGCCCCTTTAAATCATCCCCATTCGCCATTCTCCCTAAAGGGACCCGATAGGAATAATTTTTTACAAATTCCTCATCCAGTCCTCCTGAATCGACCCCACCGGGGCTGATCGAATTTACCCGGATATGATATTGCCCCAAATAGGAGGCGAGATATTTGGTTAATCCAATAACGCCATGTTTAGAGGCGGTATATGCTGCCGGTGAATTCAATCCCGATTTTCCATAAACCCGTTGATCTGGCGCCACGACGCCAAGAAAAGAGGCGACATTAATAATGCTCCCCTCCCTTTTTTTCTGCATGAATCGGCTGGCAGCCCGGCAAACCAGATACATAGCCGAAATATTTGTCTCTAAAACAGTCTTCCAGCTGCCATAGTCTGATTCTTCAAATTTTTTATTAAAATCGGAAGAACGCCTGGAAAAGGTATTTACGAGAACCGTAGGACCATCATATTTTTTTTCAATCTGACTCATGATCGCTTGAACATCCTTTTCCTGTGTCACGTCGATTTTTATATACTCAGTCCGTTTATTGATCTTCTTCAGGTTTTCCACAAGGGGAATTCCGTCCTTTTCATTGATATCTCCGAGGATCAGTCTGCACCCGGATTCAGCTAAAATAGATGAAAATTGTCGTCCAATGGGGCCGGTAAAACCGAGCTGCAATATCACACGGTCTGTTAAATCGAAGAGTTCTGAATAGTTCATCATAACGACCTAAAAACAGCAGAAACAATCTCCCCACGAAGAGATGTCGCAAGCTCCCCCTTTGATAAAACCGTTTTAAGCTTTTTTAAAACGTTATCCACAATGATGAGACTGCGGTCGATAATATCTTCGTCATGCGAAAAACTGAGCGCAAAGTAACCGGTGAATAAGAGACCCCTTTGTGCCGATTCCTGCTGCATATAAGATTTTATAGCCAAGGGTTCAATCCCATCTTTCTTTTTGAAGATGACAGTGGGTCTGCAGGGAAATCCCGTTATTTCCAGGAAATCTGAGAGTTTGTGGTCATGGATAAGATCGTTAAACCGGGTGATAAAAGTTCGTCCCCGCTCCCATATTTTTGGGATGACATGACGCCGATCAATGACAGCATAAGTGGCTTTACAGGCTGCGAGCGATGCAAATTCGCCTGCGAAAGTGGATGAAAAAAAGAAACGCGGGTCGTCTAAGATCTCCATATATTTTTTCTTTCCCACAATAGCAGCCAGCGGCATTCCATTTGCAATGCTTTTTCCAAAAATAGCAAGATCAGGAATGACGTTAAATAGCGACTGTGCTCCGGAAGCATCCCATCTAACTCCTGTAATCGTTTCATCAAAAATAAAGAGCGATTCATGACTTTTTGCAATCTCCCTGCATTTATTTAAAAAATCGTCGCGGGGGACATCTACAAGACAAGGCTCCATAATCACAGCGGCAATTTGACCAGGATAATCGTTAAAGATGCGCTCCAGACTCTGGATGTCATTATAATGAAATTTATGGACCAACTCCGTGACCGCTCTGGCTATTCCCAAAGTTTTTTCGGAAACCCCGAGAAACCAATCGTGCCATCCATGATAGCCGCAAGTCGCTATGTGGCTTCTTCCGGTTACGGCCCGCGCGATTTTCACAGAGGCTGCGGTCGCCTCCGATCCTGTTTTTGTAAAACGCACCTGCTCCGCGCAGGGAATTTTTTTTGAAAAAAGCGCTGCCACTTCGACTTCCAGCGGATGCATCAAGGTGAAGTGAATCCCGCTTTGCACAGACTTAAAGATGGCTTTTGTAACATCTGGATCGGCATATCCCAGAATGACCGCATGCAATCCCATTCCTGAATCGATATACGCATTGCCATCGACGTCAAAGATTTCAGCCCCTTTTCCAGAAACCGCGTAAATAGGAGAGACCCCAAATGAAAACTGGGTTGGGCCTTTGCTCAGAGACTGGGTGCCATTGGGAATAAGCCGCCGCGCTTCCTTCCAGAGAGAAAGAGATCGATCTAATTTTAGCCTTTTTGACATTTGGGTTTTTAAGTTTTTTCTTTCCAATAACTTATTTCCATTTTTTTATCTTTTTCTTTTAAAAGGTTTTTAAAAAGGAATAAATCCTGCTCAGTGTCGATATCCAAAAGAGGGGCGCTATGCTTTTCTTCAATGAAGAAGGGTTCATCCGAAAAATCTGAGTAGAGATGATCGCCGGCCGGTTTTTTTAAAAGCCGAATCGTTTTTGAAATGATAAAACTATCGGTTGAAAGATAATAATCAGGCAAGTCCTGATGTCTATAGATTTTCGTTTTACGATCAAAAATCATTTTATTGTTTCTGGTTTTTTTAAACATCCAGTACGGATGATATTTTAATACCTTCCTTGCGGTAAAAATGACGTCCGCTTTTTTTTTATAGAAGAAATCTATCCCCTCCTCAATAGATATTTCGCGATAAGGGACATTTCCGTACAATATGACAGTAACCTCCGGCAGGAATTTTTTCAGGCTGTAATATTGTCTCAGTGTATAACGAACCGCATCGATAATATGGGAATGAGCGGCGGCCAATCTGGGGGGGCGTCTGATGACCTGAATGCCGGACAGTCTGGCCAATTGCGCGATGTCAGCGCTGTCTGTTGAACAAATAATATCGTTCAAGGTTGGGGAGCGCAGCGCGTAATCAAAGGTGAACTGAATGAGCGGTTTGCCATCTATGAGAATGAGGTGTTTGTTCTTCAAACGCTGGCTGTTTTTCCTTGCAAGAATGATAGCCACTGCTGAATTTTCTTTTATCTTCATCACTGATCTTAAAGGTTATGGATTGCAAAATCGAATTGCAATAACATTTTTCCAAAAAACAATTTGATTCTCAAATGGATCGTGAGTACCCTTATTCAAGGCTGTCCTTATATGATGGGAAAACGTTTTAAGGAAAAATACAGATCGATTTTATTTTTTCTATCTAAATACAAAAAAGTCTACATCCCGATCTTTTTTATTTCCATCGGCTACGCGGTGTTCGAAGGGATTAATATTTCTGTTCTCCTCCCCCTTTTTGACTCTGCGTTGGAACGATCCCAGTCAGGAGGGGGGCTATTCGGTTTTTTAAGAAAAATAATCGCTACCCTTCCCTTCCGGGATCCCTTTCTGAATACGGTCGCACTGGCTGTTTTTGCTTTGGTGACCAAGGAGCTTTTGGGGTTTGCAAGGCAATATCTGATCGGTTTTGGGGTTGCCGAGGTCGTTTGTGAAACCAAGAGGGAGGTCTTTGATAAATATATCCGGAGCGACTACCAATTTTTTCTAGATAACAAACAGGGGGATTTGCAATACAGAGCCATTCATTCGTCGGGGCGATTGGGCAATTGTCTCCAATATATACCAGATCTCTTGACCTCCTTATTCATGTTTGGAACCATAGGATTCCTTCTTTTTTCCATTTCCTTTTCTATGACGATGTCGCTGTTTATTCTGGCCTTCCTCTATAACCTCTTTACCAAATATCTGGCAGCGCGGGTCTCCTACCATGTGGGCAAAGAAAGGGTCATCCTGGGATCAGAAGCCTCAGTCATCCTCAATGAATACATTGACGGCGTGAAACAGATTAAACTATTGGATAGCGCTGATTTATGGAAAAAGAAATTTGCGATTGTCCTGGGAAAAATTAAAAAGCTCATTATCGTGGACACGCTCTGGACCGCAATTCCCGAACGCCTGATGCAGATCGTCCCCGCGTTCATTTTAATGCTCGGGGCCTTTTTCTTAAAGTTTTCGAAAGAAGTTCCGTCTGCTCTTTTGTTGTCGAATATGGCGGTTATCGGCATTTATGTTTTTGGATTTTACAGATTGCTTCCCCATTTGATTTCCATAGGAAAGCTCAAAATGCAGATCATGAATACACTCCCTGACGTCGATCATCTCTATGCCATTTTGCATCAGAAAACACAATTTCTGTCCGATGGTCTTAAGGAATTAGATCATTTTGAGAAAGAGATTCGGTTTAAGAATGTCAATTTCAGTTATAAAAATAAGGAAAAAATTTTAAACAAGCTCAATCTCACGATAGAGAAAGGCAAAATTACCGCCATTGTGGGTTCTTCAGGGTCTGGGAAATCGACGATTGCGAATCTGATATTAAAATTATTTGAACCAGATCAGGGTGTGATTACCTTAGATGGTATCTCTATTCAGGACATTAAAACCTCCTCTTTAACCAAGATGATTACCTCCGTCAGTCAGGAGACCTTTATTTTCAATGCCACGGTTGAGGAAAATATTCTTTTTGGTTTTTGGGATATCGAATTGGATAAACTCATTTCAGTCTCAAAATTGGCGCATGCCCATGAGTTTATTATGGAACTTCCGGAACAGTATCAGACGGTGGTAGGGGATAAGGGGCTAAAATTATCGGGGGGGCAGCGCCAAAGAATCGCTATTGCCAGGGCCCTATTAAGAGAACCCGAGATCTTGATCTTTGACGAAGCGACGAGTTCATTGGATCCCCATTCAGAAACCCTGGTTCAAAGGGCGATTGAAAATGCCTCAAAAAACAGGACGGTTATTATCATTTCACATCGATTGTCGGCGATCCATCATGCCGATAAAATTATTGTGCTTGCCAATGGGGAGATTGTCGCTCAAGGCGATCATCCGTATTTGATGACTCAAGGGGTTTATAGGAATTTGTTTCATGTTGGCAGCGCTTGACTCTGCATTTTATTACTCATTATACTAAAACTAAGGAGGAAAAAATGAGCGAATTTTTAAAAGGAAATTATCAACTCAAAAAATCGATAAAAGGGAAAGGGGAGGAAACACAAAAGTCAGCCGAGAAGATTGCCCAAAATCTGAAGAAAAAAGCGCTCGCCTCTTTGGGGGGGAGTATGGTCTATGTTGAGAGGACCGATTTGACTTGGCCTGAGCGTGGGGATGAATAAATCTGAGATAGCGGAAAGAGCGGAATTCAAGAAACTTTTTTTAAACATTCCTGACATAACAAAAAAGCGGCACACTTCAACGTTAATTAGCCATGCAAAGGCTAATTTGGCTTATCTGAAACAAGATATTTATGATTTGAAGAAGCCGTCGGGCAAAAAGGCCTCCTCCTGTATCGTGATCAGCGCGGGACCGAGTTTACACCGGAAAAATTCGATCAAACGAATTTTGAGAGCGAACTATCCGGGTTCTATTGTTGCCGCTGATGGCGCTTACCTTGCATGCCTCAGAGCGGGGCTTATTCCAGATTATGTCGTTACGCTTGACTCACATGCGACGAGAATCACCCGATGGTTTGGGGATCATGATTTTGAAAGACATTCTGATCAGGATGACTATTTTGAAAGACAGGACCTGAATACGGCATTAAGAAAAAATGGGGTGGTTCACAATAAGGAGGATATAGCCCTTGTCAATCGTTATGGGCATCTTACCAGGGCGATTGTGTCGTCTTCCGCTCCGATGAATGTCGTTCAGAGGTTGCTCGAGGCCAAATTCGATATCTATGGGTGGAATCCCCTTGTAGATAATCCAAAGCACAAGGAGAGTGTAAGCCGAAAATTACATCAGATAAATGGACTTTCCTGTATGAATACCGGGGGGAATGTCGGAACAGCTGCTTGGGTTTTTGCGGCGGCCATTTTAAAGTTTTCTCAGATTGCGTTGATAGGAATGGACCTGGGTTATTACAAAGAGACCCCTCTCAGAAATACGCAGTATTATTATGAACTTCTCGATCACGCGGGGGGGGAAGAAAAGCTGGCTGACTACTTTGTCGATTTTACATTTCCATTGACAGGCGAAGGTTTTTTTACCGATCCAGTCTATTACTGGTATCGTCGGAATTTTTTGGATCTCTACAAAAAAACAGATGTAAAAACATACAACTGTACGGAGGGGGGGATATTATTTGATAACGACCTTGAATGTATGGCGCTAGATAGGTATCTTAAAGAGAAATGGCTAAGATCCTCCTGATCAACCCCGTCATCCGGGAAGAAGACAATCCAAAGCACATTCCCTATGGATTAAGTTTAATGGCCGCCATAGCTATAGCGGAAAATCATGAAGTGCAGTTCTATGATGCCAATGCCTGGCGACAGGGATACGATATCATCAAAGAGATATGTCTGGCCGATGATTGGGACGTTATCGGTATTGGGGGGCTGACAACGGCTTACAGCGACATAAAAAAAACGGTGAAAATCTGCAAAGAGAATTCACCCCGTTCTTTTATCATCGCGGGAGGGGGTTTTTTAACGAGCATGCCGCTTGAAATGATGTCGTGGCTGCCTGAAATTGATTTGGGAATCATTGGAGAAGCGTTTGTGACGTGGCCGGAAATTCTTAAAAAGATTGACGGCGATGATTTCGATTTTAAAAATACATTGGGGGTCTGCTATAGGGATGAGAATCACACCCCTGTCCTAAACTCGGTTCGACCGAATATCAGGGATTTGGATAGCTTACCTTACCCCGCATGGGACCTTTTGCCGATGGACATTTATTTCAAAAATTCCCAGCTCGTCTTTAGCGAGGAAGTTTTTACATCGAAAAGACGCATCGATATCAATGGGAGCATTGGATGCAGTTTGATCTGTAGATACTGCTGGCATTTGGGTACATCGGGGGAAATGGTCATCGACAAAAATGAGGATGGTCAAAATGATGTCCGGTTTACCTACGGCCGGCTTATAAGACATCACAGTCCCCGCTATATTGTCGATATGATTAAACATCTCGTAAATAAATACGATATCGATTTCTGCAGTTTTATAGATGAAAATCTGATGACGATGGATGTCTTCAGCCATCGGAAATGGCTCTTTGAACTTTGTGATTTGTGGATAAAAGAGGGGTTGCAGCCGGGCTGTAGAAAAAAGGGGATCAAACATGATGAAACCTGTACCGGCGTTCATTGGAGCGGAACCAGCCATGCGGGGCTCGCCAGGAAAGATACCTTAGATGCGATGTACCAGGCAGGCTGTTCTCATTTGGTTTATGGCATTGAATCGTTCGATCCTCTCATTTTAAAAAAAATAGGAAAAGGGGCCGATCAAAGAGCCAATGTGAGAGGCATTCAGCAATGTCTTGAATCGGGCATCGCCCCGTTGCCAAATATTATCATCGGTTTTCCGGAAGAAACTTTCTCGAGTATCCGGATAACACTTGAATGGATGCTTAAATTGGGTATTCACGCCAAACCCCACTTTGCAACCCCGTACCCAGGATCAGAGTGGTATTATACTTATAAAGATTCGATTATCGAACAATACAATGGCAACCTTGAGGCCTTTATTGAGGATTTAGGGGATGCGTCTAAAATAACCGCCGTTATTTCTGAGAAATTCTCCGGCATGCAGCTTCTCGGTCTTCAGCAAATTATTGAAAAAAGAGACCTGCGATTGTTAGATCAGGCGGAAAGACACTGGGCAAACGCCGATCAGTTGATTCAGCCGGTTGCCAAGCCGCAGGAGTCATTTCATATCATCCCAAAAAAAGTAAAAGCCCCGGTATACCCAACGGAAGGGATCCCGCCCACTGAGGCGATGCCCCCGTTTTTACGAAAAGTTCTATAAGTAGGGATCTCCCGTCTCTCGTCTGCGAATAATGCGGCAAGGGACGCCATAAGCAACCACATGTTCAGGGAGATCTTTTATAACAACAGCGCCGGCCCCAATGAGAGCGTGTGCGCCGATAGAAACATTATGGATGATGGATGCCCCAAGTCCTATCGCAGAGCCATGACCCACTCGGACATTACCACCGATGGTGACACCTGGAGCGATGCTCACGAAATCTTCAATAACGCAATCGTGGTCAATAGAGGCTCGGGTGTTGATAATACCATGGGCACCAATCCGGGTGTCAGCGTTGATACAAGCGCCCGCCATAATAACGGCGCCTGGTAATATCTCAACCCCTCTGCCAATTTGGGCTGAAGGATGAATGGCTGTTATGAATCTGAATTTTGGCACGAGAGAGATGATTTTTTCTGCGATTTTCTGGCGAACGCCATTATCTCCGACCGCTATAATTCCCTGAAATATGCCAAGAGAGCCAATATCGTTTTCAGTTCCAAGGTAAGGATAATTCCAGAGAGAAGATATTTTTGGGGGACTGATGTCGATCAACCCTGAGACGTGATATTGTTTTTCAACAATGTCGATGACGACTTTGGCATGACCGCCGGTTCCGAAGACTAAAATCTGCTCCATAAAATTTGAATTAAATCATATATCACGGACCAATGAAAGGAGGGACTTTCTTGATTTTTCAGATCAAATAGATACAGTGATCACAGTCATCAGAAAATGAAATAATGAGATAAAAAATATTTATGCTTTTTCATCAAGTCATCAAGATAGGAAGGTTCATCATATCTCAGCAATCAAAGACCTTCATCATTGCGGAAGCCGGCGTTAATCATAATGGGAATATTCGAACTGCGAAACAATTGATTGATATTGCCGTTGATAGTGGAGCGGACGCTTGCAAGTTTCAAGCCTTTAAAACAGAACATCTGGTTCTTAAACATGCGGGTAAAGCCGCCTATCAACTTGAAAACACCCCCTCCCATGAAACCCAGTTTAACATGTTAAAGAAATTAGAGATGACAACAAAAGATTTGATTGCGTTGAAAGATTATTGTGCAAAAAAAGGGATCCTGTTTTTGGTGACGCCGTTTGAAAGGCACAGCCTAGACGCTCTGGATGTTCTCGATTTGCCGGCTTATAAAGTTTCTTCTACGGATATCACCAATATACCCTATCTGCGACTCATCGCACAAAAACAAAAGCCCATGATATTATCAACGGGTGCGGCACGCTATTCAGATGTCCGGCTTGCTTTGCAAACCATCCATCCGATTAACAAAGACGTGATTTTAATGCAGTGTACCGCCAATTACCCGACTAAAGATGATGAAGTTAATTTAAATGTTATAGAGACTTACAGAAAAAAATTTAACATTCTTGTCGGTTATTCTGATCATTCCTATGGAATTGGCGCTGCGCCCTATGCTGTTTCTAAAGGGGCAAAGATTATCGAGAAACACTTTACACAAAGTAAAAATTTGACAGGACCCGATCATAAAGCCTCTCTCAATCCTGGGGAATTGGAAAAAATGGTTAAAGAAATACGAAAAGTAGAACGGTATTTGGGTTCTTCTATGAAGGAGCTGACGGAATCGGAACGGGAAACCAGAAAATATGTGCAAAAATATCTTGTCGCAGCGCAGGGTATACAAAATGGAGAATTTTTTACAGAAGAAAATATCGTTATTAAGAGAACAGGTCGCGAAGGACTATCACCTCATTATTATGATCGACTCATCGGCACAAAGGCAAAACGGGATTATCTCAAGAATGAAATGATTGATTAACGTGAACATCATTGCAACGGTGGGGCCAAAATCCCTCAATCAGGAGGTTTTAGCAAAATTTCGCGAGCGGGGTGTTAACGCTATTCGCCTTAATTTGTCTCATACGGACAGGAAAGATATTGAACCATGTTTATCTCTTATGAAAGCGAGCGGCATTGAAATTGTCGTTGACACGGAAGGATCTCAAATCCGGACAGGACATCTCGGACAACCTTATCTTTATTTCAATGAAGGGGATCATGTCAGGATTTTTGACCGGCACATCCTGTGCAGCAAAGACCAGATTTATATCAGACCCAGAGAAACATTTGATTTTTTAAATGTCGGGAGTCTGCTTTCAATCGATTTTAATTCTGTTTTGTTGAAAGTTATTTACAAGAAGAACAGGGGATATATCGATTGCGTCGTTTTAAATGGGGGGGTCATTGGTAATAATAAAGCGGTCAGCATCGACACGGTTTATACGCTCCCCGCGTTTACCGAAAAAGATATTTTTGCGCTCAAATTGGCAAAAAAATATGACATCAGGCATTTTACTCTTTCCTATATTGGGAGTGATAAGGAGGTAAGGTTTTTTAAAGAACTCTATCCGGAAGCCATTCTCTATTCAAAAATAGAGACAAAAAAGGGAATTGAAAATTTTGAAAAAATTTTAAATGTGAGTCATGGAATTTTAATTGACAGGGGGGATCTTGGCCGGGAAGTTTCGATTGAAAAAATCCCATTTATTCAAAAGATAATTATTCGCAGATGCCGAAAAGTAAAAAAACCTGTTTTAATTGCAACTCATCTTTTAGAAAGCATGTGCGCTTCTTTAAAACCGACAAGGTCGGAGGTCAATGATATCACAAGCACCCGTTTAGATGGGGCGAACGGTTTTGTGTTGACAAAGGAAACGGCTGTGGGGCGCTATCCTGTTGAAACGGTGAATACGTTAAAATCTTTAATTCGTCATGCCGACCTGGTTATGAATAATTCTTCTTTGGACAGTTCAGTGCGTTTGAGTGACATGAGCTATGTTACAAACGAAATCATAGGGGATTCTCTGACAGAACCCAACGGCGGGAAGTTGATTGATAGATATAAACATTACGAATTTGGCGCCCAGGAGCTTGATTCGTTTAAGAAAATATATGTGGATGATTATGTTTTGATGGATGTGGAACAAATCGCTTTGGGCGCTTTTAGCCCACTGGAGGGTTTTGTAAATTCAGATGAGTTGGAGATGATTTTAAATGAAATGAGATTGCCCAATAAGGTTCCATGGCCCCTGCCTCTTATTCTTCCCGTTGATGAGGAGGATGCGCGAAACATAAAAGAAAAAGAAATGGTGGCGTTGGTGAGGAGAAGAGATAAAAAAATATATGCGACGGTGTTGGTTGAAGAAGTTTATAAAGTTGACAAATTTAAAATTTGCAAGAAGTGGTTTGGAACGGATCACATTGATCATCCCGGCGTTTTCCATTTGATTTCGAGGGGAGATTATTTTATTGGCGGGAAAATTAATTTATTGGAAAGAATACCCACCCCCCACAAACACTATGAATTAACCCCTTCTCAGACGAGAAAAATTTTTAAAGAAAAAGGGTGGTCGGTTATTGTTGGTTTTCACACGAGAAATCCCATTCACCGGGCGCATGAATATATTCAGCGAAGAGCGCTCGAAGAGATTGGGGGGGATGGTTTGTTTGTTCATCCTGTGGTGGGGCAAAAGAAAAAAGGGGATTTTGAGACCGATATTGTCGTTAAAAGCTATGAAATTATGATGAAAAATTATTATCCTAAAAAAAAGGTGCTCATGGGGGCTTTTTGGACTTATCCGAGATATGGGGGTCCCAGGGAAGCTCTCTTTTCCGCTATCTGCAGACAGAATTTTGGATGCAGTCATTTTATTGTGGGGAGGGACCATACGGGAGTAAATCAATTTTATCACAGCCTTGCTTCGCATGAAATTTTTAGAAAATTTCCGGAATTGAAAATCAAGCCGGTTTTCTTTGATGAAGTCTTTTATTCAAAGAAGAATAAAAAATATTTTATTAAATCTGGAAAAAATGATACTCCCAAAAAAGTCTATTTCCCGATTAGCGGCACTTATCTTAAGCAAACCCTTTCCGAAAATAAAATGCCGCCCCTATGGCTCATGCGGCCTAAAATAGCCAAAATGATTTTTGATCAAAAAGAAAACAGCCATAAAAGAATATTTGTGGACTAGATCCTTCCTTTGAATTTATAGTATGCAATAGCTGCATATTCATGAAGAATGGCCTTCAGCTGTTCGAGAGTTGGATCCGAAGAGAGCGAGTTAAAAAATAAGCTGTTCTCCACCGGCTTCAAGAGAAAGGAAGTACCTGCGGGGAGATGTTTTTCTGCCACCAGTTGGGTGCGCTTCATGTGATATGGAGAGCTTACAATAATGACTTTTTTGAGTTCCTCTCTCTGAATAAATTTCGAAAAATATGTGATGTTTTCATAGGTATTTCCTCCGCGGTCTTCGATAAAAATATCTGTCTCCGGAACCCCCATCGCAACGGCCAGGTTTTTCATCACCTGCGCTTCTTTCATGAGATAGACATAGCCGCTTGAAAAGATGATTTTTTTAACCCATCCTTTTTGGTAAAGAGTTACCGCGGTTTTGACACGTTCCTGATACCCTTGGCCGGCAAGCCCGGATTCTCCCACCCCGCCGCCGAGAGCGAGGACCGCGTCAGCTGGGATGAGAGGATCTTCGATTTTCAGCGGTTGGGCAATATAATAAGGCACTTTAGAATGAAAAAAGATTGCGTATCCCAAGATCAAACAGGCGGATGCGATTGCGATCTTTCGCGTCATTGCGCGATGAATAATTTTGATTCGGCGTGACCAGTTCTTTTCAACCGCCTCTTCTTTTTTCAGAACCTTTTGATCGATCAATGAGAGCATCGAGCCAATGCGCTGCTCCCACGCATTGGTTTTGGCGATTTCGACAGATTCCGGGTAAAAAATTGTTTTTTTCCCAAGCTCATTTTGAATAGTAGCCGCAAACTTTTCAGCGGTAGCGGCAATGGCGATCGGGTTGTTATGAGTTTGATTAAAAATCAAGATTTCCTGAATGGGAGTCGCAATGACTTTTTTCCCCATAGCAAGATATTCGTTAAGTTTTGTCGGATAAACGCTTTGAGTGTATGAGGTAATGCGATAAGGGATGAGACAGAGATCAGCGTAATAAAGATAATGCGCCAGCTCAGCTTGAGCCTTTTGAGGAATGAAATAGAGATTCTTAAATCCAGCTAAATCTGAAACATCGGTCTGGATAGGGCCGATGAAGACAAAGCTTACATCGGGGAGTTTTACGAGGATCTCTTTCATCAGGCGAAAATCAATCCATTGATGGATTCCACCGATATATACCATCCGGGGGGAGGGGATGGTTGCGAGATCTTTCGGAGGGGAAGAGAAAGTTTTTTCCAGGTAGTGAGTCAGATCGACGCCGAAGGGGAAAAAGGAGACATCGGCATGATATTTCGAGCAGTGTTCGATGAGACGATGCGAGGTTGCAAAGACCAGATCCGCTTGCCGCAGCAGGTCGATTTCATCGTTCTTGATTTTTTGCGCCCCCTTTGAGCTTTGAGATAAATTGTCGATGCAATAATAAATGAGAAGCTTCGGGTCTATTTTTCTGATCATCTTTTGTGTCAATTTTGTGGGGATAAATGTCCAGACGATCGGTTTATGAAAAGAGAGCGCTTTTAGCCATCTCCGCAGACTGTGCCAAAAGATGATCGAATTGAGGACGCGAGCTGTCTTAGAATATGGAAATGGCAGAAGAAGCGGCGAATAAACATAGAGATTGGGATGAATGCGCCGAATTCCATAAACCCCTTTCCGGAAATTTTTTATCCGCTGCTTTAAGCGGCCAATATCTTTGATTTTCGGCGATCGAATGCCCGTATTTTCAACAAAGAGGATACGGTGCCCCTGAGACGCCAGGGTTTGCATGATCTGCTGATGCCCCTGCCAGATGAACCCCCAGTCGATCGATGAA
>CAYMPL010000042.1:0-18201 GCA_964392415.1 uncultured bacterium | reverse complement strand
AAGATGGTCAGAATTACTTGGTAATTCACCGGTCAATCTCACTTGGTAGTGACAAATAACTTTAGAGCTTATTGCATCTAATCGTTTTTTCCTTATAATAAAAATCAATAGTACGTTTGTGTTGAAGTAGTCTGGCACGGTCAAAGTTGATATCTCGCATAAGAATTAATGGGTTTTTAATGAAATTTCAAAAAGAGCTATCCTGGTTCATGATCTGTGTATTTACATTAACGTCCTGTGGCAGGGGTGGGGGTGTAGGTGGATCTGGGGGGGGACAGTTTGGGGAAGCTCCCATTGCCACTCCGGAGCTATCGTCTGAGGAAGAAGGAATCCAATTCCTTTCAAATATGGATTTTGAAAGCATTGTCTCTTACCTCCCTTCTGGACAAACAGTATTAAGTGATGAGTTGCTCCCTGAGTTTTTACAAAATATTTTTTCTGAGACCAAAAACGCTCGAAAACTGGATCTGAATCGTAATGGAGCATTGGATAGGGATGAAGTAGAGTTTTGGAGAAAGAAAATTATTTTACCTGTAGAATCGAACCAACCGAAAACGGTCTCTGAACTTATTCATCAACTGCCGGATGCGCTTAAGAGTAAAATATTTAATTCTGCATTGGTAAATCGACTCGACGAAAATAGTTCCGAAGCATTGTTAGATGAAATGATAAACGCCTCCAATCTTTCTTTGACAGAGGATGAATTAACCAGAAGTCTGTCGGCATTGGATGGCTTGATTCAAGTGATGGACTTTAAAAAGCCCTTATTGGATCGAAATAGGGATGGGAAAGTGAATATCGCAGACCAATTGGTGATCTCTGAGTCAGCAGCAGGTGATCTTGAATATTGGTCTTATTTCATTGACACCACTCGTCCTGACGTCAAAGCCAGAACATTTCAGCCCCTTAAGATTGGAATGCTTTCTTTGAAACATAAGAAAATAGTAATGGTCGATTTTAAAAATCAATTGGGATTAAAATCATTAACCGTTCAAGAAGCTCAAGATTTCAATAAAGAATATGGAAACCCCGGTAAAAAATTATCATTTAAAGGACCTATCTATCAACCGGTCGTTATTCAAGGACCTTCGCTTCATCCTTTTTTTGTTGAATCCACCAGTGGAATAATACACATTCATTATGCTCTATTTATCTTTTCAAAAGATAGTGGAGAGATGAAGATTCGTCTATTGGTTCAGAAACCCTCTCCTCTAAAAAATAATGCGCATCTTTTATCGCCATCCCTTTTTTTAACTTTTAATGGTCATTCGCATTTCATGAGATCATTCATTCGATCTGCATTTGCCCAAGATTCAGGGGCTGGAGTTTTTGCCTTGAGTGATCAAGCTCTGACCGAATGGATTATTGAGCAAATGTCGGGGAGTGATTTTTTAACCACCTATGACCCCACTTCCTTGACCGATGTTGCCGAAGAGGCTTATTTAAAACAACATTCTAATTTGGAAAACTTCTTTGGGCAATTTTCTTCAGAATGGTCTTCTTTTGAAGCCCGCTATGATCTTTTTCATCGAACCCTGGAAAGTTGTAATCCCTTACAAGATGAACATTGCTGTGCCGTTCAGCAATGGCATCAGGCCCTTTCTATTTTAGAGAGCAAAGGAAAAGAATTTGATGACTGTTTTAAAAAGGAAAAAAGTCTTCATGAACAATTTGCCACGCTTTATGAAGAATTTATGACTCAAGGTCAAAGAGAAAGAGGGGCTCTGCTCTTTGACTATGGTGAATGGTTTGCCGTCACCATTGTGGTTCAGGCCATTTCTATTTTGATTAATATTTTTTTAAAATGTCTTAAAGAAGCCAATAAACTGATTGTAAAAAGAGTCATTGCGACAGAGGCAACGGTGGCAGTGGTGAGTGCAACGGCAAGGCCGATTGAATTTTTGCTCAATAGGGTCAACGATCTCATTAACTTGATTGAAGATCCTGTTCTTAGAACATTGGGAAAACAAGTCGCGTCTAAAATTAAAATACTTAAGTTAATTACCACCTATTCATTAAAAATCTTACGAGAAGCCAAGCTCATTGGAAATTATCGGGCTATCTCGAAATTATCAGAATTTTTATTGGGACTGGGGCCAGAATTATCTCGAGCCATTATGACAGCTGCTTATGAGAGAGCCGATGCCATTATGTCAAAGATTCAAAGTGAAGCGGTAACTCAATGGAGCCGTGAAATGGCTTTATTGAGATTGTATCATCTGATTTCAAAACATCGCCATCAGGTGCGTACAAAATTAGATGAGGTTTCTACCTATATTACAGGAAAAGAAATTTCTTGTTATCACAAGATGCGATCAGAGAGTCGAAGTGAGCTTGGGAGGTGTCGACAGAATTATGCCAGTGCTCTGGCCGGCGCCCAAGATGCGTATGACCAAGAAATGAGAAAAATAACAGATCAATTAAGGGCCAAAGAACAAGAGTTAAAAAGAGGACAGGATGAAATGGAAAAATATCTTGAACGATGTGAAGAGATGAATCAGAAACATTCTCATTTGAGAGACGCCTGGTTAATGGAGTATCAAATCGATAAGAATTCTCCTGGAACTCAAGCGGCATTTGAACGATTGAATCAGTTTAATCAGGGACAAGAGACCGATCCATGTCATCGTCCCAGCGACCCCCAAAGTCCATTTGAGAAATTAAATCGGTTAAGGGATGCGTTTGATCAATTTATGAGAGATCAAAAGTCATACGAGGCAGAGTTAATACAAAGAAAAGAATATGCCATAACGATGGCTGAACGGGCATTTATTGGGTGTCAACAGAAAATCGTTCAACCAAACTGTCAGTTTAATTTTAGTCCCCCTGAAAGTTCCCTTAAAATGAGTGAAGGAAAATGCATGGATAGTTATATCAAAAGTTTAGACTTTATTGTAGACCAGCTGCCGACTCCCAATCGATGTGGCACAACGGTTCGCGTTTATCCTCCCAATGGCATTTTAACTCCATGCGATATGCTTTCTAAAAAAGCAGCCTATGTGATTATGAATACGCCTCAAACGTATATAGGGACATCCACCATGACCTATAGTTCATCGGATTTTCCAAATGGGATTCATAACTGGCATCTATCGGCTGAAACATCCTGCCGAGACAACATCATTCGGTTAAATCAGGTTCCATTTGATTATCAAAAAAAGATCGTTCAAATTTTTGCCGGCGGTGAAAATTCGTGGGAACTCCCGGATTATCAAGCTCGGGCTGCCTCTGCCGCTTCTATTCAACGGTCAGATCGATATAGCAATACGGGGGTTAGCCATTGTTATAATCAACGGTGGTCTGTTTCACGAGAATTGGGACGAAAATCGATGGTAAATCAATGCGAGCATCCCCTATTTTATGCGCAGGGAGCGAGTTGTGGAATTCGCCCACACCAAATCATTCCCATCAATCATGAATATATTTATCCCGCGTCTGTGACAGTTAATATTTATGAAAATCAGTTAGTCAGCGCCTCTCCGGTCAGAATGCAAAGTGAGATTCAAGAGACCGTCAATTTTCAAATTGAAGAAGGGAGTTGTGCCAGGCCCGATGCCCGTAGAAAGGATATAGAAATTGTGGCGTTGATGGATAGCTCTATTATTTTATCTCATCCCATTTGGAGAGGAAATTACCTAAAAATTGAAGAGTTAGATAATAACTATCAAGTGATTCAGGTTCGTGAACATCAGTTTTCTTCAGAGAGTGTTGGATTTTCAGATTCAAACTATATTTTAGGAGTTACAACATATCCGTTCCCTGTGGATTTTTATGATTTTCAATTTAGATCCGGGCAACGATATCGAGTGACCATTAAGGCTTCACTCCGTCACGATATTGATGATATTGAAGAAAGAGATTTTAGTCGTCTTCCGGATGGAATCTCGATTGGGTATTGGCATATGCGTCGAGTAGAGAATCCAGAAAAAACGATCAGCGCCACGCTGGTTGCGGATTAAATTTCTCCCACCCGTTTTTTTAAAGAACTGAACAATAATAGAGGGATGATATTTTTTGATGAATCCTGTTTTTTGTTGTGTTAAGAACCTACGATCATGAGTTGGAAAAAAGTTGTTTCTATAGATGAATTAAACAGGAATAAAAGAGCGCTTTTTAAAGAGGGTTCGAAACAAATTGTTGTTTTTAGCTATTCTCATGAAATCTACGCCCTCGACAATCGCTGCCCGCATCAGGGGTATCCCCTCTATGAGGGATCGTTAGACAGCGACCGTGTGCTCACCTGTCACTGGCACAATTGGAAATTTGATCTGAAAAGCGGGAAATGTATTTCGGGGGGGGATAGCGTGAGAACGTATCCCACAAAAAGGGAAGATGGTTTTATTTGGGTGAATCTTTCATCCCCTTCCAAAGAAGAGATTCAAAAGCAGATTCTGGAAGGGCTAAAAATTGCCTTTGACGACCGAAAATATGGACGGCTTTCACGGGAGATTGCAAAGCTCTATTTTAATGGGATTGATCCGGTGACATCTCTTCAAAAAGCGATTGAATGGTCGTATGAGAAACTCAAAGAGGGGATGGGTGAGGGCTATTGTGCTGCGTCTGACTGGCTCCTACTCTATTCGCAGGAGAGTGGGAATTTTGAAAATCAGCTGATTTGCCTCATGGAGGCGGTGGATGGTATCAGCCATGAGGTTTTTCGAAAAGGCGTCACCCTGAGCCTACCTGTCATCCTGAGCGCGAAGCGCGAAGGATCTCATTTTTCTCCAACTGAATTTTTAGGCGCCATTGAAAAAGAAGATGAAGCCCAGGCGATTGCCCAGTTTTCGTTTGCATTTGATCACGGACTCGTATTTTCTGATCTTGAAGAAACGCTCTACCTGGCCGCGCTTGCCCATAATTATGAAGGGGGAAAAGCGCTCATTGGGTTACAGAAAATCGACATATTCTGTAAACATTTTGGAGATGAAATCGTACGCCCGCTTCTTTATGCATTTGTCCGCTCGCTCTGTCATCTGAGACGCGAAGAGCTGAATCCGACATTCAGTCATCCTAAGGCTGGCGTGAGTCATCCTGAGGCGCAGCCGAAGGATCTCTTTCAGCAGCTCCTTCAGGGCATTGTCAAAAATATTTTGTATTTCGATCTGGGATATCAATTTTCTTCTGATAAGCCGGTAAGTCAGAATGTCGATCTTTTAGATGTTTCCGGGACGCTGGCCGTTGCCGATGCTGTTTTTGTGACCTGTCAGAAATATCCAAAGTTTTCAATGAAGGCTCTTGAACAGCTCTCTTACTTTTTCCAAAAATATACATCTTTTTGTGATGCGAGTTTGAATGCTTCTGAATGGAATGTTTCAGATGAGGATCAATTTTGGAAAGAGTCGCTCGAAAAGGTCCTGGATCATGGTATCGCCGAACCATCGACTGTTGCCTCCCGGCTGAGCGCCTACCTGGCTGTAAAAGAGTTGAAAAAACATGTTTCTTCCGCGGATCTTTTGTCGTCCTTAAATCGAATTCTTAACATCCCTCTTAAAGAAAAGCATACCCGTCGCAAAGCACGACAGAATATTGAGCTTGTCTCGAAGGACTTTAAAGGATAAGGAGCTTTCTATGAAGTCACGAAGTAAGGATGAGGAGTTCCCAATGAAGTTCCGGATATTAAGGTTATGGGTTGGTTTGTCCTTGGCTTTGGCCTCGGCCTCGCTGACGTTGGTTTTTGCATCCTCTCTCGATCTTCAATCATACTTTAGTCCCAAAGGGGGGACACAAGAAGCGATTATACGGACGATTCTGGCGGCAGAAAAAACAATTGATATTGCCATGTACAGTTTTAGCAGTGATCGCATTCTCGACACCTTCCGTCGCCTTAAGAAAGAGCGGCCAGCGGTTCGCATCCGAATGATATTGAATGATGCCGACAATGAGGTTCCCAAAGAAGAGGGGGATAAGGCTCAGGCCGAACGCGCGCGGGAGATTGAACGCGCTGCGATCGACATCCGCTACGTGACTCGTGGGAATGAGCGGATTATGCATGAGAAATTTATGATTGTAGATGGAATTATTCTTCTCAATGGGAGTGGAAATTTTTCAAACTCTTCTGACAGCCGCTATGATGAAAATATGATTGAACATCGTGATGATGAAGAGATACTTTCTTTGTTCCAAGAAGAATTCGATTTAATGTGGAACCTGAGCTACGATTTTCCAGATGGTTCCAGATTTCGTGAGGAAGAAATAGAGCGTGCTCGCGCAAGAAAGGATGCCAATGTTGTCCCTTATTTTACCAGCGCTAATTTTGATCCGGCATATACGTTTCCACGCAATGGAGAGCGTGTTGTATCCGGCGCATTGGAACGAGCCATTGAGAGCGCGAAATCTTCGATTTATGTTGCCACCGGGCATTTTCGACTGATGCTTCTTGCCAACGCGTTGATTCGCGCGAAAAAAAGTCGTCCGGATTTGGATATTCGAGTTGTTTTAGACAGCCAGGAATATGTGACCGAAAAGCGCCATGAGGAGCATATGCGCCGCTATCGTCAGTGTATTCGTGAATATGGTGTTGGCGCGCAAAAATGTGAACTGTCCGGGGGATATGAGCTTAGCCGTTATCTCTCTGAAAATGGGATCGATGTTCGTCTCAAATACTATTCATTTTTATGGCACTATCCGTTTGAGCCGCAGATGCATCATAAATATATGATTGTGGATAAACGAGAGGTTTGGACGGGGAGTTATAATTGGTCAGCGAATGCTGAATTTAACTCTTTTGAGAATGTGGTTTGTTACAGAGGGGATGAAGCGCAGTCTCTGGTATCCGGATTTCTCAAAAATTTTGATCGTCTCTGGGAACTCAACCGGGATCAATATCGTGAACGCCAACGGAAACTTCGGGAAGAAAATCTCGTTGAAATTCATTTTGGGGGGAAGAGCGGAGAGGGGGCGATGTCTCTGGCTATCTCTGAAATAGATCGTCTTATTGAAATTCTTGAAAAAGAGATCCCCGGTTTTTTCAGGAAAGTGCGCCGTGAAGATCGCTATTGGGATAAAAAGCGTGATCGGGGGGGAGAATGAAAGAGGGGGGGGAAATGAAAAATCTTATTTTTGTCTTTTTCTTTTTGGTTTCAATTCCCCTTATCGCGGTGCCAGCGGAAGAAAAAATACAATTTTTCTACAATATTCCTCCCCAAGACCATCCGGATGAAAGAGGGGTTCGCGTAAGGTTGATTCAGGAGATCGATTCGGCGAAAGAATCTTTAGAGGGAGCATTTTATCAGGTCAACGATCCTCAGGTGATCGATGCGTTGCTTCGCGCGGTTGAGCGCGGCGTTCGCGTTGAGCTTGTGACTGATACTGATTGGGTTTTGCATAAGGATTATAGGGAGGGGTATGAGAGACTTAAAAAAGGGGGAGTCACGGTTGTCGAGGATCAAAGGTTCGGTTTAAGTCATAACAAATATTGCATCATCGATCGCGAAAGTTCCAGGGCGCGTGTTTGGATGGGATCGACGAATGTGACGACGCAATGCAATCTCAGAAATGGGAACGCCTCGTTTTTATTGATTGGCAATGAGGCGGCTCAAATCTTTTATCTCGATTTCAAGCAGATGATTGAAGGGAAGTTTCAGAATAATAAAGGGGGTATTTTTCAAGCAGGTGATCAGTGGGTGGTGGTTCAAGATAAGCTCAAGACGCCGGCTGGGCTCGATGTGAAAGATTTTTCGGGGATTGAAGGACAGATTTCTTATCCCACCCTCTCTCTTGATGGGACATCGATTGAGATCTTTTTTTCGCCCCGGCATAACATTGAAAGAAAGGTCATAGAAGCGCTCTACAGCGCCAAAGAATCGATTCACTTCGCAACCTACACCCTTGATAATCCGATGATCTATCAGACGATGATGAATAAGGCTAAAATACCGAACGATCCTATCGACAGGGAAAGCCCTTATAATCTCTATCCTGTGATGTACCGGCAGGATCCCTGGGAAGAATCGCATCAGTTCTTTCATCTCCCTGGAAAAGAAGGGGGGGTGGTTAAAAAGGTTACCGTGTATGGCATTATCAATCGGCTTGGCTCATCCGATGGTCCTTATCGGGCATTTCTTGAATATGGCATTCCGGTGAGAATGTCCGCGTTCCCGGGGGCATTGCATCACAAATTTATAATCATCGATAAAGAGATTTTGATTTTGGGCTCTTATAATTTCAGCGCTTCCGCGGAGAGTGAAAATGATGAGAGCGCGATTATTATTCGGGATAAAAAAATAGCAGGTCAGTTTTATGAAAAGGTCTTTGTGCCGACCTACCAGCACTCGTATCCTGAATATCTGCCGAGCCAGGAAGAGCTAAAAGAATTTGCCCCATTGAGAAAGGAAATCGCGATTTCAGAGATTCATTTCCTTCCCAAAAAAGGGGCTTTAGAGGCCAAATATGTGGAGCTTCATAATTATGCAACTTGTTCCTCTGAGTCCGAATGTGAAGAAAGATCGATTGACCTCCGGGGGTGGAAGCTCTGGAATGGGTTGATTCCCTGGCATGACAATCCAAGAATTCGGGGGACAACAGATGACCTTGTCTCTTACTATTATGATCCTTACAAAAACAGGCATGGGATGAATCACGAAAGAGGAGGATATTTTTTAAAACCGGAGCTTGAAATTTTGCGGCCGGGTGAATACGCGCTGGTTGTGGGACGGGAGTTTGATCCTTCTTATCTCAATCCTTATTTGGCTGAATATGAAAAGCAATTTGAAAAAATCTACGGCAGAAGACCAAAGATGCCTTATGAAAAATACCCGAAACTTTTTGTTTCTGCGCTCCCTTATGACAAAAAGGTTGGGGACGGATTAAAACCTTTTCAATTCGTGACACTCTTTTATCCAGATAAATTTACGATGGCCGATCGCTTTATGTCTAATTTATCGTTTATAAAGAATCCGGGGCGGGGAGATATTTTGGAGATTTTGAAGAAGAAGGGGAGACCTTTCAGATGGCAATGGCAGCTTGAGCCTGGACAATCGCTCGAAAGAGTGAATATCGATCGGGGGCGGCTTGGCCGGTCTTATGAACCCTTCTTTGAGGCGTATGAGAAGGCGAACTATTTTTTGTATTGGTATGGCTTATCTCAATATAATGATGCGGATGATTGGGAACTGAATCGGGATGGAGGAGCGACACCGGGTTTTAGATACCAAAAATAGGATGAAACATCGTGTAGTTTATCCTCATTATCCCCCGGTTTTTGATTTAATTCCGCGTAGGTTTTCAAAAATGAGAGCCAGCCGGTATCAGCCCCAAAATCAAGACCCGAATAAAAGGGGGATTGATAGTTATAAAATTCTTCAAGACGATCTTCTAATTTTATTTTTGTAAAATCCGTTGTCGGGATTTCTTCTGAGACAAAATCAGGAAAAAAGAGGGAGAGGCCGTCGGTGGAATAGATTTCAGTCTGCCCGTGAATCATTTTTTTTAGAATTTTTAACAGGTTGAAAATGCGGGGGTTAGAGACAAGATCGCTTCTTCGTGGAATGGGGTTTCCTTGGACAACAACCGAAACGAAAGTTTCGGTTGTCAGGTCGATGTTATTTAAGTCAACTTTGAGCATTTCAGCCCAGCGGTGGATGTCTGAATCGACTATTTCTTTTTTGGATCGGATGTCATCTATTACCTTCCTCAGCTCTGAGGTCCCCATCTTTATTATTGATTTTTTGAATATTTCCAAAACCAAATCGATGTCTTTGACGACTTCCGCCTGATGCAATCTTTCGGCTTTTTTCCGGACGGAAAAAAGCCAACGGCTGAAATCGACATTAACCGACTCAGCCGCTTTTTTATCCGCGTAAAGAAGACTGTCCTTTCGCCAATTCAAAAGATCGGCTTCTTTAAGTTTTTCTGAGTAGATCAGGATTGAAAGTTCTTCTATCATTCTTTTTAGCGGCTGAGAAATGTTTGAAAATTCATCGAGATCGATCGCCAGAAACTGTGTCAGTGGGAAATTTTTCAAATCAAACGCCTCACTCACGATTGCTTCGGCAGTCAATTTCGGGCTGCTCTCGAAATGTTCAAGCATAAGATAGGGAAATGATTCACTTGAAATAAGGCTTTCTGATGCGACCATATATTTCGAAATATTTCTCAGCTGATAAAAGACTTCAAAGGAGGCCATGAAACAGGCATCAAAGGCAATAAGGTCAAACCTTTTGTGAGGGAGCCGTGAAGCGATTTCAGTTAAGACAGTATCGAGTTCGTAGACGGTTAAACTATCGAGATTGGAGCCTGAATCGTAGCCGACGGAGATGGGGGCAGAATGGTCGTTTATGTGGATCTTCCTATATTCCGCTGTCCCCGAAAAGGGCATCCAGCCATTATTTGAGCTATCCGAGCCGCCATCTCCGGATAGAATAAAGGCATAATAGGTGGCAGGGTATAAGACCTTTTGTTTTGGATGATCTATGGGGGCAAGTCGATCGGTCAGAAAGTTCCATAATGTTTCCCCGTCGCCAAAATTAACTGGCTTTGGAAGCTCCTGATGACGAACGATTTGTCCGCGGTGAACTGTTGTGAAATAGACATTTTCCTCAGACTGAATGGGGTCGAAAAGGACGGTGAGGTGGAGATTGGAGTTTTTTTGCGAGGCAGCTAGAATTTGTTGATATTTTTGAGTGTCATCTGAGAGATTCGGCATCTCCGAGCTCATATAGATGACGACGTTCCAAAGAGGGGGCGAATAATCTAGAGCCGCTATTTGCGCAGGCAAAAGAATCGATGTCAGAAATTTAATGATCGCAATCATAATGCCAGTAGCCGGCATGCCAGTGTCCCATTGAATCATAATACTCCGGTACCCAATGTCTGTGGCAATGCCGATTATGATTCGAATTACCAGCCGCCCAGACAAGCAATCCGACAACGGCAAAAATAATTCCCACGCCAATCAGAAGCAGAAACATATCGACGGTAGATTCCCATCCATTGTCACTGCTTTCAAAAGGAATTCCGTTAATGTCTCTTGCCCCTAAGCGATCTGCGAGAGTATAAAAATAATTTCTGGCGTTGAAATCAGCATCATTCATAATCTCTTTTTTATCGACAGCAAGTCTTGCGTCGTAAATGGCTTTACGCGCTTCTTTCTCTTCGGTATTTAAGCTTGTTCTGCTGTCAATCTGTTTCTTTTGTTCCTCAACAACCGCTTCGAAATTTTTTACGATCTCTTCTTTAATTTGTTCGCTTGAAATACCTTCTTCAAACTCCCGTTTCTCATAATAATCGCCAAGCCGTCTCAGTTCGGATTGAAGCAGTGATTTATTTTTTAAGACTTTCGCAATTTCTTTATTGTCTACGCGGCTGCTGTTATTTGCGTATACCGCAAATGGCTGATAGACAAGACTTGCTATCAGCAGGCCCAATATGCCAGCGGCGACATTTCCTTTTAAGATTTTTTTCATGATGAATTCCTTTTTTAAGTTTTCATCCAAAACACGATATTACTCCGATACTCTTGTTTTGAAATTGGGAAGATTTTTAACTATTTTGATAAAAGAAGTCAAGGTGAATAGAATGTCATCCTGTTGACAACCTGCTCCTCTGTCTGTAAGCAGCGGAAATGATGAAAGGCTTTTCAGCGTTTTCCTTGCTATTTCTTCTCCTTTTTTCCGCCTGCGATGAGTGGAAGATAGAACACGATCTTATCTTCCTTCATGATTACGCGGCACGCTTTCAGCTCAGTGGGGGCGTCCATCATCTCCGCTATAAGGAATTGGCGGAGGCTCATTTGGCATTGATTGAGACACTAGAGCTTGTCAGGCAAATGGCGGAACAAAAACCAGAGGATTTGGCAGACGATTTTGAAAAAAATTTTTCAAAAGGGTTGAAACTTCTGGAAGCAATTGAAGTTCGTGTGATTCAATTTCTGTTGGAGGGTCATCCTGAGCCCGAACAACGTCATCCTGAGCCCGACGGGCGAAGGATCTCGGATGAGAGCCTCAAGATCAAGATCAAAATGGAAATTTTACTGGCGAGGGCTTTTCAATCATACTTAAGCCTTTTGCTCCGGGAATTTTCTTTAAGATTTTATTCTCGGTTGTCCGGTCAGGAAAATCTTAAAGCCTGCCTGCAAAAATCTGAAATGAATATCCGCATCTACGGCTCTCAGTTTCGCGCTGAATATGAAGATCTCGAGAGGACAAATCTTTCCTATTGGGACCGAAAACGCATTCAGGAATTAAAGGACGATCTCAATAGCCGTATGCTCGCCTCCCGCTTTTGGCCGACAAGAGTTTCGAAGCCATTTTCATTCTACCATGAACTGAATCAGAAAATTTCTGACGATCTCGGTGATTACTTTCAATCCTATCACTATCGGGTGATAGAAATTGAATCAGAAGTGATAAATCATGTATTTTCTTATTTCAATGAAGATGTGATTCGTTCCGTGAAAGGCCTTTATCCATCATGGGATCAAATCATCGGTCGGATGATTCATTTTATGGCGCTGAGAAATGAATGGTATGCGGTCTATTTCCATTTGAAAAATGATATTCCATTTGATTTTCGCGAAGAGGGGGCGGTCGCCTTTTTAATTGCCTTTAAGGGGGAACTTTTGGCTGAGAAATACACAGAAGAAATTTTTAAGAAATATCTCGACTTTATCCAAGCGGAAATCAAAAGAGCCGATGGGCGTTGGTATAGGGAGCATGAGGATCTTGAAAGGGTTCTTAAGTTATTTCAGAGAGCGATGGCAGAAAATAGAAAAAGAATCGATTATCTGAAAGATCACTGGTATGCCTCTCTTAAAATCCAACCCTCAAGCCAGCATTTGGTTCAGATCTTATTTCAGGATATTGAATTTTTACTGAAGCGGCGGAGAGACTAAATGACTGAGAAAGACGGAGTGAACGCGCTCAATCATGGCTGGAATCGTCGCTTCGGTTAATTCCTTTGTGGCGATTGGCGGATCGATATAGACTTTTACAATGCCGGGTTTTGGAATCCACGATTGTCTTGGGAAGAGCTGGTAGGCATTTACGATGGTTATGGGAATTATCGGGAGACCCGTCTGAAGCGCAAGATAAAACGCCCCCTTTTTGAGAGGTTGAAGCTCACCCGTCAAGGTTCGTGTCCCTTCCGGGGCCATCACAATGGAATATCCCTGATCAATCAATCTTTTTGTTGCCCTCATTCCTTCGAGCGCCTTCATACGGTCATGCCGGTCCAAAAAAACGACCCCGACTGCTTTCATAAAGAGACCGATGACCGGTATATAGATAAGTGATTTCTTTGCAACGCCAAGTGTTTTGGGTGGCCTGAGATAACACATAATAAAGAGGTCGAGCATACTTTGGTGATTAATAACAAAAATGGCAGGTCTCTTTTCAAGGTTTTCCCTTCCGGAAATTTCGAAATCGATACCGGCTGATTTTAAATTGAATTTACCCCATTTGGGGATTGCCCATTGCATGACCTCTTCAGTGGAGCGAAAGAGCATCAGGATCAGGCCAAATCCGAGATAATAGATAATAGAGCCAACCAATCCACCATAAAACGAAAGGAACCGAAAGCAGGGAATCTGTTTCATGGAAGTCGGTCGAGCCGCTCTTTATGCTTGGTTAGTTTTTGTCTAAACTTTTCTTCTTGATACGAGAGCTGTTTTAGCTCACGATCAAGCCATTTTTGGAGATGGCGGTAAATTTTTATATATTGCTTCTGATTCATTTTATTTTTTTTCTTTTCAAGCCGCCTCAGTTTTAAATGGTATTTTTTGCCAAGAAGAGTCCTTTTCTTTAAAAAATAGTCATTCTTCTTTTCAACATTTTTTCCGATCCGACGTTCGATTTTTTTGTGTCGTTTCTCAAGGAGGAATTTTTGTTTTGGATTGGGTGGAAATGCCACGGCCATTTGTGCAATGAAAAGTGACAGCAGGGGCCAGGTCCAAAACCATTTTTTCGTCATAGAAGCCGACAACACTATCTGGTTTCTCGCATCACGTCAACGTTGGGGGGGCGTTTACTCTTTTTTAAGCAGATCATTGGCTTCTTTATGGTTTGGGTTTATTTTTAATATCTGGCGTAAAACTTCTTTTGATTTTTCTTTGTCTTCCGTTGCTCCTCTCCAACGATAGACATTCGATAGGGCCATCAGAAGGGGGGTATTGTTCGGATTTTTTTCCAGGGCCGAGGTTAGAATCTCAATGCTTTTTTCGTAATTTTTTTGCCATGCATGGATATTTCCGAGGATGATTAAGGCGTCACTATAATCTGGTTTGTCTTTTAAAATTTCTTCGGTGAGTCGTTGCGCCTCATCATATTGTTTGTCCCAGGCAAGGGTCCCCGCCAGGCTGATTTTTGCATCGAGATCGTTCGGCTGAACGGCAAGAATATGTTTATAGTCTTCAATGGCTGACTTAAATTCTTCTTTCTGAGTGTGCCTTTTTGCGGATTTAAAGAGGGCATTTATCTTCTTTATTTTTTGGCGATGTTCTCTTTCTTCAGGCGTGAATTGTTTGTATTGAATATACCAATAGCCGCCAACGGCCCCGCTCAGACAAATAGTCAGAATGAAAATCAGAATTCCTTTTTTCTTCATTTTTTAAGTTCCAAATAATAGCCAAAATAATAGTAAGACAAAAAGAAAGAAAACGTCAAGGCTTCGTCGTTCTAGTTTTTTTGGTTTATTTTTATAGAAATTCCCCGTCCTTTCAGTTGCGGGAGGTAGTCTTTTGCTGAAATGGCTTTTTCCAAGGGACAAACCCCTGCCGCGGTGTCATGAGAGACAACCGTTTCCAGAACCAATGCGGCAGGAAACGCGGTGGTTCGTTCCATCGCTGTGAAGCCGGTTTCTTCATCAAAGTAATCGATCATTTCGAGAACCAGAGTTTCTGGCTTTTGATTTCTTATCCCTTTGCAAACCGCTCTCAGCGCCACCAGGTCTTTATCTTTTGGAAAGGTAATTTTCGGCGTTACAACCGCATGAAATACCTCCCGGGGAGAGATTTTAATATTTCTGACTTCGATAGGGCTTGTATCCAAAAGTCCCAAATCGAGGGCTGCTTTCATCATCTGATAGTGTCCTGGATAGCGAACGGTTTTATATTCGTATGTTTTTACTTTGTCTTGAAAACTCCAAGGGCAGGTCGACGTGCCGCCAGAGGTTGTAAAGGCTTCGCATTTTCCAATTGGCTGCTCAAAAGTGATCTCCTCCAGTTCAGTAAACGTATCCATTTCTTTGATGCGGCCGTCGCGTAAAATAACCGCTTTTCCAAAATATTCGTTTGTGAGCCCCTCCATTGAAAAAACAAGTTTATAGTTGAGAGGTGGTTTTGGATGTTGAGGAAGTCCGCCACAGTAGATTTGAACGCTCTCAACAGAATCGAGTGTTTCAATGGCGTAGAGGGCGAATATGTTTCCGAGGCCCGGCATCAGACCGCAGTCTGGCACAATCGTAATGCCAGCCTCTTTTGCCTGCTCTGCGATAGAAAGTTGTCGGAAGACAACCTCTGTGTTTCCACCCAGATCGCAAAGATCTGTTTTGGCTTCAATGGCTGCTTTTGTGATGTTGACATTTAAGAAATAGGGGACGGCGCTGAGCGCGCCATCAAGGGGTTTTAAAAAGTCGATGAGAGCATTTTCATTTTCAATTTTAAGCTCTTTGGGGTAAACCATTTGCTTCTGAAGAAGTGAATTAATTCTTTCTGCCGCAGTTTTGGCTCTGTCCCACGAAAGATCTGAAAGCCAAACCTCTTTCGCTTTTCCAAAACGGGCAAGGTCAAAGGCGGCGGCAGTCCCCTGCATGCCGGCTCCCAGGACCCCGTATTTTTTAGAGTTCATCGATTTTAGCTGCGAGAATAAAGTCACTTTCAGTTAAACCGTCGATTTTATGTGTCCAGAGTGTGACACGGACAAGCCCCCAGGAAAGAGTGATGTCAGGGTGATGTGCCTGTTCTTCGGCAAGATTTCCAACTTTATTTGTGAACTGCAAGGCTTCCTTAAAATTTTTAAATTTAAATTCTTTCTCCAGATGATGTTCGCGAACGATCTTCCAATGATTTCCAAGTTTTTTTTGCAGGGTTGTTAATGGATCTCCTTTTAAAGGAGGGATCCCCCCTTTACAGGGGATACATTCTCTCTTAGAGAGTTCACTCATGGAGTTCCTTTTTTTCATTTTCAAGATCGGCTTCTACCATAATTTTTACGAGTTCTTTGAATTTAACTTTGGATTCCCAGTTTAGAATTTTTCTCGCTTTGGCTGGATTTCCAATGAGAGCCGGGACTTCCAAAGGGCGAAAATATTTTTCATCCACTTTTACATATTCCTGCCATTCAAGGTCGACCAGACCAAACGCTTCTTCCAAAAATTCTCTGACGGTGTGCGTTTCGCCCGTTGCCAACACAAAATCATCTGCTTCATCATGCTGCAAAATTCGCCACATCCCTTCGACATAATCTTTCGCATATCCCCAATCGCGCTTTGCTTCCAGATTCCCGATGACGAGCGATGGCTGAAGCCCGAGCTTGATTCTTGCGACCGCTTTTGAAATTTTTCGTGTCACAAAATTTTCGCCTCGTCTGGGGCTTTCATGATTGAACAAGATGCCATTGGCTGAAAAGATTTTATAACTCTCGCGATAACATTTTGTTGTCCAATGAGCGAACGCCTTTGCTATACCGTAGGGGCTTCTCGGATTAAAGGGGGTATTTTCATTCTGCGGTGTTTCAAGGGCATCTCCGAATAGTTCACTCGTTCCTGCCTGATAGAAACGGCTTTTCAGACCGAGCTGCCTGATCGATTCGAGAAGTCTCAATGTGGCAAGTCCAGTCACATCTGCTGTAAAAATAGGTATCTTGAAACTGATGGCGACATCGCTTTGCGCGCCAAGGTGATAAATTTCATGAGGCGCTGTATCGTAAAGAATTTTCATGAGCGAGTTTGCGTCACTCAAGTCTGCATAATGGAGTTCAATTTTGGGGGCACTTTTTTCGTTGGTAATCAAGTGTTGTATTCTGGATGTTTTTGAAATACTGGATCGTCTGAGAATTCCGTGAACATGGTATCCTTTCTCGACGAGAAGTTCCGCAAGATAAGAGCCATCCTGGCCTGTGATCCCTGTGATAAGCGCTTTTTTTGCCATTATAAAGAAGTTTTATTACTGTATCTTCGTTACATGTCAATTAAAAAACAAATCCCTTGACATAAAATTCCCTTTTATATAGTTCTGCTAGATCGAATTCGTTTGATTTGGTCTTTGAAAACTAAACAGCAAGCAGTGATGATTAAAACCTCGAATTAAGGATTCCTATTTTTCTTTATTTGAGAGTTTGATCCTGGCTCAGAACGAACGCTGGAGGCGTGCCTAACACATGCAAGTCGAACGAGAAAGTTTCTTCGGAAATGAGTAAAGTGGCGACCGGGTGAGTAACACGTAGGTAACCTACCCTCGAGATTGGGACAACAGTCCGAAAGGATTGCTAATACCAGATAATATTATTGGGACCTCGGTCTTGATGATCAAAGATGCCCTCTGTTTACAAGGTATCACTTGAGGATGGGCCTGCGCACTATCAGCTAGTTGGTGAGGTAACAGCTCACCAAGGCTATGATGGTTAGCTGGTCTGAGAGGACGACCAGCCACACTGGAACTGAAACACGGTCCAGACTCCTACGGGAGGCAGCAGTGGGGAATATTGCGCAATGGGGGAAACCTTGACGCAGCGACGCCTCGTGAGCGATGAAGGCCTTCGGGTTGTAAAGCTCTGTCAGGTGGGAAGAAAACGGGAGTGGCTAATATCCATTCTCCTTGACGGTACCGCCAAAGGAAGCACCGGCTAACTACGTGCCAGCAGCCGCGGTAATACGTAGGGTGCAAGCGTTGTTCGGAATCACTGGGCGTAAAGGGTGTGTAGGCTGTGATTTAAGTCCGATGTGAAATCCTCTGGCTCAACCAGAGAAATGCATTGGAAACTGGATTGCTAGAGTTCGGAAGAGGAAGGTGGAATTCCTGGTGTAGCGGTAAAATGCGTAGATATCAGGAGGAATACCAGCGGCGAAGGCGACCTTCTGGGCCGATACTGACGCTGAGACACGAAAGCGTGGGGAGCAAACAGGATTAGATACCCTGGTAGTCCACGCCCTAAACGATGGATACTAGGTGTGGGGGGTATTGACCCCTCCCGTACCGTAGTTAACGCATTAAGTATCCCGCCTGGGAAGTACGGCCGCAAGGTTAAAACTCAAAGGAATTGACGGGGGCCC